>NZ_JBDKWZ010000016.1:0-171319 GCF_039710355.1 Rapidithrix thailandica | reverse complement strand
AAGCATGGCAGAAGAGCGGTTAGCTTTTTCTCCTATGGCCTTGATAAACTCTCAGAGGTGTTTTTAAATAATATCAATAATATGATTAAAAAAGCCCTCTGCTTATTTTTGTCATGTACTTAGAGAAGAAGGTTTCTTTTATTATAGCAGAATACCATTTTCGGAATGGCCGAACCGCTTGTGGTTTAAACAAGACTTTCAAGAAGAACACTTACTTCAAGCTAAAAACAAGATCACTTCATTTGCCGAAAAGTTTACGATCCCGGTGTGGGGAAAAAATCTGGAGGACCGTTCTTCCTTATTAGAACAGCAGGGTTTTACCCAGGCTTTCGGACAAATAGGCATGCATTTAAAACTGGAGCATGCATTTGAAGAGAATAATACGGTACAACTCCGGCTTCTGGAGCAACACAAAGGTGCGGAACTTTGGTCGGAGCTGTTTGCGAGTGCTTTTGGCTACCTCATCCATCCGGATGTCATCCGAAAGACCATGGATCCAGTACAATACTTTATTGCTTACCATCAAAACCAGCCTGCAGGTACCGGAGTTTTGTATCAAACCGGTAAGGTTGCCGGTATTCACTCTATCGGCGTCAGTCCGAAAATGCGGAGAAAAGGCTTGGCCGAACAAATCACCATTCAGTTGCTGAACCTGGCCAAGGATCAAAAGATGGAGTATGCTACCCTGCAAGCATCTGATATGGGAAAAGGTTTGTATCTGAAATTGGGTTTTGAAGAAGACTTTACTATGTCCAACTATAGATTGAACAAGTAAACAATTACTTGATAGAAGTTGCCTTATCTGCTTATTTCAGATCTGTTTACCTTGACAAAAAATGGCTTAGTTTATAAAAGTATAAACTAAGCCTTCACCATACCCAAGTTCTCCTTAATGTCACCCATTTCAGGAACATTTTACTTGTAAATGTAATATTAAGAGCAAGGTGGGCTGTCATAAAGTTAGCTATCTCAATTTGTTCAAGCACAAAACCTGGCCAAGAATAAAGAATACCTCATCACCTTGAGCCAGAAATTATAACCTCCGTTTGCTTTCGGGCTTTTTTTACAATTTCACAAAAATCTTCTTCCGGTACATTACATATAGTACCAAGTAATAAAACACGACAACTGTTAAGGCATACATGAGTGAAGAAAGCTCGGGAACAGAGATCCAGGAAGTATACAACTGTTGGTACAAAAAACCATGAAGACTCTCCGTACTTCCTTCTCCATTGGTCCATTTACATTGGTAAAACGTTTTGGCAATCAATCCGGAAAGGAAAAATACGGTAATGGCATTGGAACCGTATACAACAAACACGTTGCCCCAATCTTGTTTTTTCCATACGTCCGCGATGGCATAGATCATTCCAAAAAGTGTACTGGCAAGTCCTCCGGTAAACAAGACATAAGAGCTGGTCCACAAACCCTTGTTAATCGGGAAAAAAGGATCCCACAACATGCCCAATAGAATTCCTCCCAGGCCAATCCCCAGAAAATATTGAATCTTTTGGAATTCTGTAAGCGATTTTTGCAAAAGAATTTTCCCAATCAAAATTCCGAACAAGGCAGTGCCGATGGCGGGTAAAGTACTCAACAGACCTTCCGGGTCCCAGGCTTTTTTCCAGAGGTGTCCTTCCATCAGGAGGCGATCCAGCCAGGCAGCCAAGTTGGTCGTGGGTTCATAGTTGGCCTCACCGGCTCCCGGTACAGGCACAAAACTCATCAAAGCCCAATATCCCACCAATAATCCTACAAAAATCAATAATATACTGCGCCAGGAACAATGCAAAAACAACAAAGAGGCCACCATAAAAACCAGCCCTATTCGTTGCAGTACTCCGGGAATACGGATGGCTTCCCAGTCCTTGAAAAAGGGAAAAGCAATGGTAAAAGCAGAGAGAAACAAGCCCAACAAGATCAATTTGGCGGTACGGCTAAAAATTTTCCCATACATAGAACTCGGGCTAACTCCCGCCTTTTTGCGCTTGGTATAAGCCAGCGAAATGGAAATACCTACGATAAAAAGGAAGAAGGGAAAGACCAAATCGGTAGGCGTGCAACCGTGCCAGGAAGCATGCCGGAGGGGGGCGTATATATGTCCCCAACTGCCCGGATTATTCACCAAAATCATTCCTGCTACGGTAAGTCCCCGGAAAATATCCAAGGAAAGCAAACGTGTTTGAGTCGTTTTCTGCATATAACGATACGTTGACAATCAATTAGTAGTATTACTTTAACAAGTAAAATTTAAAATGTTTATTATCAAATAATTACAACAAAATCTATGAATTAATATAGCTTTATTGCTCTTCAGATAAAGAGCAATCAGTACGTAGCCGTACGAACTTTTCCTTGTGATAGGAAGTCCGTAATTTTATCTTCAAGTCCTTTTTTTAAATATTCACCCTTAGCCAGCCACTTTCACAGAATCGGAGACTTTCTTTCCGGAGATTATATACAGGCCTAAAAACGTGAGCAAACCATTTAACACCAAAATTTCAAATCCGAATTTGTACCCCCTAAGCCAAGCTTCCGAGTTGGCATTCACCACATAACATAGCAAAGGAGAAATCAAGCAAATCCAGGGAACAAAACGGTCTTTCACCTCTCTTTTGGTAAACATTCCGAATACAAACAAACCTAACAGAGGCCCATAAGTGAAGCCGGCTGCTTTAAACACCGCCATGACCACACTTTCATCATTAAAGGCATGGAATCCGAGAATGACCATGAACATCAACAGTGAAAAAGCGATATGCACTTTTAACCGAAGCGGTTTTTGCCGCTCTTCGGGGAGTTTTTCAATATTGAGAAAATCTACGCAAAAGCTGGTAGTAAGGGCCGTCAAAGCAGAATCGGCACTGGAATATGCTGCCGCAGTAATTCCCAATAAAAACAATGCTCCGGCTACCGGACTAAAATGCTCCAAAGCCAAGATCGCAAAAAGATCATCGGAACTACCGGGCAAGGCAATCCCTTTCTGAAAGGCAAATACATACAACAATACTCCCAGCGATAGAAAAAAGATATTGGAAAAGGCAAAAGAAATACTGAACCATACAACATTCTTTTGCGCTTCTTTTTGGTTGCGACAAGTCAGGTTCTTTTGCATCATATTTTGATCCAACCCGGTCATGACGATGGTCAGAAAAGCCCCGGCGATAAATTGCTTAAAGAAATTCTGACCGGATTGCCATTCCCATACGAAAATCTGAGAGTGAGGATTTTCCTGAATGGTTTGGATCATGGCAGAAAAGCTAAAATCCAGTTCCCGGCAAATCAACCAAAGCGTAACCCCAACCGTGGTCAACATAAACAAGGTTTGCAAAGTATCGGTCCAAACGATGGTTTTAATCCCTCCTTTAAAGGTATACAACCAAATCAGCAAGATGGTGACAAAGACAGTAACGGCAAAAGGAATTTCATAGGCATCGAAAAAAGCCAACTGTAAGACTCCGGCCACTAAAAACAGCCGGAAAGAAGCCCCAATCGTTTGCGAAAGCAGAAAAAAGAAAGAACCCGTTTTATACGAAAACCTCCCCAGTCGCTTGTCCAGGTATTCGTAAATCGAGACTAAACGCAAACGGTAATACAGGGGAATTAGTAAAAAGGCAATCAATAAATAACCGACTAAATTGCCCAATACCACTTGAAAATAAGCCCAATTGGAATTTCCCACTTCTCCGGGCACCGATATAAACGTTACGCCGGAAAGGGAGGCCCCGATCATCCCAAAAGCCACCAGATACCAGGGGGATTGCCGTTGCCCGGTAAAAAAAGCATCGGTAGTTGCCTTCCGGGAAGTAAGAAAGGACAAAAGCATTAAGACTAAAAAATAGCCGAAAATAATACTAAATACAATGATTGGGCTCATAGGATATTCATTCAGTGATACCGGTACTCAGTGTGCAATACCAGTACTTTTTATTAATAAAACAGCTTGCTTACAAGTATAAAGATTACAACTAATACTGTTCTTTTTTTAATATAATAATACCTCTTTTCTTAGAGTCAAAAACTCATGGCGTCCTTCCGTTTCCAAAGCTTCGAGCTCCTCCATACTTCCTTGTTGCGTCACCCATTGCCGTAGTCGGTCCGTCCCGTTCAATACATCTATTGGCAAATGTTTTTCTATATATTCAAAAGGACCCTCAAACCAGGCAAAGGCATCTCCAAGTTTCGAATACAACTCCCGGCAAAGTAACTGTCCGGCTTTCCAGGGTTTAAAAGTCTTACGGTCGGTAATATGCAATTGAAACCCTCCGCAAGTCTGGTCTTTGTATTTGTCAAATACCGGTATAAAATTTTGCGGTCTGAAGACCAAACCTGTCAAATTATTTTGGTGAAATACCGAAGACAAATGCGCAACAACTTCCTGGGCGTTGATGGCAGGATGTCCTAAAATCTCAAAAGGCTTGGTCGTTCCCCGCCCTTCCGAAATATTCGTCCCTTCAAACAAGACGGTTCCCACATAGGGCAAAATGCTCTCCACTGTCGGTAAGTTGGGAGAAGGCATCACCCAAGGCAATTTTGTATCCTCAAAATACATCCACCGTTCCCATCCTTCCATTTTCACCACACGTAACGGACAGTCTAGCCCCCAATGTTTTTGGGCCATCAAAGCCAGCTCTCCAATGGTCAGTCCATGGCGCATCGGCAAAGGGTACAGCCCTACGAAGGAAGCAAAATCCGGATGTAATATATTCCCTTCCAACTCTATACCGTTCAAGGGGTTAGGCCGGTCCAACACCAGCACTTCCACTCCCGATTTGGCACATTGTCGCATCAATAAGAACAGGGTATAAATATAGGTATATGCTCGCGTCCCTACCTCCTGTAAATCCACCAATACATGGTCTATTCCTTCTAACATTTCAGGACTTGGCACCCGGGTATCGGAATACAAACTGTACACTTGCCTCTGAAAATAAGGGTGAAAGAAATGGGGGGATTCAATCATATTGTCTTGTTTTTCTCCCCCCAAGCCATGTTGTGGTGAAAAGATCACCCGAAACCGCTTCTTAAATAAGGTAAGCATCCGGTTGATTCCATGTTCGTATTGCGGTCCCACCGAAGCATTATGGCAGAGATAAGCGATATTGCCGGAAAGAGTATTTTGCAAATGCTGATCTATACAAAATTTTTCCAAACCGCTTAATACAGTTGTTTTACTCATAGTCTAGAGGTTCAACCCGTTTTATAAAGATCCGTCATTGACAATGCCAATGCGATCATATTTTTAGCTTTCTATGTCTATACTTTAATGGATGACCAACAAGCGTTTCGCGATGGCCCCCTGAAGGGTTTCAAAACGAAGCCAATACACTCCCTGATGTAAATGCTCCGTCTCCAAATACAACTCATGTTTCCCACCAGACAATCGTTTATCCAAAGGCAGGTCAATGGTTTTTCCCATGGCATTGATCAAACTTACCCGCACAGGGCCGGAACCGGCTTGCCAAAAGGAAAGTTTCACTTGTTCTCTGGCGGGATTAGGCGCGATCTGTACCGTACATTCACAAGTAGGGTCATCTTCTATACCCGTAGGGATATCGTCTTTTTCTTCCGTGGTAAAACGCAAGGTTTCCGACCATCCGGCCACTCCTCCTACATATTTGCTTCTCACCCTGGCATAATACGTAGTGTGGTATTCCAAATTCGAAACTTGCCAAAAAGCGTCATTCCAGGTCAGGTTTTTTTCATCTACCAATACGTCCTGTTCATCAAACAACTCCGAGCTCGCCAACTGAAACTCATACCCGGTCGAGAAATCTACTGTATTCCATTCTACTTTCAGGCTCAAAGGAAGGTCTATTGCTTGATGCTCCGGACTTACAAAGGTGGGAGCTTCCGGAATATCCGTAGTGGTTTTGAATTGCACCGGGACCGTCCAGGCGCTCCGGCCTTTGGCATTGACTGCCGATATCCGTAAATAGTGGGTATACCATTTGTCCAGAGGAGTGTTGAGCACATAACTCAACTCAGTAATATTTTCTACCTCTACGATAATTTTATCTTCGCTAAAAATGCTCCCTCCTTTTGAAAGTTGAAGATGATAGGTTGTGGCGCCTTCACTTGCTTGCCAGGTAAATTCCGGTGTTAAACTTACAAACTCTTCCTTTTGGGTGGGAGAAGTAATTACCGGAACAGCCGGAAAACCGGTGGTAAAACTTCTAACTTCCGAATAGGTACCTAAGCCGGCGATATTTCCTGCTCGTACCCGCCAAAAATAGGTTCTGTTTCCATCCAAGTTTAACGGACTTCCACTCGCTTCGGTGGCTTCCAGCCGGGCATTTTCAAAAATAAGCTGTTGGAAATTTGCATCTTCTGCCACTTGCAAATGATAATACGAAGCTCCCGGAGCTGCTTGCCATTCAAAGGTAAACTCTTTTGCCAGGGCCGGCTCATCCGCCAACGGAGCAAGTAAAACGGGCGCTTCCGGTGTAGCTACTTGCAACAACTCAGAAAGGGCACTTTCCCGGCCATAACGGTCTATTGTACTCACTCCGTACCATACCGTTTGTCCGGGAGGGGTATTGGCTCCGAAACTGTGGGTTTCTCCTGTCAATGCCAGGATATTTGCCGCAATTTCCCGTTCTTCCGGAGTCGGATTTTCCGAAGTGAATTGATATAGTACATAACGGTATTCTCCTGCACCGGGTGCATCCCATTGCAATGCATACCGTTCGCTGCCGGCCAACTGACCATACTGTAAATTATTGGGTACCTCGGGCAGCCCTCCGCCTAGCCAAGGCATTACCGGAGGAAGGGCAACGGTACTGTATTGATTGTTCTTCAGATGGTGAATCATACCACTGGGATCGCTCATAATATTCCCTGTTCTGAAAAATACCGAACCCAAAGCATTGTTATTCCGGTGGTTACGATTAATCTCTATCTGGTTGGGAATTTCATCAAAGCTTTGTAAAGGGAATATTTCCCCCGGCATTTGAGCATCTGTCAGCCAAGCTGGGTGCGTAAGTTCTTTTAAGAAAACATCTTCCAAGGGTGCCATTTGAGGTTGTACATTGTACAGCGAATGTCCGGCATATAGATGTCTGTTGGCCACTTTGGCCTTTTCAGACCACCAGGGAAGCAATTTGTTATAATCCTGATTTCCACCGATCACCCAGTAGAGTTGCGGTGTCAGATAATCCACAGCCTCATCCGTCAGCCAGGTCAAAGCATCGGCATAGATTACTGAATAGGCATTCATCCCAATGATTCCTTCCGGCACTCCGTTTTTCCAGATGCCAAACGGACTGACTCCGAACTTCACATACGCTTTTTCCGATTTGATGGCTTGGTACACACTCCGCATTAAACGATTGATATTTTCCCTTCGCCAATCCCCGATATTGTCAAACCCTTGTCCGTAAGTGGCATAGGTATCCGCATCTTCATTACTGATTCCGTTAAAGCCCTTGGAACTGTTAGGGTAAGGATAAAAATAATCGTCAAAATGAATTCCATCTATATCGTAACGGGAGACGATATCCCGTACCACACTGGTGATATAAGTTTCTACTTCGGGAAGGCCGGGATTGAGGATTTTCTTTTTGATTCCGGGAAATTCGAGAATCCATTCGGGATGTTGATTGGTTACATGACTTTCATCCATGGCATATCCTGCCGTATTGGCCGCAGCCCGGTAAGGGTTCAGCCAAGCATGTAACTCTATCCCCCGTTTATGGGCTTCTTCTGTGGCAAAACTTAAGGGATCATAATTGGGATCTTCCGGAGCTTTGCCTTGCTCTCCCGTCAGGTAATACGACCAAGGCTCCAGGTTTGAGCGGTACAATGCATCGCATTCTGTCCGGACTTGAAACAATACGGCATTCAGGTTTAAGGCTTTTAAGGAGTCCAGAATATGAATAAGGCTTTCTTTTTGCTGGGCCACCGTTAGATTCCGGCTGGAGGGCCAGTCCAGATTGGAAACCGTAGCAATCCAGGCCGCCCGGAATTCCCGTTTAGGGTTTTGCCCCCACAAGGCTCCCGGCAACAGCAAGCACCAGAGTATTCCGTAAAGTAATCGTTTTTTTTTCATAGTTTAAGAACGAGTTAGAAGTGGGTGATGAAGGCATGGTCATGAGTTGATACGTTTTAAACCTTCCGGGTTTTCAAAACCCGGAAGGTTTAAATATTGCCGTTGGGCTACTTCTACAAAAGTACAACCCTTCGGTAAAAGCCAGGGTAAGCTATCGTTTTACCTGGTCAATAGCCAAGGCGTACGGATAAATTCCTGTCAGGTAATCTTCTTTTTCCGAACCGTCCAGATTAGCTCTGCGGATGGCCGATCCTTTGGGATCTTCCGGAGTAGCTCCTTCAGCCCGGTAGCCCCAGTAGATTTTTCCGGCTTCCAAATCCAGGTCAAATCCTAAAATAGCCGATTTAAAATGTCCTGAATATTCACTTTCCCATACTTCGTCAATCAGTTTGATATTGCTACCGTCCATATCACACATATACAAGCCTGGCACGCCTCCTTCTGCCGGATATACCCCTGTATTATATAAGGTGATCACGGAGAAATAGATTTTTTGATGAATTGGATCAATGGCCATATCCATCACCGGAACATTGCTGATGATTTCCTCATACCCGGATTGTCCGTCTGCATTTACCCGGAAAAGTCCGATTTTGTTGACATGCAAATTCTTGGAAAAATAGATTTTATTGTTCACCGCATCATAAGCACAGCCTCCGTTCACCGAATAGCCGGCTGCATTTTCATCCAAATCGGCATGATTGAAAAACTTTAGAGGATCTTGTTCTACATCTATATTACTTTGATTCACCCCTACTTTCAACATATTATTCCGCGCATTGAAATAAAAATCATTGTCTTTGATAAAAAAGCCGGTAGGGTCCGGTGAATTGGTCTCTCCCGCAGCAGCATTGGGTCCTTTTCCTACAAAATCCATAAAGACGTCCTCTGTCGTTCCGGCCAAATTAGTCGTATAGATTTTACCGTCTCCGGTGAGTTGGTACCCATGGCTGTTCCCGGCATCCAACATATAAATGCTTTCGTTGTCCACATACATTTGTAAAACCGTACTTCCGGCCGAGGCACCCAGTACTTCCGGTCCTTCGTTACTTTCCACCAACAACCGCTGTTTCACGATTTTACCCGATACTCCGTCCGCAAAGTACAAGGTTTTAGCGATTTCTCCTTGAATGACCAAATCAAAGGTATGGGTTTTGGTATCCACACCATCGTTAGAAGTACAGGTTACTTTGTACGTTCCCGGGGTTTCAAAGAGTATTTTGGGTTGGGCTTCGTTGGAAGTCTGGCCGTTGCCAAAGTCCCAAGTGTATGTTAACGGATCCCGGTCAGCGTATTGGAATGCATGAGGAGTAAAGGTCACGTTCGTAGGGTACAAATACGAATTGTCTGACGCATGAGTAACGGTTAAAGTAGGCTCCAGAATTTCAAGGGGTTGACGGAATTCCTTGACATTACTTCCGTCAGCGCCAAATACTTTGAGTGAAACATTATATGTACCGGGTACGGCAAACAGTACCGAATCCGGGTCAACAGTAGAAGCCGTGTGTACTCCTTCCTCCCCATTGACTTCACCCCGGTCAAAATTCCATTCGAATCTTAGCCCATGTTTAGAGGCGTTGATAAATTTTATTGTGACCGGAGCTTCTAGGGATTCCTTGTTGCTGATTTTAAAATAGGCCGATACGGCCGGATCAATCTCATCGTCATCGTCACAGGCACTCAACAAGCACATCGTGCCGAGCAACCAACAGGAAAAGAGTATGGAAAGTAGTTTGTTTATATTTTTCATGAGGTTTTATTTCAATAGGGTTCTAAAGAGATAATAAGAAACGTTAAGGGGTTCTCTTTACAGATTACCCCTCATTTCCCGGAAATACAGGAAACATCCTTCAGCACAATCCTTCACGGAACACCACCGTGCGTTCTTGCTAATTACCAAGTACCTCAAAAGAGCGGGTATAGGACTTGGATTGCCTATCCTTATTGACAACTTCCACGGTTAACGATAAGCGGCTCACATACTCTTGCTCTATACTGATCAAGTTGTTTTCAATTGCCTCCGCACCCAAGCTTTCGCTAAAATATGCCCGGGCTTCTTCCGACAATTCCGCCCATTCCACATCTGTCCGTGCAGCTCTGAAATAACCTTCTTCTACCTGAAAAGTATAATTCTTGCGATATGCATTGATTACGGTCACATAGTCTGTATCCTGATGTGGAGCGGACTCAAAAAGCATTTGCTCTTCTTGCTCTTCTTGCTCCTCATATGTGGCTGACTGGGGCTCTTCCTCTCCCGCTACGGTCACTTTGGTAGTCACATCCCAAGCCGACCAGGTATACAAATCCACTTTCTCAATGGCATCTCCTACAGACCAATATTGTAATTCAAAGTCAACTGATTTCCCTACGGTATAACTGGAGTTGATCGGAGTAAAATACACATTGGGGTAGATATGCCCATTGGGCGCACCCAAGTCCTCCAACACATCTTTTTCCTCACAGGAGCTAAGCCAGGGAGTACTTAAGAGAAGACAGAGATAAAATAATTTTTTCATTGTATATCAGAATATTTTCAAATTAAAACCTATAGATCAAAAACCGGGGACTCACCCTTCCGTCTTTTTCTATTCCGGCTAGGAAATGATGTAAGAAAAAGTTCAGGGTAAGTCATCTGGTGAGAAGGCAGCATTTACTTATCCCACCAAACCCGGGTTGTAGTAAAGTTGGGAGCTTGAGCGCCCAAGCGTTCGATTTCGGGAAGGTTGTAAATGTACTCCGTTTGAGGATCGTACGGAAAGCGTCTGATCCACTTACCTTCCAGGTCATCGTCAATAAATTCAGGAAGCTCCAAACCCGGATATACTTCTTCGCTGTAATCATGTCTTCGCAAATCCACCCAAGTTTCCGGACTCAGATACCCTGCAATGTATTTCTGCATCATGATATGGCTTAAGGTCAATTCGTTGGCATCCACCGCAATGAAGTCCTGTTGCAGATATTCGCCAATTGCCGCTTCATCCACCCCTAATTTCTTCATATGTACCCGGATACCGTTTTCATAAGCCTGAAAAGCCCGGTCGGTTTTGCCGGATTGAAAAGCCGCTTCCGCTTCGATAAACCATACTTCCGATTCCAACATATAAGGAATGGGCGAATGGTCTTTGGTATAATACCCATCGTACAAGCTTGGAAAATCTTCCAACTTCAAAGGAGCAATTCCGTTGGTCGGAATGCCGTAACGGTACTTTCCATCTTCCGAAGGGGTCATAATCAAAGGCAAGCGGGGATCGATATACCCATTGTGAATCATCGCATTGATAAAAAACTCAGTCGGTACACTTAGATGCAAGTAATTAGCCGTTTCCGCCCAAGAAGGCCGGGCACGGGACGGACCGAAAGGATTTTTCAACCAATTGTCCGTAGTATTTTCTTCATATACTAATTCAGGGTCCACCCAATCGGCAGTACCTCTCAGCGCTTTATCCGTCAATTCCAGAATTTCGGCATAGTGATTTTCTCTTTTGGATAAGTGCAAAAGATAGCGGGCTTTCAGGGCATAGGCAAAATTCTTCCATTTGTTTACGTCTCCGGAGTACACGAAATCCGCTTCTTCAGTCATCGGGAAATCATTCGGGCCGGATTGTTCCAAATGCGCTACCGCTTCGTCCAACTCTTTTAAAATACCCTGATAAATAACCTCTTGCGGATCATAAGCAGGACTTACGTTACCCGTAAAAGCTTCCGTATACGGCATATCGCCAAAAAAGTCCGTGGTCATTCCGGTAGACAATACGCCTACCACTTTGGCAACTCCCAGGTAGTTATTCGCCTCTTCATGGTTAGCACTTTCAATCAGGTGATGAACGTTACTTCCCACATCAAAATAATGCCTTCTCCACAAGCCAAACCGCAATTGTTTGTGGAACGTCCAACGATCCCGGGTAGTGGCTCCCGAGCTGGTGGTCAGGTATTGCACAATATAGGAAGTGAGGTCCGAAGCCTCGTACAAATTGTAATTCAAATTGGCCAGTATGGCGGGAAGAAGGTTATCAGGAGTAGTGGTGGCATTCCTGTTCGGGTCCTCATTCACATCCAGGTACTCTTCACAAGCGCCTAAACCCAGGCAAAGTAAGAGCGCTAAAAATATATGTTTTTTCATAATTACTTCAATTTAGATGATTGGATTCCAGGGTTTATCAATACCCTCTTCTCTTAAAGTCCGACTTAGTGAAGCCTTTAAAAAGAAGCTTTAAAGCCAATGGTCAGTCCACGGGTAGAAGGTACGTTACCGTAGTCCAATCCGGCCGTTCCCGAACCTCCGATAGAAGCTCCAACCGAACTGGTTTCAGGGTCACTGCCCGAATAGGGTGTGAACAATAATAAGTTGCGCCCGGTAATATTGATGCTAAAATCAGACATCCCCCAACGACTTACCAAATTTTGTGGCAAGCGGTACCCCAACGACAAAAAGCGCAAACGGGCCCAAGATCCATCTTCAATAAAGTTTTCATCTACTGCGCCATAATTATAGCGGTAGAAACTCTCGGTCAACACCACTTCTTTAGTATTTTCTTCGTAAACGCCTTCTTCTACTTCTACGACTCCATCAAAGACAATCCCGGTATTTCTCCGTTCGGTTTCTTTACTCAAACCGTAAGAAACCAAGCGGTTTTTAGTCACATTCCATACATCTCCCCCGATCCGGAAATCCCAAAGCATGGAAAGCGTGAAGTTTTTATATTCTACCGTGTTGGTCAAACCGATAATCCAATCCGGTGTACGATCGGCAATAAACTGTTTTTCATCGTCGATCACCGGATATCCGTCCTCTCCGATCACCATACGCCCCTCTTCGGTACGTTTGTAGGCAGCCCCTACCACACCCAAAACGGGCTCGCCAATCAAAGAACTTCCTCTACCGGTACCGGTCAACTGTGCATACGTTTGCGGGAATTCCGAAACAAACGAAGGCAACTCTTTCAATTCCGATGTGTTCCGGGAAATGTTCGCATCAATGGTCCAGTTAAAGTCTCCTTTCAGCGGTTGTCCGGTTAGCATTAATTCTACCCCCTTGTTCACAATAGTACCGGAATTAAAGGTTTGGATAATATACCCGGAGGCAGGGGTAATCCGGGTCGTGATAATCATGTCGCGACTTTCCGTATCGTACAAAGAGAAATCAACGCCTAACCGGCCGTGGAAGAATTTCAATTCCGCTCCGATTTCCTTGGAGATGGTGGTTTCGGGTTTCAGATTAGGGTTCCCTGCGGTGTGATAGTTTTTAAACTTACCGCCTTTCCGATAGCTTCGATCCAACACCGGTGATAACTTATACGGTCCGGTATCGGCCCCCACTTCGGCATAACTTGCCCGGAGTTTTCCGAAAGAGAAGAAATACTTATCCCCACCGATAAACTCACTGAATATCACCCCGGCACTTACCGATGGATAGAAGAACGAATTATTGTTTTTGGGCAAAGTAGAAGACCAGTCATTTCTTCCGGTAAAGTTGATATAGGCCATCCCTTTGTAATCGATTTTCAAATCTCCGTATACCCCTACTACCCTGCGAAGACTTTTATACTGCTCGGCCCGAACGGTTTCCATGTTATTGATGCTAAACAAACTGGGGTTGATAAATCCCGAACCCGAAGTTGTCAGGCTTCGCCCTTTGTCTTCCTGTACGTTATTTCCCATCAACAAAGACACCCGGAAATTCTCTCCGATTTTTTTGTCCATACTGATGTTAAATGTGGAAGTGGTTATTTGACGCTGTCTTTCCAACTCACGCATGGCTCCATCCGGTGTTCCCCCGGTATTTGGCGAAACCAATCGACTGTAATACTGAGAATAACGGTCCCGGCCTATCCGGTAGGTAATGTTCATCCAATCAAACGGATCGTAACTGATAAAAGCATTGGCCAATATCCTGTCTACATTGTCGTCTACCGGATTGTTATGGGCGGTCCACAGAGGGTTGTCCGATTGGTTGGTTCCCAAACTGGGTATCAACCAGCGCTTGGTTCCATCCGGGTTTTCATACACGCTCATGTTATCATCTCTCGGCCAAGACATTAAGTTCAACAACCAACCTCCCGAGTCTCCGGAAAGCCCTCGTTTGTTTTTGGTCATGATATAGTTAGCCGAAGCGCCTACCTGTAGTTTTTCAGAAAGCTGTGCAGAACCTTTTAGCAATATAGAAGTCCTGTTATAATCTGTTTCGGGAATAATCCCTTTCTGATCAAAATTAGATGCAGAGAGGTAAAACGTTGCTTTTTCCGATCCTCCGGAAATAGAAATATCTTCTTTATGACTGACTCCCGTGCGGAAGAAGTCCCCCAGGTTATCATATACTTTTTCGTCTCTGCGGAACATCGGTCCCCAAGAATACCGGCTTTCCAAATCGGATAAACCTTGTGTCCCACGCGAGTACATTCCTTGCTGTTCCGGAAAACGCATAGCTTTGTCGATAGAAAGGCTGGAAGACACATCCACTTTCACCCTTCCGGCAGCACCTTTTTTGGTGGTAATGATGATGGCTCCGTTGGCCGCATCCAAACCATACAGGGCCGCTGCAGCAGGACCTTTCAACACGGTCAGTGACTCGATATCGTTCGGGTTAATGTCCATGGCCCGGTTCCCTCCTCCTTCTACGGCTGAGTTATCAATGGGAATTCCGTCTACCACAAACAAAGGTTGGTTATTTCCCGAAAGGGAAGTCGCTCCCCGGATTAGAATTTCCGAAGAAGCACCGGGAGCTCCACTGGCACTGGTAATCTGCACCCCGGCTATTTTACCCTGAAGGGCATTCACCAGGTTTTCCTGCCGCCCTTCCACCAATTCTTTTGACTCCAGCTCCTGTACGGCATAGTTAATGGATTTTTTCTCTTGCTCAATCCCAAAAGAAGTCACCACTACTTCGCCCAACTCTTGTACGTCCATAGAAAGAGAAACGTTGATCTGAGTACGGTTGTCAATAGGCACTTCTTTCTTTTTGTACCCGATATAAGATACCACCAATACCTCCGAAGCAATATTTCCGGGGACCTTTAGTGAGTATTTTCCTTCGGCATCGGTAATGGTACCAATGGTGGTGCCTTTCAATACAATATTGGCACCGACCAGAGGACCTTGATCCATTTCATCCAGAATAACCCCCGAGATCACTCTCTCTTGGGCATATATCCCTCCGGACGTCAACCCGGTGATGAGTAATAAAAGTAGAAAATGTTTTATACGCATATTGTTAAAATTATGAGTAAATGAATGGCAGTTAGTAGTGCCAAGAAAGTGATGGTTTTGATGTTTATTCTGGGGTTAAAAAAGCTATTTCAATGAATGAAATTCTTTTCCACAAGACATATAACGGCATACCGCAAACGAACAATTAAACCCATAAGGTTTACCTTGTCAGTCTGGGATCCCTCACGTTGAGTTGCCCCGAATTTTCATTGGTTCTACTTTATTGACATAAGCTGCTTATGTTCAGTAGAAGTATTTAATTAAGCGTTTTCAAATTTTGGTAAAATCGGCTTAAATAAAATCACAGAAAACCATGATATTTTAAAATCAAGGAAAATTGGAAAGAAGACAGATTTAATCATAATTAACTGATAATCAACAACAAAACAAAAAGCCTCTTTTCAAGAAAAATTTGACCGTATCACAGTAAATACGGATTTGCACTGACCGGAAACAAATTAGCAAGTAATAGTTTTCGTCAATGTTCGCAATGGCTGAAAGGTAGTACTTTGTTAACCCCTTCGTTTTTCAGAGTTATTTTTGATCTGTTATTTTGCAAAAGGTGAAGTGGTTTACACGTATAGTTTTTGACCGAATACGGAATCAAAACCGGCTCATCAAGGCACTTTTTGAAGAGAATAGCCAAAGCTATTGTTGAAAAAAGTAACACGGAGGAGGTGTTTTTAAAACATTTTTCAGGAAAAAGAAAAAGCTTAATTCACTTCGGTATGAATGAAGGTAATACCAATCAACATCCGGGTAGATTTTCGGACAAGGAAGAGTACCACATTTTTTATGAAACCTTTTGACCATTCCGGACTTAGAAAAGAGGGTATAAAAAAAACCGGATAGCTTTTTGGGCTTATCCGGGTCTCATAAAGATTAAAATGAATGTATCATTGTCGGGCTACTTCCTCTCCTTGCGGGATCCGGTTCATGGTATACCAGGCTTCTGTAGTCCATAAAGTTTGATCCTTGGCACTTTTCACTGTTGCTTTGTTCAAACGGATATACACTACATGCCCGCTTTCCATTCCTTGCAACTGCAATTTCACTTTTTTACGGTCTTCGGAAACTTGGATGTCCGAAATATTCAATACTTTTTCATCCAATTTAGGCCCTCCATAATTCTCCGTTGGCAGGTAATACCACTGGTTGACAGCATAATCCGAAGCTTGCTCTCCAACTCCTTCTTTTAAAGGTTCGGTAAACTCAATCTCTACCCCGTCTGCCTGAGCCCGTACCGCCAACATTTCAAAAGTACTTTTGCCGTTAAATTTCATACGTTGCAAGCCATAGCGTTTGCCACCAAAGTGGCCCCAGTTACCCGGGTTTCCAATACCTCCGATGTACAAGGCATCATCCGGTCCCCAAACGACCCGGTTGACCCCGGCCTCGATACCTTGGGTAAAGCGAAAAACGACCCCTTGGTATTGGCCATTGATCTTTTCGGTAAAGACTCTTTTTAAACCGCCGTGTGTGACTTCCCCATGAAGCATTTGATTTTGATAAGGGCCCACATTCAAGTATATCGGTTCACTGGGTGAATTTCCGATTTCGTCTTGAGGCAACCAGACAACCGGCCGGGTTTCTTCCAACCCTTCGGTGCCTTCAAAATCCACGGAGCGGGAGCCGTACCAGGCACCTTTTTGGACATGAACAATTTTACTGGCAGGAAGCCAATCACCTTGATTATCCGCTATAAACATTTCTCCGTCTACTCCTACACCAATACCATTCGGAGTACGCAAACCTTGCGCAATAAACTCCGTACTTCCGTCTTCTATGGAAATTTTTACTACTTTTCCTCTGTCCGGAATTTGAGGATTTGTGCTGGCACCTCCCGGTTGAATAGCCGTGGCCAAGGTCGCATAGAAATATCCGTCTTTGTATTCCAGACCAAACGCAAATTCATGGAAGTTTGCAGAAACTTTCCAATCATTGCTTACCGTATAGTATTCGTCCATGATGCCGTCTCCGTTCAAATCTCTTAAACGGGTCAACTCTTGTTTTTGCAATATATAAATATCACCCTCCACTACTTTCACTCCTAAAGGCTCGGCAAAACCGGCGGCCACTTGTGTCACTTTGATGGCTTCGGGGTTGTCAGCTTGTACCCCTTCCAATACGTAAATCGCTCCTAGGGAATCCCAAGTACTCACGACCAAACGACCGTCCGGCAAGAAGTCCATTCCCCCTACTTTGGGTTGGAAACTTTCCGGACGAGCCTGTGCCAAGTCAAAGCTGGGATGTACGGCTAAGAGTGGTTTTGTATCTCCGGCCAATACATTCGGATCCGGCAATGCCTTGGTCTCTTTGATATCCTCCAGATTATACGTAAAGAGTTCCGGAGGCACTACACTGAATTCATCTTCTCCATAGGGCTTCCACTGTAGTGAAACCGCTTTTCCCCCTCCTCCTTGATAATACTCGACTTTGAAAGGATGCCTTCCTTTTTTCAGGGTGATTTCGGCTTCTTTCGGAGCCAAAGCGTGAAACCCACCGTTGTGAATAATTTTATTTCCATTGATAAACATGCGGGATCCGTCATCACTCACCAGGCGCAGCACTACTTTACGATCTTCTTCCAAATTCAAAAACCCTGTAGCTTCCATATAAAAATTGACTGAAAGCTCCCCGAAGTCACTATCTTCCGCATGCAAGGCATTGGCCGTACCGGACACAACGGGCTTCATGTCCTCCGGAATTTCCATAAACCCGGCAATCGAAGGAAACACATAGGCATTGATGGCGATTCCCGGTTGCTCTCCCGCTTCCGTCATGGATTTTTTATCCATTTTTTGGAAGGAAAGTTTAAAATCCGGTGCCGGCATCAAATTGTTCACAGCCGCCTCTTGCTCTTCATCCGCATCCAATGACAAAATATAGCTCACCATTTTTGCGGCATCTTCCTTGGCCAAATCCGGGTGGGGAGTCATCGGTACTTGCCCCCAATTGCCCGATCCCCCTTCCAATACTTTTTCAATTAACTCTTGGAGTTTATCTTCGGAGTTGGGGTATTTTTTGGCAATGTCAATATATGAAGGACCTACTGTTTTTACTTTTTCGTTATGGCAAGTATTACAGTCGCTTTGGGCGAACAAGGTTTCCACTTCTTTTTTGGCATTGGCGGTCTCCGGCAATTGCGCTTTTATCGGTCGTTTGGTAAAACGGGCAGTGTAGGTAGTTTCTCCGTTTTTGTTTAATTTTAACAAACCGGACATCTCCAAAAAAGGTATACCTTCCACTTCTACCTTATTTGACTCGTTAAATGCCAATTGTCCGTCTGTGCTGTAGTCACCTTCTGTTTGGACAGAAGTCAGTTTCACTTTAAGAGCCACTTCTACCCCTTCCGGCACATTAGCGGTCATAAATTTTCGTTCCAGGCCGGTTTTAACCGCCCCAATAGGTAAATATTCCGGTGTTTCCCGGACTTCTATTTTTTGTCCCTTGTACGCCAGTTCATAGTTCAGAATCACTTGATTGTTTTGAATCGTATGTCCCCGGTATTGTACCTCCGGAGTAATGGTTTCATCCCCAACAATCAGCCGCCATGGGTTTTCTACTGTTTGTATCAGAAAAGGGGCACCACTACTGGTAGGTTGCGGGCCATGTGCTGTAGTATACACAGCTCCTTCAAAATTAACACTTCCATCCCATACTTTATATAACCCTCCAAACTGGGTACTGTAAGCTAACCACAAATTGTCGTGTAATGCGATGGACATCATACGGGGATTTTGGTCTAACACCGAGCGCAATACCCAAGTGTCACGAGGTCTTTCCACATGTCGTTGGGGAGGTTCACACGAGGAGAACAAACCAACAAATATCCCTAATAACATAGCAATAGCAGATAGATGTTTCATTTTCATTTAATTTCTCAGAATTTGATAGTATAAAAACTCATTTTTGTAAAAGGTCGACCAATTTACACAATCCCAGGGCATTTTTTCACAAAACATCCGGCCTTTTTTTGAAATTCCCTTAAATCGCGTATGCATATCACCCTTTGTTTAGCGATCCTGTAAAAGGAATATTCCTTCTCCGAAAATTGAAAATACAATGTTATCAATGCATTTATTGGCCTTTTCCTGTTGCGCTGTGTTGCTATTTTCCTTAACTTATTTATAAACTTTTTTAACTGATAAAAAAACTCATGTCTATTTTTTTACCTTCGAGTCCCAGTCCCGGAAAGTACCCCTTCCTGTTGCTCTCTTTTGTACTGTTCACTTCTGCATGTGCAACCTCTAAAAGACTCAAAGGAACCGAACAGGCATATATCAAAACAGAATTGTATTTTGGTCAATCCATTCCTAACGGGGGCAACGTAACGTCAAAAGACTGGGAAAACTTTGTCAACCTGACGGTCATGCCTTTGTTGAGAGAGGGCATTACCGTACTGGAAGCACAAGGAAGATGGAAGGATACCGAAAGCGGGGAAATTATCAAAGAAGATTCGAAGGTATTGGTTTTTATTCATCAAGGAACGGAACAATATATTTCCATCATCACTCAAATTATCAACTTATACAAACAAAAATTCTCCCAACAAGCCGTATTAAGGCTTGACTATCATGTTGCTGCCGAATTTTAAATGAGTGAGACAACAATAGATGATTAGCACAAAATCCAAAGAGGTCTTTTCAGGATATTTCCCAAAAGACCTCTTGCTAGTTTTAAATCCGTGTTTTTTTACCATAAGTTTGGTGAATGAGTGTTTGCGAAATAGCAAGGTTTTACCCGAAAAGACAAGTCTACACTTCGGATAGGCTTTCTAAAAGATATAAGCTTATCCTCTGATAATGAAGTGGTTTAAACGTATAGTTTTTGACCGAAAATGGAATCAAAATCGGCTCATCAAGGCACTTCTTGAAGAGAATAGCCAAAGCTATTGTTGAAAAAGGTAACACAGAGGAGGCCTTTTTGAAACATTTTTCAGCAAAAAGAAAAAGGTTAATTCACTTCTATATCATTATTTCCATTGTACGGCAAATGCCATTACCAATTTTACCATATACAAAATCAAAATCAAATAGATGATGGGCTGTACAGTTGGTAATAGAAAAAATAACATCAACCCTAAACTCAAGAAAAAAGAAGCAAATACCCGTTGTTTTTCTTGTAAACGGATCATGTTAACAAAGGAAGTGGTTATGAGGGTATAAGCACAAATAGACATAATGGTTACCAAGCTACCGGGAAAGACCCAGGCAAGTAAAGCCGGTTGCGACAAGTGCATGGCAACAAACGTCCGCCGGGCCTTAGGGCTTTCGGCATAATACGTACTGGTCCCTCGAGAAAAATTTGCCACGACCCCACCACCTATGTCCATTGCCAAAAGTAATAAAATTCCTGTTTCCCAGCTTTTAAGCTCAAGGTTATCCATCAATAGATAACTGACCACAGCCAATGCGAATGCGGTAAAATAAGTCAGCACCAAGTCCATCACGGAGGCCTTTTTTCCATGTACTTCATGTAAAAATGCAGGAATCGTCAATTCAGAATTCATTGGCTGATTGATTTTAAGGTTTAAACATTAATGACTCTGCAAAAGAAGAAAAAAGGTTTTTTCCCGTATTGTAAAAAATCGGCAATCTTACCTATAGGTAGCCAGACCTGGCAGGTTTTGAAAACCTGCCAGGTCTTTAATTAATTATCAAGGAATTACTTATTGATCCAACTTGCGTTTTTTTGCCAAGTGTTGCAACTTTTGCACCGCGGCTTTCATTTCTTTGTTTTTAAAACGATAAGCAGGCCCTGAAACCCCCAACACTGCAATGACCCGGTGATTTTGAAATAAAGGAATGGCCGTACAATTAAGGTCCGGTTCATACTCTTCAAAATCATAGGCAAAGCCTTGTTGCCGGACCAAAGCTATTTCCTCTTTCAACTTCTCAGCTTCTGCCTCTGGCAACTTTCCCAAAAAATAAGCTGGTAAATGTTCGGAATGGGCCATAAAAATTTTACCGATGGCAGTTTTCATCATTTCAAACTCCTTGCCCATTTCTAAAGAAATACGGACCGAACGCTCAGGCTCGCACTTTAACTCATAGCGAAAATAGGATCCCATCTGCATCGCCAGATAAGATGTCTCCCGGGTTTGATTGGTCAACTCTTGCAAGACAGGTTTCATATCGCTTCTTAATTTATGTACTGAAATCGCCGGGAAATACAAACACTGAAACTTTGTGGTAATCCTATACCGGGGACTCAGCGCATCCTGCTCTACATACCCAAGTTGCTTTAATGTATCCAAAAGATTATGTACGGTAGTTTTCTTCAGATTTAAAGAAGTGGCTATGTCATTCAAGCGTACCAAATTACCATTTTGGTTGATACACTCCAGTATTTCAAAGGCTCTCTTTACAGATTGGATCATAAAAGTTCAACAATAATGAAAAATACAACTTTATCCTGCAATTTTCCAGGTAATTATTCAAAGTTAGTGCAATTTTGACAGGTACAAATCAACGTATGAAAAAATAATTTGAAAGGAAGCCGGTAAATCACCAGATCATTGTAAGACCTAAACCTTACAATAATCTGGTTTACCGATTTTAACTTATAGACACTATTTTAAAACGTATTTACAGATGGAATCAATCAAAGGAAAAAATGCACTGGTGACCGGTGCGGGTAAAGGAATCGGAAGGGCCATGGTACTTGCCTTGGCAGAAGAAGGGGTGAACCTCGGATTATTGGCAAGAACGGAAAATGATTTGAAACTAGTGGCCAGCGAAGCAGAGGCTTTGGGGGTAAAAACATCCATTGTCACTGCAGATGTAAGTGATAGGGAAGCCGTCAATACTGCGGTGGCCAAAGTAACTGAGGAGCTGGGCGCCATTGATATTTTGATTAACAATGCGGGAATTGGCGCTTTCGGAACGTTTCTGGAACTAGAGCCTGCCCAGTGGGAACGCATTATTCAAGTCAACCTTATGGGGGCCTACTATGTAACCCGTGCGGTATTGCCCTCTATGATTGAACGCCAAACCGGAGACATCCTCAATGTTTCGTCAACTGCCGGGCAAAGAGGAGCTGCCGTAACCAGTGCTTACAGTGCTTCCAAATTCGGATTGATCGGCATGTCCGAATCTTTGATGCAAGAGGTTCGAAAACATAACATCCGGGTGACCACCTTGACTCCAAGTACCATTGCTACGGACTTGGCCATCGATCTAAACTTAACCGATGGCAACCCGGAAAAGGTAATGCAACCGGAAGATTTTGCCGAATTGGTGATCGCTCAATTGAAATTAAACCGAAGAGTCTTTGTGAAAGAAGCAGGTATTTGGTCCACCAACCCTTAAGCCATACAAAGCCCATCCCAAATACACACTTGGATGGGCTTTCTTCCCCAGGTTCTTTTATGTTTCTTCAATCAATATTATGACTGTTGTATGCCACTTTCCTTCCTCCCCTCCTACTTTTTCTTAGGTATTTCTTTTACTCTCTTTGGACTATCGATGGCATTATCCCACTCTTAAAATATCACAAATACTTCTCAAAAACATTGTATAAATACATAAACATACAATGTTACAAAAAACAAACGACTCTTACTTGAGCTTTCGAAGCATGTATCTTTTTCATGCGTATACATTGTTATATAGCAATCTATCCATATCTCTTATAAATCAGACAGGGAAATCTTGATTATTTCACGTCTATACATTGTTAAATTATAGCAAAAAATAACAAATACCTATTTTAAGGTGTTTCATATCATTTCCTATCCAAAAAGTGTATTTGCTGTAATTTGATTTTTAATCAGATAAGTAATTCGTGGTAAAACCTGCCAAACAGTCTTCAATTTTCCATTTTTATGGTTTTTGCCAATTCAAGGTTAAAAAATACATGTACTTGTTCAGGCTTGGTTTACTTCTCTACGATCTCCATACCCGGTATAGATTTGCCCCGATCATTTTTTTAAACTCATAAAACCCAATTTTTTTAATGAGAAAGATTATTTTATCTATTGCATTTGCTTTGTGTTCTATGGCTTATGCACAAGCACAACTTTCAGGAGGTTTAAAAGCCGGGTTAAATTTGTCCAATATTTCCAACCTGGATATGGAGGAAGATATTGATATGAAATCGAAAATTGGTTATCACTTTGGTGCTTATTTGAATGCTAAACTTGCCGAGAAGATCAGTATCCAACCGGAAGTTCTTTTTTCCACCCAAGGTTCAAAGGCATCCGATTCAGAAGAAGACAGTGGTTATTCTTATGAGTACGATATCAAAGCGAATGTAAATTACCTAAACATTCCGGTATTGGTAACATTCCATGTAAATGAAATGTTTAACCTCTATGTAGGTCCTCAAGCCGGCTTTTTATTAAGTGCTGAGTTAAAAAGCGAAGCGACAGAAGAAGGCCCGGATGGAAAAGAGTCTTATGAGTCTTCAATGGATATGAAGGAATATATGAAAAGCACTGACTTTGGTGTAGTGTTCGGAGCCGGTGTGAATTTACCCGCAGGTTTAAACGCTTCCCTTCGTTATAACTTAGGTTTGTCTGACATTGCTGAGGAGAACGAAGGGGATGCCATCAAAAACGGGGTTCTTCAACTTTCCGTAGGTTACAGACTTTTTGGTAACTAACATACAGATTACGCATAGTGCCTTGCACCTACCAGGTTTTGAAAACCTGGTAGGTGTTTTTATTCCGCAAACAAAAACTATTTAAAAAAAATAATACTTACCATAAACGGTGAAATTTAGCCACTTTCCACTCAATACCGCCCTTTCTATCTACTTGTATGGTAAAATTGAGGTACCTGTTCTTTTTCAAGAATGGCAATATTTCAAGTTACTTCCTGCCCTCAGCATTTGATTTTGCATCGGCAAAAAGAAAGTTTTCCCCAAGAACTTAATATATTCGCTTACACTTCCTATTTAGTTGTTAACGACAACTTGATGGAAACTAACCTGTTTTCTTACCTACACCAAACCATACAATCAGTACCTCAATATGAAAAGACTCCTATTTACCTTACTGTTAAGTGGGTGCTTGATGAATGCTTTTTTTGCAAAAGCACAGCAGTCAGAAAACGCCTATTCTTCACCTACTTTATCCGATCCCGGTTCCTGGACAATGGTCATTTTACCTGACCCCCAGACGTATGTAAAATTTGAACGGAACCAAGGTATATTTGAATTGATGACCGGTTGGGTCCATGAAAATATTGACCCGTTAAACATCAAAATGGTGTTGTGTACGGGTGACTTGGTTGAACAAAACAATATTCTAAGAGGAGCCGGAAAAAACGGAAATGAAAGTAGCCTGGAACAATGGAGAGCCATCGACCGCTCCGTTAGCCGCCTGGATCATTATGTTCCTTATGTACTGGCGGCTGGTAACCACGATTTTGGCTATAAAAATGTAGAAACCCGGCATAGCTTTTACGATCAATACATCACTGTGGACCGCAATCCTCTAAACCAACAATTGCTCCGGGAATACTACTTTAATGCTAACGGTATGCCCACTATCGCCAATGCTATATTTGAATGGGTAAGCCCAACAGGAAAACCGTTTTTATTCTTAAACCTGGAGTTTGCCCCACGAAATGAGGTGTTAAACTGGGCAATCAAAACTATTGCTCAAGAGAAATACAAAGAACACTCGGTTATCGTATTGACCCACTCCTATATGAACGCCAAAAACGAACGGATTGAAAAAGAAAACTACCCGATTGAAGATGGAAACTATGGAAAGGCCATTTGGGAAAAGTTAATTGCTCCCTCTAAAAATGTTAAAATGATTGTAGCAGGCCACATCGGGAGCCCGGACGATGCCCAAAAACATATAGCTTTCAGACAATCTCAGAAGAACGATGGAGAGACCGTCACGGAAATGGTATTTAATGCCCAGGCTTTAGGCGGTGGCTGGCATGGCAACGGAGGGGATGGCTGGTTGCGCTATTTGGAGTTTTTACCGGATGGGAAAACCGTCAAAGTCCGTACCTTCTCTCCCTTGTTTGCCATTTCTCCTTCCACCCAACATTTGGCTTGGCGCACAGCTTCTTACGATCAGTTTGAGTTTACATTAGAATAAAACTTCACAGCCCTTAGTCAATACCAGGGGCTGCATTTTTCTAATACCTCCTTTTTACTCTTTCCAAATAACCATTATCTATCGGTTATCCTCTGAATACTTCCCTCTGCATTGACTTTAATCATTATTTCGAGTAAGAGAGGTCATCTCCCAAAAGGCCTCCAGTGTTTAGTTTTGAACTGTAATGGATGGATACCAAATTAAATCAAAAATCCTTAGTATTCATTTTTATACAATTGAACCATCACATACGGATCATCCTAAATAAGCCATTAAAAGAACTTTCCCTATAATTCTAAAGAAAAACATCAATATACTTTCAAACAGCCTGTATGTTGGTTGCACCACCTAAACCTACTTGAATAAAATTCCAAATACTCCTTCCTCATTAATACCTATAAGGTCGTATTCATCTAATACATTGATCAACCTCGATTGTCGTTTCATTTGAATTATTTAAAATACAAAGGTTATGAAAACGCTTAAACCTTGGCTTTTAATCTCTTTCGGTTTTTTAATGCTGTTAATAGCAGAGGGAGTGTATGCGCAGCAAGCAATTATGCAATACTACCGGCCTAATAATAAAGACGGACTCAATGTATTTGAAACCTCTAAAAACGATACCACTACTTTTAAAGGCTTAAAAGTATGGGTGGGAGGGGATTTTGCCATGCAGTTTCAAGGAATGGAACAAGAAAATGCGTTGGATAGCTTGGTTGAATTAGGTTCCAATTTTAATCTTCCTACTGCCAATCTCAATATAGATGTGCAATTATATGACGGAGTAAGAATGCATCTTCGTACTTACCTTTCTTCTAAACACCATGAAGAATCCTGGGTAAAAGGCGGACATATTCAAATCGACAAACTTGAATTTATAAAACCGGGATTCTTAGAAAACATCATGCAATTTACCACCATCACAATCGGTATGGACGAATTCAACTATGGGGATGCACACTTCAGGAGAAGCGATAATGCCAGAGCTATATTCAATCCTTTCATAGGCAATTACATTCTGGATGCTTTCTCTACAGAGGTATTTGGCTCTATCACGGTACAAAAAGAAGGTTTTCTGGGAGTGATTGGTGTTACCAATGGCAAATTGAATCAAAATGTGGTGGTGAATGATAATTCAGACAACAAACCGTCAATTTTTGGTAAAGTAGGTTTTGATAAGCAGTTTACCGATAAAGTAAGGTTTCGCCTTACGGGCTCGTGGTACATCAACAAAGGAACCACTACTGGTACTTGGCTGTATGGAGGTGACCGTTCCGGATCCCGCTATTACCACTTAATGCTAACATTGGATGATGATGGCAACGACTTTGAAGGCAGGTTTAACCCACGGTTTAAAAAACTTACAGCCTTTCAAATCAACCCTTTTATCAAATTCAACGGCCTTGAGTTTTTCGGAATTTACGAGCTTGCTTCCAATAGCGATGATGAAGGCTCAGGGGCTTTTTCCCAATATGCAGGAGAACTCATCTATCGCTTTGGGAATGCGGAGCAATTATACCTTGCGGGAAGATACAATGTCGTGACCGGTGAAAAGATTGAAAACGCACCGATTCAAGAAATCAACCGCTTGAATATCGGGGGAGGCTGGTACTTAACTAAAAATATCATAGCCAAAGTAGAATACATCAGCCAGAAATATGAGGGCTCCGGATGGAACGGAACTAAATATGAAGGGGGAAATAAATGGCATCAACCTGGAAGCGGTGATCAGTTTTTAGTAGAAGCAAATTCAAAAATCTATTTGCTTGAAGCACAAAAAAAGATTGATATCTAATGCGAAGCTATGGAAGTATCCAGGCTAAAACATTAGCTATCCATAAGCTTATATACAAATAATTTATTTTTGTTGCATGCCGGTTGATAAACTTAACGGCTTCTACCATTTGATTTTGTACGGTATGCACCGAAAGTGAAAGAACCTTGGCAATTTCATTGTATTTCAAACCATCCAAGCGGTTGAGCCGGAAAATCAACTGCCGTTGCTTGGGCATTTGACCAATAACCGTCTCTACTTGGTCTTGAAACTCCTGATAATGTAAGAGGGTATCCGGTGCATTGTCGGTATTTAACAGATAGCCGTTTTCTATTTCTTCAAGGGGAGTGGTATCTTTATTTCTTTTTAGATAATTAAGGGCCTGATTTTTCACGCTTTTGTACAAATACGCTTTGAGCTTTCCTTGAAGTTCAATACTTGATTTTTTCAACCATATGGTCAAAAACACATCGGAAACCACCTCTTCAGCCAAATCAGGACTTTCTACCAATTGCAAAGCAAAATTACAGAGAGGGGAATAGTATTTTTCAAATAGCTTGTCCAAGGCTTCCTGACTTCCACTTGCTAACTGTCCGAAGAGTTGTTCATCGTTTTGATGTTCCAGCCTGCCCATATCTCTAAGTGATGTTTTGGTTTCTTAATCTGCTGTCCGGTTGAATTCAGGCACGAATGTAGACCATCCTAAGGGAATCTTTCTCCGGATTTAGATTAATGGATTGTTAACTTATTCACTCCAATATTTCCTGACGAAAGCCTTTCTATCGGTAAAGCCTGAAAATGAGCAAGCCATAGATGAACCGATGACATGCCTTTGATGAGCTTAAAATAAATAATACCCCAGTGATATGCTTATCCCATTCAGATGAGCAGATTCATTCAGCAGTCCGATATCGGTTAATCCCCGTTCATATCGCAAGTCGATCATCACACGGTCTTTTAGGACCCCCCCTCCCAAAATAAAATTAAAATTATTGTTCTTTACATTATCGATCACCTTTACCTTGGAATCGTCAAAATGCTCATGGCTGCTTAACAAAAAATTCATTCCTATTCCGAATTGCAGAAAATATAATTTAAAACGCCTTTCTATCGTAATTTTTCCGATGACTGGAATCTCCAAATAAGTAAGGTTCGTTTTGACAGAATGCCGTTGATCCGGGTCACTGAATAAATTCCGGTCGTTCTTCGCAGCTAAAAACTTCAAGTTCAACTCAGGTTGAACAGAAAAAATACCCGACTCCCAAAACTTATAAAATATCCCTATCTGCGCCCCGGGGCGCAGGGCGGCATTATCGCCTCCACTCACGTCCATCCAATTCAGATTAAAGCCCCCTCGTAACCCAAATTGCTCTTGATCCTGAGCCAATGTCCACGAAGTGGATAACAGGGACAATATGATAAAGTATACGATTATCTTTTTCATGATTTCACAGTCAATCTAACGAATAAAATGATAGTCGTTTGGCTTAGTCAATGACTACTTCCACTCTCCGGGCCAACGTAAAATCAGACTCGTTTTCATCCGCCCCAAAATACTGAATCGAAACCCTTTTCAAGTCAATCCCTTGGGAATATAAATAATCCCTTACGGAATGGGCTCTTTCACGACTCAACCTCATATTCAACTGTTTGTCTCCCCTACTATCCGCATATCCTTTGAGAATTAAATGTTTATCCGGAAATGTTTTCAAATATTCAATTAACGTATATAGTTTGGCTTTGGAAGCTTCGTTAAGGCTGCTCGAGTTCACCTGGAAGTAGACACTCTCCTGGAAGAAAACAGGTTGAATAGTGTCCGGAAAGGCTTTGGCAAACGCCTCAGTACTCGGTTGTTCGTCTACAGAGACAGGTAAATGTTCCTCTTGAGGTTCCGGCTCTGACAGCTCTTTTTCAGGAATTTCCGTTAGTGAATCCGCTTCAACTATACCAGTATCGACTATCGCTTGCAAAGCTTGTACCTGGGAGGTGAGCTCTTCAATCTGTTTTTGTAGTGCCATCATTACACTGTCGGATTCAGGATGAGACGCTTCTTTATTTTTCCCTTGAACATGTACATAACCTAAGCTCGGTGTAATAATGGAGTGTTTATCATGATAATACCTGCTTTCGGGCCCTGATTCAAGTTGCCTTTTCAGCAATTCATTTTTCCTTAATAAATACTCTCTGTCCAGATCTTCTTCGGCTTCCTTCAAAGTGATATAGGATTCACTCGGTTCCTTTTGTTCTTCTATATTCTCTTCCGTTTTCATTTCGTTTACAGGTGGGCTTAACCGGATATATTCATCCGGTTTGGACGCTTGAGTTCTTACTTGACGGGTCACCGGAAACAGCACTTGAGGGTTGTAAGGTAAAGCCAACGAATCCTGATCCAGGTCCAAAAAAATCTTGGTATTTGCTTTTAAACTAGAAGCAGAAGAATCTGCAGGCTTTTCCTCAGGCTGTACACCCACCATGGGAAGGGTGGTTATTTTCCGGTCAGTATGAAAATCTTCAAACAAAAAAAGACTATCAACAGGAGGCTTGGTTTCTACAGGCGGAATTTGTTTTACTGTTGCTCTTTCCATTGGCTGTTGGGTTGCCGGCTGCATTTGCATCAATGCAGGACTTTGTTTTACCAACTTCCGGTAATGTAATTTGATCAAAGGCAAGGTATCGTTCAATATGGGGAATAACAGTTCCTGACGATATTCCGAAGCTTGAGAAGAGGCATAGATTTGGGGAGGCCGGAATTTACTTTTCGACGGGTAATGTTGCCCCCATACAGGGCTACTCACAAACAACAATAGTATGTAAAGGAGATAGTTTTTCATCGCTTTCTTTGTTTAAAATTAACGTTTACCCAATCCCACCCAGAGTTTTACATCCATAGTAAAACCTACGAAAGGCCGTACGTACACATCCGTATTATAATGTGTCTGTCCGTTGTTACTGCCTTCATTGTTCAACACCACTGCACCTGCCGATAAGCGCATAAATTCAAATACCCGGTACCCCAAACCTAATGTAATCGGTTTGTCTATAATAGGTCCGCTGACCACCAGCCCGTTTTCTCCCTCAAAATCTTCCAAAAAGAAGCCAAATAAAACAGAGGTATTGCTCCAAAACTTACTGTGAAAGGCCCGGTTGCCCAGGGGCAATGACAAGCCTAACATAAATGCCGCATCGGTATCCTCTTCATCGAACTTTTCTTTTAACATTACTCCTCCGTACCCTCCGTAAAGGGTTACAATGGTTTTGACTTTTTCTACCGGATAGTTATCAATATGTTTACTAAAACTGATTACTGCCAATTCTGTATTAAACAAATGCGCCACTTCACTCCGAAGCCGTATTTGCAGTTGCCTGATCAATTCATTTGCACTGTTTAGCTTTTCGGTGGCAGATGTTTTCTCCCCCATCAATTCACTATAATCTTTTTTCTGAAGCATATTGATCTGCTCCACTACCAAATCGGAAAAGCCTTCGAAACGGACTTCTTTATCATTGCGATAATAGCTCAATCCTTGCCATACAATTTGGTTCATTTGTTTCACCAAAGTGCGTCCGTTTGACAAGAGGCTAATTTTTTTCTTGCGCAACTCAAGGTTCTGTTCCAAAAAAACATCCAGGGAATGGTACAGCTCTTGTTGCAAATTATCCATCTCTTCGGAAGTTGCCTTCCGGTAATAGTTGATTATAAAATCATACTCTGCACCCCCTTTCAGTTTATAACTGATCGGAATATAAAACTCACGCTTTTGCTCATATAAGGGCTGCTTCCATAAATTACTGTAGAGTGGCGGACGATTTTCTTTTCCCACTTTGTCCAATACCAAAATTTCTACCATCACGATTTGGGTTTCGATGATCCCGTGTATTAAGAAATTAGACGCTGCCGGCAATGGCGCTCCTTCTTCAAAATTCGATTTATCCATATCAAAATGGACAATCGGATGTTGTGCCCAAGAAGAAAATGTGCCCAATAACAGGAAGAATGTAATCGTAATATTTTTCATAGTTTGACTTTCTGTGTAAATACCCGGTTTTCTTCACTTTGATTTTGCAACTTGTTTTTAAATCGCTACAGGTTTACCCTGTGGCTTTTCTACAAGACGCACCTTTACCCTTCTGGAAGTTAGAAAGTGAAAAGATGATAAGGGCAATTCAGTACTTGAGTGGAGTTGCACAACCAAGTGTATGCCTTGTTGTAGGCTGGATTATTTAACAGATTTAGTAAGGAGAATAGTGTAAGCCTTTTAGGGATTCGCTTATTTGTAGATTAAACTTTACCCTCTTGTTATAATATAACAAAATATTCCATAAATTCAAGAAAGAACGGTTTTCTTATGTTCAACTCTAAGACTCCATGAGATCAAAAAGTCACCTAAAGCGCTGTATTTTTTTCGTGAATGGATAAAAAATAATTAGGAATATGTTTAAAATTCGTTGCGGGACTGCCCTATGGGAGGCACTCCTTTGAGTGGCTGTTCCTTTGGTAATAGTTTAGGACTCTCAAAATAGTATGGTCCGACACTCGGTGGTCCGACACTCGGTGGCCGACATTCGGTGGTCAGGTATACCGGAGAATATTAGCCTTACCGGTCATTCAAAATACTACACTGAAGTTCCTGAAATGGGCATTTTTGACCCAAAGAACAAAATTTAAAGAGGCTCTGATAATACGACTTTGGAATAATTTACCCAAGAAAAAAGCTGAAAGGCAGTAGCCCCTCAGCTTTCACATCTATGTTGAGAAAATTATTGCTTATTTACGATTTACGCTATTTTTAATACCATAACAAAGTATGGATCAAAATCTTTCATTTATTTGCAGGTAATTCTAAATAAACTTAACCCATTGAGCAACAAGATATAACCAAGCCAAAGATACTATTCACTTTGTTTTGGAATATGCTACGATTGACTGGATGGTATAAATTCCAAGCCACCCGATCACTTATGAAAGTGAATGAGTATATATTCTGATCGAGTCAGAATATATACTCCTTGAGTGAAAGTGAGTAAATACTTCAAGAAGGTGTTGAATGAATAGCCAGGTGAATCAGCGCCATGCAAATGACATCCAATCCCGGTCCGATAGAGTGTTTTCACGGTGGTTGAATTACCCTCAAAGGAACTTTGAAACCATGCTCCTACCCAAGCTGACTTCTTGGTTAAAGTGCAGAAAGATATTCGCATTGATCTTCCAAATGCGAAACCCAGGTAGGGGTCCTAGTAAAAACCTTTCCGGGATAGGTCCTTTGCTCTTGAAATGGATGAGTTTTAAACATGCACTAACAACAGAATACAAACTTTTAATAATTCCGAAAAAAATTGCATTTAATTATTTTATTAAATACTTTTGATTATGTTCAAACATATATACATATTGATTAACATAATTTAAAATGACTTATTGATTCAGTCTGCTAACAAATAACAGTTGTATAAATTACTTAATGAGTATGTTTAAAATTCTTTTAGGAGGGGGTGACTTTCGGAAAATGATAGAATTACGTTCCGTAAAAAAAATAATGAATTGAGTTTCCTGACCGGAGACGTTACCTTTCAAAAGAGGAAACATAAACAACTCTAACATACAAAAGTGAATGTATATTAGACCAACTCATTATTCTTTCTTGAGAAAGGATAAAGGTGAAAAGGTCTCTTTAAATTTCCACATCATGATCAAGCGTCTATTAACAGGGCGTTTAATCACTTCCATTAAAACTCAATCAGCTATTTCAAGACAAACCAGCTTATGACCTTTTGGATTTCCGGAAATCAATAATTTTAGGTTTTCCGGATTTGGCAGTATTTACCAAAACCACCTAGCTTTCAAATAGTTTAAAAAATGAAAAATTTTGATAGTTCCTAAACACACGGCCAATCTCTCTAGGAAAGATTGGCCGCTGCAGGCCCCCTCATGGTCGAGATGAGTGGGCCTTAGTTCAATTATTTACTAATAAAACTTATACAAATCTATGAAATGCAAATTACTACCACAAATTTGCTCCCTGACTAGGTATGTCCTTTTCGGAGTGATTTTGCAATGCCTCTTATTTTCTATACTCTTCGCTACCGCAGCCCAAAGCCCAAAGGAGCAAAGGACTATTTCGGGAAAAGTGATAGATGAAAACGGGAATGCGTTACCCGGGGTCAGTGTCCTGGAGAAGGGTACATCTAACGGTACCGTTACCGACCTTGACGGGAATTATGCACTCAAACTTAAAAGCGAACAAGGCGTGCTTATTTTTTCTTTTATCGGCTATTCATCGAAAGAAGTCCCTATAAGTTCCTCCTCAGTCATGGATGTACAAATGGAACCGGATACCCAACAACTCGAAGAGGTCGTTGTGGTGGGTTATGGGACTCAGAAAAAATCCGAAGTGACCAATGCCGTAGTCCAAACCTCAGGGGACGAAATCAAAAAAGCACCTACCGTGTCCTTATCCAACTCATTGGCCGGTAGATTGGCAGGGCTTTATGTCAACCAACGCAGTTCCGTTCCCGGTTTTGACGATGCGGAAATCCTGGTCAGGGGATTCAATACATATCGAAACAACTCCGCCCTGATCGTGATTGACGGGGTAGCCAATGCGGATCCCGATGGCCTCAATCGCTTAGACCCCAACGACATCGAGTCCATCTCGGTCTTGAAAGATGCCTCTGCGGCCATATATGGGGCTCAATCGGCCGGTGGGGTAATTTTGGTCACGACCAAGCGCGGTAAAGTAGGCAAACCGACTTTTACCTATTCCTTTTCACAAGCTTACCAGTCTCCTACCTCAAAGGTAAAAACGGCCGATGCCTTGGAGTACATGAACATTCTGAACAGCAGCCGGGCATTGGACGGAACTGACCCCGACTTTCCGGAAGAATTGGTTACCAAATATCAAAGCGGAGAACTGAAATCGGAAGACTGGTGGGATGCCTTGATCGATGGCCCGGTAGCGCAAAGCAGGCACTCCTTGACCATGCAGGGTGGTAGCGAAAAAATCAAATATTTTACCTCGATAGGGACTGCCTCTCAAGGAGGAATTCTGATCGGAGATGACAAAACGAAACTCCGGCAATATAATGTGCGGAGTAATCTGGACGTCTCGGTTACCAAAGACTTAACGGTGGGGATTGACCTCTCGCTAAGGCAAAAATTCACCCAAACACCTCAATCCGCACCAGGTGGAGACCTGCACTTTGCCGTAGTCATGAGCCCGCTGAGAGAAGCTTTTATCGATGGAGATACCCGCTACCCTTCCGAAGGCTGGTCTCACTTAAACCCGGCCGCAAGGGTACATAGCCCCGGTTACCGGAAATACACCGCCAATGTGGTCAACGGAACCTTCCGGTACAAATACGATATTCCGGCTATCAAGGGCTTGTCTTTGGATGGCTTTGCCTCCATTGTGAAAACCATGCACTACGATAAATCTTTCGATTATGTATGGGACTATTACGAAAAAAATGCGGAGGGACAAATCGTAAAAAAAACCTCCCGGACCGTAGAAGACATCGGCTTAAAGGAAACTTTCTCTCAAAGCAGAAGGATTACTCTGAATACCAAACTGGCCTATTCCACCACGATTAATACCTTCCATAATATCAGTGCTTTTGTGGCTTATGAACAGATGGACTACCAGGACAATAACTTCTGGACCCAGCGCCTCGGCTTTGATTCGCCACAGATCGATCAGCTTTTTGCCGGAAGTACCGATCGCAGTAACTGGAACAATAACGGGGGCGCTTCGGAATCTTCCAGGCGGAATTACTTCGGACGCTTAAACTATGATTTTAAAAACAAATATTTACTTGGGTTTAACTTCCGGTACGATGGCTCACCTATTTTCCCCAAAGAAGGGCGCTTTGGCTTTTTCCCCGGGGTTTCCGCTGGCTGGGTGATTTCGGAGGAATCGTTTATCCCGGACAATCTGTTCAGCAATTTAAAATTGAGGGCCTCTTGGGGAAAAACCGGAAATGACCGGGTAGACCCATTCCAATACATCGGAGTTTTCGGCTACAGCAGCGGGCATGTGATTGACGGAAGAGATGTACGCGGTATTACCGCCTTAACTACCCCCAACCCCAACATCACCTGGGAAGTATCGGAATCCTCCAACCTGGGTTTGGAAATCGGGATTCTGAATGGAAGATTGAACTTTGAACTGGACATTTTCAAAATCAAAACTTCGGATATCCTGGGACGAAGACAGGCCTCTATTCCCGGCTACACCGGCTTGGCGCTGCCGGATGAAAACATCGGAGAAATGGAAAACCAAGGATTTGAATTCCAGACTTCTTACCGGCAAATTTTTGGAGAGCTGACCTTCACCACTCAAGGCAATGTATCTTACAATAAAAACAAAATCATCTACTTTGACGAGGTGCCTCAAGCAGAGCCCTATCAAAAACTGGAGGGCATGCCCTTCGGGTCAACGCTGGTCTATAAGGCGATCGGCATTTACCGGACACAGGACGATTTGGATAACAATGTAAACTATAACAATGCGAAGTTGGGAGGGTTGATTTTTGCAGATTTAAATGGAGACGGAGTGATTGATGGCAATGACCGGTACAGGTTTGACAGTAACGCCTTCCCTAAGGTTCAGTTCGGATTAAATTTAGGTGCAACGTATAAAGGCTTTGACTTAAGCGTACTCTTTCAAGGACAAGGAGGGGCCAAATGGAGATTAGACAATGGCTTTAGCACCAGTGCGGATGGTAACGGCCTCACTTATGTGGCTAACAATAGTTATTCAAGTGAAAATACCACTGCCTTACTTCCCCGGATCCGCCCCACAGGTACCGCAGTGGCAAACAATGATTTTTGGTACCACGACACCTTTTGGATACGGTTAAAATCAATGGAGCTAGGTTACACACTCCCTAAAGCTTTGCTTTCCAAAGTGAAACTTTCAAGCTTGAGACTGTATTTCTCCAGCCAGAATTTATTTATGCTCTACAATAACCTGAAAAAGTACGGAGCAGGTGATCCCGAGTTTATCAATAGCGGAAAAGGGGCGCAATACCCCAACATGAAGACCTTGAGCTTCGGGCTTAATCTAACCTTCTAAATCTTACCTGTCAACGAATATGAAAAATACAATATTTAAAAAAGCGCTATCCAACATAGCTTATCTCATTGTGGCTTTGGGGTATTTTGCTACTTCCTGTAGTGAAGGCCTTTTGGACAAACAACCCTTGAATGCTATTTCAGAAAACGATGTCTTTAAGGATGCTACCTTTTTGCAAAGCTATGTTTACAATGCCTATAATGGCATGCGGCCTCATTGGAGCCCTGGTACCGGTGGGTTTATTGCCCTGACAGACCTGGCCATCGCCCAGTCGGAAACCCACAACAGAGCCTCAGGCATCAGGGAATACTTAGAAGGAAATATAAATCCGGATAATATTACGGCACTCACCGATATTTGGAATTACCAGTACGATTACATCAGAAGGGTTAATATTTTCTTTGAAAATACCGAATCATCCGATATCGACCCGGAGGCGCTGGACCCGATGAAAGGTGAAATGCATTTTCTAAGGGCCTGGATGTATTTTGACCTGTCCCGTCACTTTGGCGGAGTGCCTCTGATTACCAAGAGCTTCACCTTAAACGATGCCTCGTTTGACGTGAGCCGGAACACGTATGACGAAGTCGCTGAATTTGTCCTGGAGGAATGCAACAAAGCCATCGAATTACTTGACGGCACCTCTCCTTCTCCCGGTAAAATCAGCAAAGCGGCTGCCATGGGGCTCAAAGCCAGAATGCTTTTGTATATGGCGAGTCCGCTGAACAACCCTTCGAATGAACAGACAAAATGGGAAGCTGCCGAAGCGGCTACCAAAGCGGTGATTGATGCCGGATTTACCTTACACCCAACTTACGAAGATTTATTTCTTCAACCCATCAAATCCGATGAAACGATCTTCGCCAAGTCCTTTACCTCGGAAACCCGGATTCCGGACTGGGGGTATAATTACGATTTTTGGCCCAGTGGCTTTGATGCGCGGCAAAGGCTGAATGCTACACAGACCTTTGTGAACATGTTTCAAATGACCAACGGAGAATATCCCTATCTCGAAGACGGGATCACGGTGAACCCTGCCTCGGGTTATGATCCGCAAAACCCCAATGTCAACAGAGATCCCCGCTACTACAATGCGATTGTTTATCCCGGTGCAGGGCCTTTTACGGTTAATGACGGGTCCAAAACCACCAAAAGGCTTTATGAATATTGGGAAGATGCAAATCCTAATCCGGACAATCAGCCTCCGTATCAAAACCCTAACCAAAAAGACCCCAACAACGGGCAGGATCTTTTTGACTTTGGCAGAGATTCCAAAACTTATTGGGTCAAGGGTTTGACCCCTTTTCACTGGCGAGTGCAAACCGGGTATACATTTAAAAAACTGTTAGATTTTTCCGGTCCCCGGGCAAGCTTTGACTACGATTACAATCAAATGGTCGTGTTTATGAGGCTGGCCGAATTTTATTTGAATTATGCCGAAATCCAAATCGCCTTGGGGAATGAGGCCCTGGCACGGGAATATATCAACAAAGTGCGAAAAAGGGCCTCTGTGAACATGCCTGATATTACCAGTACGGGCGCTGAGCTACTCCGGGAATACAGAAATGAACGTGCTGTAGAGTTGCACCTGGAAGACGCCCGCTTCTTTGACCTTATGCGGTGGAAAGCGGCACCGGGCAAGATAGACCTCAATCCCGTCCGGGGACTTACCAAAGTGACCATGGACTGGACAGGAGCCCAAGAAGGCGACTTGTTAGGAACCCTGCATTTCACCTATGGGGAAATAACCGCTGCTGACCCGAGAACTCCCTGGCCCGGAGACCACTATTACCGCTTTCCGATTCCCAGGGAAGAAATTAAACGGAGTAACAATAGTATAGAACAAAACCCAGGATACGAATAATTTTGAATGATAGTGTGAAATGGAAAGTGTTAAAAAGGATGAAGAATGGGGAGAGAGAAGGATTGAGGGAGAGAAGGATAAAAACACCCTTATTTACTCACGTATTCTCCATTTCACACTTTCACTAATGAAACCAGCGCTACTTTCTGTATTTGTTTCATATTACTGGACATTTGGACAAATATTCCGCTGAATGCTGTCAACTTTTAGAAGGGATGATTACTTCAACATATATAGTTTGCCAAATTAGAAGCAGGGCTGGCCGTCAGAAAGGCGGGGAGGAGCATCTTTCTGACTAGCGTTTTTTTGCCTACTTTTTTGTAGCAATAACAAAAAAGTAAGTGGGTGGAAGGGCGAAACCCTTTGGTAGTGTGTAGGGCTTGGTGATGGACTGTACTAGCATATCCTATTAATATAAGGATTGACTTAGTACCTCCAATCGATAGGATAAACCCTCCCGCTGTGCCAGTTTTTCAAAACACCCAACAGGATATATTCAACTGCTTGATTATCAATTTGATAACAATATTTTGACCATAAAAAATATGCATTATGATTCGTAACTTCCAATCGATGCTACTTCTTTTTATCATCACTGGCTGTATCAGCTGTAATCCGGAGCGGGAACAACTACCTTCAAAAATTTTTGACGAAATGGCACCCGAACGCTCCGGAATTCACTTTGCTAACACACTCACCGAAAACGATTCGGTCAATTACTTCAACTACATGTATATCTATATGGGGGGAGGTGTTGCCATTGGCGATTTGAATAATGATGGGCTGCCGGATATCTATTTTACCGGGAATATGGTGGAAAACAAACTGTATTTAAACAAAGGAAATTTACAGTTTGAAGACATTACCCAAAAGGCCCGGGTAGCGGCTGACGACCGGTGGGTAACGGGCGTAACCCTGGGAGATGCCAACCAAGATGGTTGGTTGGATATCTATGTCAGTGTTTCGGGCAAATGGGCGAGTACAAAAAACCTGCTCTTCATCAATGATGCCAGGCCCGGAGAGACACCTACCTTCACGGAATCGGCAGAAAGTTACGGACTGGCGGACACAGGCAACAGCACCCAGGCTGTTTTTCTGGATTATGATTTGGATGGCGATCAGGACTTGTACGTGGTCAACTATCCGTTGGCTTCTGCCGGTCAAATCCAGAATGAGTACTTGAACTTCCGGGAACATACCCCTTACCACAAAAGCGACCGGCTCTATCGAAATGAAGGAAACCAACAATTTACGGATGTTACCCAAGAGGCCGGTTTGGAAAAATACGGATTGTCGCTGGGAGTTTCGGTTGGGGATTATAACCAGGACGGCTGGCCGGATATCTACGTGTCCAATGATTTCAGTACCCCGGATTATTTCTTAATCAACAACCGGAACGGCTCTTTTTCAGACCAAAACCTGACACTGACCAAGCATACTTCCTATTTCGGCATGGGCTGTGATGCCGCTGACTTCAATAACGATGGTCTTCTGGACCTTTTCCAGGTAGATATGCTTCCTGAAGACAACCGCAGGTCCAAAGAAAATATGGACAGTATGAACCCCGAGCGGTTCGACCGGCTCTTAAAAAACAATATGCACTACCAATATTCGGCAAATACCTTGCAACTCAACATGGGTAACGACCGGAACGGATTACCGCGCTTCGGAGATATCGCCCGGATGGCAGGAGTGTCTTCTACCGATTGGAGCTGGGCTGCGTTATTTGCTGATTTTGACAATGACGGGTATAAGGATATGTTTGTGACCAACGGGGTCAGAAGGGATATCAACAACCGTGATTTTTTCAGAAGCGAAGAGGTAAAAAATTACAAGGACTCGGAAACCTTAAAACTCACATTGAAAATGCCTTCTGAGAAAATTGAAAACTACGCCTTTCAAAATCAAGGAAACCTGGCTTTCTCGGATGTTTCCAAGCAATGGGGAATTAACTACAAAGGTTTTTCCAACGGAGTGGCCTATGGGGATCTGGACGGGGACGGTGATTTGGACCTGGTTGTGAACAACCTGGACGCCAAAAGCCTGATCTATGAAAATAAAACCAGCGACACCGGGGCCAATCATTACCTGCGAATCAAAATCAATGGCCCTGCGTCAAACGCCTTTGGGATCGGCTGTAAACTATGGGTCGAAGATAAAGGCGAAATCCAGTTTCAGGAAGTGACCTTGACCCGGGGGTTTCAGTCTTCCGTAGAGCCCATTGTCCATTTCGGGACCGGAAAGAAAAGCGTGCTGGAAAAAGTAAGAATCCGATGGCAGGACGGGAAGGAGGAAATTTTAGAAAATGTAAAAACCAATCGTCTCATCACTTTTGACTATCGCCAGGCTGCTCCGGCAAAGGAATCCGCTATACAACATACGGAGGTGTTTTTTGAAGATATTACGGCCCAAGTATCCTTACATCATAAGCACGAAGAAAACTTCTTTGATGATTATCGCTATCAAATTCTGCTGCCTCATAAAATCTCACAATATGGCCCTGCCTTAGCAGTAGCTGATGTCAATAAGGATGGCTTGGAGGATTTTTACATCGGTGGGGCAAAAGGGCATTCCGGCAAAATGTTTCTTCAAAAAGAAGACGGCACTTTCTCGGAAATAAACCCTGACGTTTGGGAAGCGGACCAGGAGCAGGAGGATGTCAGCGCTGTCTTTTTCGATGCAAACGGGGATGGCGCCTTGGACCTTTACGTAGTATGCGGAGGAAACGAGTTTGAAAGCGGAAGTGCTTATTATCAAGACAAACTATATCTCAACAAGGGTAAAGGTGTTTTCGAAAAAATAAAAACCGGACTGCCTGAAATGTTCACCAGTGGCTCCTGCGTGGTTCCGGCCGATTACGACCAAGACGGGGACATAGACTTGTTTGTAGGCGGAAGAATCGTCCCCCGAAATTACCCGGCTTCTCCCCAAAGCTATATCCTCAAAAATGAAAGCTCTGACGGGCAGGTAAAGTTTGTGAACGCAACGGACGCAATCGCCCCGGAACTGCAAAGCATCGGAATGGTGACACAAGCCGAGTGGCTTGATGTGGACAATGACAAGCACCTGGATCTGCTACTGATCGGAGAATGGATGGGCATTACTTGTTTAAAAAACCGCCATGGAAAGTTTGTCAATGCTTCCGAATCCTGCGGCTTCTCCGGCACGGAAGGCTGGTGGTTTGGTATGCTCAGTGAAGATTTCGACCAGGACGGAGACCGGGATCTGATAATAGGCAACCTGGGCTTGAATTATAAATATCAGGCCAAGGAAAACGCTCCTTTTAGCTTGTATACCTATGACTACGACAATGACAAAAGACAGGACCTGGTCTTAAGTTATAGTCAAAACGGAGAGCAATACCCCGTCCGCGGCAGGGAATGCTCCTCGCAACAGGTTCCGGCCATCAAAGCAAAATTCAAAAACTATCGCGCTTTTGCCCAGGCCAATCTGGAAGAAATCTACTCCACCGACCACCTGCAAAAATCCACGCGCTACCAAGTAAAAAGCTTTGCTACCTGCTATGCCGAAAACCTGGGGAACGGACGCTTTGCCCTTAAACCGCTGGATAATCTGGCTCAGATTTCCTCCGTCAATGCACTGCTTGCAGACGATATCAATCAAGACGGCAACCCGGATGTTGTATTCGGAGGGAACCTGTACGGCTCGGAAGTAGAAACGCCCAGAAGCGATGCCAGCTTCGGAGGCTTGCTGACCGGAAATGGTGCCGGAGGCTTTAAAACCCATATGCCCTATCAAAGCGGGCTAATGATCAGCGGAGAAGTGAAAACGCTAAAAAAGATAAAATTAGCCCAAGGGGGAGAGGGAATTCTTTGTGCCAAAAACAACGACTACCTTCAATTGGTCAAAATCATCAAACCCTCTCTTTAGTATTTCAGGTATTCAATTGAATACCAAACCAAATCTTTGAATCCATTTTAAAAAACAAACTTTTATGAAATTCAAATTTACGCTCTTATGTATTTTAGCCTTTGCATCGTATCACAATAGCTTAGGACAAAACCCACGCAAACCGGTTGATTATGTAGATGTCTTTATCGGAACTTCCAATTCGCGCTGGATGCTGGGGCCCCATGCCACCATGCCTTTCGGCATGATCCAGTTAGGCCCCGACAATCAAGGGAATGTCTGGATGGGCGGCTATGAATATGCCATTAACAGCATCTCCGGCTTTAGTCATTTACATGCCTGGACCATGGGAGGCTTGCGGATGATGCCGACTACCGCGGATTTGGTCTTGGAAGATAAGTCTGTGGATTCTCCCTATAAAGGGGCCAATGCCGGCTATCATTCCAGAATCCTGAAAGAAACCGAAAAAGCCTTTCCGGGATACTACTCCGTACATCTGTACGACCACGAGGTAACAGCCGAAATGACAGCCACCACCCGATGCGGATTTCAAAAATACACCTTCCCGAAGAAAAAAGAGTCCAGAATATTGGTGGACCTACTCTTCCCTACCGAATGGGACTATGGATTCAAGGTGAATGATGCTACCATTACGAAGGTCAGCGATACGGAGATTGAAGGCTACGCCCGGTGTATAAGCGGCCCCTGGAGTTCCTGGAATGAGTATACCCTTCATTTCGTACTTCAATTCAGCAAACCTTTTCAAGCCATGAACGGCTGGAATGAAGGAAAAGAGACGAAAAACCTCGAAAAAATAGCCGGGAAAAATGATATCGGGGTGTATGTCACGTATGAAACGGAAAAAGAGGAGGTGATTATGGTAAAATCGGGTATCTCACTGGTGAGTGTTCAACAAGCGAGGTTAAACCTTGAAACAGAACTGGCCCCCTTCGGATGGAATTTTACCAGTGCCGTGGACCATGCCCGCACTACCTGGAATGACCTGTTGAGCAAAATTACGGTGGAAGGAGGAGCCGAGGAGGATAAAACAAAATTCTACACCAACTTATACCGGAGTTATTCTGCCAAACAAACCTGGAATGATGTAAACGGAAAATATAGAGACGCCTGTGAAAGAGTTCAACAACTTCCTGCAGGGGTAGACATCTATGGCGGAGATGCCTTCTGGAACACGTTCTGGAACCTCAATGGTTTGTGGTCGCTTATTTCTCCGGAAATTATGAAAAACTGGGTGTTAACGCAACTCGAACTTTACGACAAAACCGGATGGACCAGCAAAGGCCCGGCAGGACTGGAATATTCGGCCATCATGGAGGGCTCCCATGAAATGGCACTTCTGTTAAGTGCTTACCAGAAAGGTATATATACCGATACTCCGGAGAAAATCTATCAGGCCATGAAAAAGAAAGTGACCCGGACGGGCACTGCACATGAATGTGGCGGGCATGCCGGCAATGAGCAACTGGACGATTATATCCGCTACGGGTATATGCCCATGGAAGCCGGAGTTACCTGTAAGACGTTGGACTATGCTTACGATGATTGGTGCGTAGCCCAAATGGCAAAGGCCATTGGCAATAAAAAGGACTACAAGTATTTTTCCCAACGATCTCAGAACTATAAAAACGCATTTCATCCGGAATTGAAATATGTAGTTCCTAAAGCCAAAAACGGCCAATGGAAAACCGATTTTGATGTTTTTTCCAACCAAGGCTTCATTGAAGGCAACAGCTGGCAATATTCAATTTATGTCCCACACGATGCCGAAGGGCTTATCAAACTGATCGGAAAAGATCTGTTTAACAAACGACTGGAAGAAGGGTTTGAAAAATCACAAGAACACCGATTTGCCGCTCATGCCTTTGACCGTACCAGCGGACAAAGTGCGGAATATTATATCAACCATGGAAATGAGGTCAATATGCAAGCGGCATGGTTGTTCAATTATTCAGGCAAGCCCTGGCTGACTCAAAAATATACCCGGGCCATCATGGATGCTTTTTACGGGGCCTCCCCCTACCATGGCTGGGAGGGCGATGAAGACGAAGGACAGATGGGCGCCTGGTTTGTTATGAGTGCCTTGGGCTTTTTCGAAATGGACGGAGGCTGCTCCGAAGCGCCAGAACTCGACATCAGCAGTCCCCTGTTCGAAAAAATAACCATCCGCCTTGACGGCAATTACTATGCAGGCCGGGAGTTTGTGATTGAGGCCAAGAACAATTCGAAAGAGAATATTTATATCCAATCGGCCCTGCTCAACGGCAGGCCCCTGCCTACTTGCCGGTTAAAGTTTAAGGACCTTGTCGAGGGCGGAAAGCTTGAATTGACGATGGGTCCTGCACCCAATCCGGACTGGGGCAAAACGCAGTAACAAAGGTAAGAACCGTTGAATTTGGGCTGTAAAGACAGCTTTTAAATCATCCGTATCCAATTTAAACATACTCTAAAAAAAGAAATACAGAGGAAGGAAGCAGGAGAAAGCCTTCTGCCCTCTTTCCTTCAATCCTTCCATCTCTCAATCCTTTAACCTTAATATTTCACCGAATACCCGCCAAGCCTTACCTTTGCGCAATGGAAAAAAAGTTGAAGAGAATACAGCCTTTAATTAACAGGCTTCAAATAAATGAATTGAACTCCATGCAGTTGGCCAGTCTGAAGGCAGCCGAACGGCATCAGAATTTTGTATTGCTTTCTCCCACCGGCTCCGGCAAGACGTTGGCTTTCCTCCTGCCAATGCTCTTAAACCTTCGGGAAGACCGGATAGGTGTCCAAGCCTTGATCTTGGTTCCTTCCCGTGAATTAGCCTTGCAAATCGAACAGGTATGGAAAGCGATGGGAAGCGGCTTCAAAGTCAACACTTGCTATGGCGGACATTCGGTCAAAATCGAATTGAACAACTTTCAGGATCCTCCGGCTGTTTTGGTTGGAACACCCGGCAGGGTTGCCGACCACTTACAGCGAAAAAGTTTTGATCCGGCCCTCGTGCATACACTTATCATGGATGAATTTGACAAAGCCTTGGAATTGGGCTTTCAAAAAGATATGGAAATCATCATCCAACGCTTAACCGGGGTAAAAAATAAAATATTGACCTCTGCCACACAAACCCAATCGGTACCGGCATTTACCGGACTAAAATCCCCTTATACGTTGGACTATACCCCTTCTGTCAAAACCAATAAGCAACTGGAGTTTAAAGCCGTGCGTTCGGAGGGAACTGACAAACTGGAGGCGCTTTTTCGTTTGATATGTTTGTTGGGTAACTCACCGACACTGGTATTCTGTAATCACCGGGCGGCCGTAGACCGTATCAGTGAACTACTATTAGACCAGGGGCTGGTACATGAGGCATTTCATGGTGGGTTAAAACAAGACGAAAGGGAACGAACCTTAACCAAATTCAGGAATGGGAGCAGTCATTTGTTAATCACTACCGACTTGGCATCCCGGGGTTTGGACATTCCGGAGATTCAGCAAATCATACATTATCAACTACCACAAACAGAAACAGCATTTGTCCATCGCAACGGCCGGACGGCCCGTATGCATGCCAATGGCAGTTCTTACTTGGTTCTTGCGGAAAAGGAGCCTATTTTGCCATATTTAAAACAAAAACCGGAATTTATTTCTCTTCCGGAATCCCTTCCTTTACCGGCCCCTCCTGATTGGGACACGATCTATTTTAGCGGAGGAAAAAAAGATAAAATCAACAAAACCGATATTGTAGGCCTGGTGTTGAAAAAAGGAAAGCTTCAACACGATGAATTGGGTTTAATTGAAGTAAAAGACTATGTAGCTTATGCCGCTGTGAAACGCGACAAAGCGGCACAGCTTGTCCGGAAACTGAAGCATGAAAAAGTGAAAAAGAAAAAATTGAAAATTGAAATCGCCCGTTAACGCTGATACACACACAAGAAGGGCTTTGAAAGAAGCCTTTTCTTCAATAACTCAAATTAAAAACAGGTAATCGCCATGAAATCCATCAAAAAAAGACTTCATCAATATTGCACCCGACAAGTAGATGACCGTATCCTAACAGCCCAAAAAGCTATACAAGCAGCCCGCGAAGCCGCCAATGACGAATCCAAAAGCAGCATGGGTGATAAATACGAAACCGGAAGGGCCATGATGCAACTGGAACAGGAAAAATATGCCGGGCAACTAAGCAATGCCATCCAACTCAAAAAAGTACTTGAACAGATCAATCCCGAAAAACAAGCCTCGGCCCAAGTAGAACTCGGAAGCCTGGTAAAAACCAATTATGGCTACCTGTACCTATCCGTAAGTTTGGGACAAATCGCTTTAGACGACCTACAATGCTTTGCAGTTTCTCCGGTATCCCCCATTGGCAAAACCTGTCTGGGGTTACAAAAAGGAGATACCTTTACGTTTAACGGACGCGCCTACCGTTTGGAAGAAGTGGGTTAAAAAGTTAGGATTCACATGCTGAAAGGGATACCACCTTTACCTGGAGGCGGAACCGGAAAAACGCTATACCTTGATCCTGGTTTATAACCGGAATACCCCACTGTCCGAACGGGACAAGACCCACATCCGGAACTTTGCCCACCACATCCAGAAATCACTTATTTAAGTAGAATTACGCATTTAATTTCTATATTTGTCTGATTAAACTCATATATCAAGGGAATTGTATTTAGGAGAAAAGCAAGCCATTCGGTTTGCTTTTTCTTTTTTATACAGCCTCCCCCATCCGTTAGCAAGAAACTTCTTTATTTTTACCTGTTACTAGGCAATTGTATTTAGAAAAATGTTTTATACATTTACCTATAAACCATTATTTCAACCATCTATAAATACAATTGCATTATGAGCTTAATTGCTAAAATGTATGTTGAGGATAAGGAAATTAACATTCTTGACTTCAAATTCCGCTTTACCCGCTCGGTAGACGAACATGGGAAACCCATGGGAAAGCCCAACGGGACGATTTTTGACATCACCTTTGAAACCACCTCGGACCAAAGCTTTTTCGCCTGGTCTGTGGGGATGGATATGGTCAAAAAAGTAAAGATTGTCGTTTCCCCGGTGACCCAGGACAGCAAAAGCCGGGTGTTTGAACTCTACGATGTACATTGCGTCTTTTTCAAAAACCATTTCAACGGGGTGAATGGCGAACCCATGACCACCCAAATTAAACTCTCCCCGGCCATCCTCTACGATGGAGGGCATAAAACCCTGGAGCACTACTGGAAGGAAACCGACTTAAGTGCACAGGATACACCCGTAACGACCCTACAAAAAGAAGAAAACTTTGAAGTACTTTCCGCTCATTTTGAAAATAAAGAGCGAAAGAAAATCACGGAACTGGAAAAGGGTACGGCCTACCTGGTGATCCATACAAAGAATGGCGATGGAAAATCATTAGAAATTGATTTAACCGATCGCAATCACGATTTCAACTATCAAGGGAAAAAGCTGGAAAATGACATCTTGAAAGATGTATCCGTTATAGGTGACAAAACCACACTTGAGTTAGAAATCATCGATGAACAAGAAACCTGAAGTTAAAAACACCCCTTCAGACGGTGTTTTTCAAAGGGGATTTTATACGGATATCTTTTGGATTTGACAATCCAATATACTGTATCCTCTTTGACTTTCTGTTTGATGACAACTTCTTCAACAATAGCATCAGAAATAACACTTTTATAAAATCCTTTAATTTTTTTATCACAAGAGTAATTGGGAACAGATAAGTATTTACTACCTAAAAGTAAATGACTTTTAATATCCATTCGTACCAATTTACCATCTTGATGATACTCAATATAATTCAGTTCTAAAGTTTCTACCCCATTTTTATATCTACAATAGTAGAAAGAATTTAATCCGGTAATTACTTTATATAAGCCCGTTAAGGGTTTATCATTCCGTTTATCAACAAGATACTCAAAAACACTAGGCTTTGTCCTTGGGTTATCATCAATAAACGCTGTTTTTGTATAGATCTCTGCGTCAAGGTGTATAACTAAGGTATCCTCTTTGGGTGGATCTTGCCCAAAACTCAAAAAGGGTACGAATAACAGAGGTATGGTGAAAAAGAGACGGTAATTCATATAATGATCACGATGAACAAGAAACCTGAAGTTAAAAACATCCCTTCAGACGGCGTTTTTCAAAGGGAAGTTTATATGGCTTTTTGTAAGAGGATCCTTTTATAATCCAATATACTGTATCCTTTTTGATTTTTTGTTTTATGACTACTTTTTGAAGAATAGCATCAGATGTTACCTCTTTGAAAAAACCCTTAATTTTTTTATCACAAGAATAATGAGGGACTGATAAGTATTTGCTTCCCAGAATTGCATAACTCTTAAAATCTAATCGAACTAACTTCCCATACTGGTGATACTCAATAAAATTGATACCTTCATTTGCTTCCACCCCATTTTTATATTTACAATAGTAGAAAGAATTTGGACCGGTAATCACCTTATATAAGCCTGTTAAGGGTTGATCATTTCGATTGTCAACAAGATACTCATAAGTAACAGGAAATCGCCTTGGGTCTTTATACTCAATGGTTCTGGTTTTTGTATAGGTTTCCATATCAAGGTGTATAACTAAGGTATCCCCTTTGGGTGAGTTTTGCCCGAAACCCAAAAAGGATATGAATAACTGAGGTATAGTGAAAAAGAGACGGTAATTCATATCATAATCACGATGGACAAGAAACCATAAGTTAAAAGCATCCCTTCAGACGGTGTTTTTCAAAAATTCCTTTGAAAGAGACATTATGTTTGGCTTTGACATTCCAATGTATCTTACCTTTTTTAACTTTTTGCTTGATGATAACCTCTTCAACAATGGCATCAGATACAACTTCTTTGTAAAAGCCTTTGATTTTTTTATCACAAGAGTAATTGGGAACAGATAAATATCTACTACCTAAAATTGCATCACCTTTAATATCTATCTGTATCAGTTTGCCATTTTGATGATATTCAATAAAATTGAGTGCTCGGTTAGCTTCTATACCATTTTTATATTTACAATAGTAGAAAGAATTTGATCCGGTAATCACTTTATATAAACCGGTTAAAGGTTGATCATTCCGTTTGTCAACAAGATACTCATAAGTAAAAGGAATTCGCCTTGGATCTTTATACTCAATGGTTCTGGTTTTTGTATAGGTTTCCATATCAAGGTGTATAACTAAGGTATCCCCTTTGGGTGAGTTTTGTCCGAAACCCAAAGAGGATACGAATAACAGTGGTACAATGAAAAAGAGGCGGTAATTCATATCATAATCACAATGGACAAGAAACCATAAGTTAAAAGCATCCCTTCAGACGGTGTTTTTCAAAAATTCCTTTGAAAGAGACATTATGTTTGGCTTTGACATTCCAATGTATCTTACCTTTTTTAACTTTTTGCTTGATGATAACCTCTTCAACAATGGCATCAGATACAACTTCTTTGTAAAAGCCTTTGATTTTTTTGCCACAAGAGTAATTGGGAACAGTCAAGTATTTGCTTCCAAAAATTGCAACACCTTTAATATCTATCTGTATCAGTTTGCCATTTTGATGATATTCAATATAATTGAGGCCATAGTTGACTTCTGCACCATTGTCGTACCTACAATAATAGAAAGAATTTGATCCTGTGATCACTTTATATAAACCTGTTAACGGTTCATCGTTTCGTTTGTCGATTAAATAACTACGTGTTCTTGGCTCTAACCTTGGGCTATTTTCATTAATAGTTCTGGTTTTTGTATAAGTTTCTGTGTCAAGGTGTATAACTAAGGTATCCCCTTTGGGTGAGCTTTGCCCGAAACCCAAAGAGGATACGAATAACAGAGGTATAGTGAAAAAGAGACGGTAATTCATATAATGATCACGATGAACAAGAAACATAATAACTAAAAACACCCCTTCAGACGGTGTTTTTCAAAGGGGATTTTATAAGGATATCTTTTGGATTTGACAATCCAATATACTGTATCCTCTTTGACTTTCTGTTTGATGACAACTTCTTCAACAATAGCATCAGATGTTATCTCTTTGAAAAAGCCCTTAATTTTTTTATCACAAGAATAATGAGGAAGTGATAAGTATTTAGTACCCATATACATATCACCCTTTATCTCCATTTTTACCAATTTATCATTTTGGTAATATTCAATAAAATTAATTCCTTCATTTGCTTCTACCCCACTAACATATTTACAATAGAAGAAAGAATTTGGACCGGTAATCACCTTATATAAACCTGTTAACGGTTGATCGTTTCGTTTGTCAACAAGATACTCATAAGTAAAAGGAAATAGCCTTGGGTTTTTATACTCAATGGTTTCAGTTTTTGTATAAGTTTCTGTGTCAAGGTGTATAACTAAGGTATCCTCTTTGGATGGATCTTGCCCAAAACCCAGAAAGGATATGAATAACAGAGGTATGATCAAAAGTTGTTTCATCGTATCAGTTCTAAATCGTGATTGTCTTGTCGTAGTTTGTCCCATTGGTACTTCCAAAAACTAAAGGTACTTAAACTATAATCCATAATATTTTCAGTAGTACCTCTAACAAAGGTATGTTCAGGCACAATAGGCCTGCCGTTATCTTCAGTAACTGTAGTAAAAGAATGAACCAATCCCATATTGTGAGCCGCTTCATGTACTAAAGTCATTTCCCTAAGTTGATCATGGTAATTTGCTAGCATCACATATCTCCCTGTATTAAACACATCTTCAGCAAAGCCATCAAAGTGATCAATACGTTTGCTTCCTGGACTTTTAGGATACCTTATAACCATAGGCATTAAAAAAAATGTCACCCCAGGTTCATCTGTGTATTCTTCTTCGTAAATCTCTCGCAACCCAAGTAAGAACTCTTCCATATCACAAACGATAGAGTCAAGGCTAATTGATGTAATAGAGCGTTTGATTCGATTAATTCCAGGGCCTTCTTCAGTGTTTTCTCCTATTTTAAACTTTTTAAGATTTACGTTTACTTTCCTATATTCATATTTTCTTTGATTTTTCTTAATGGGGGTATATTCAATTAATGCTTGTGTAAACTTTTGTTTGGCTTTTTCTTCAGTATCTTCTACATATCTTTTCCAATTGGAAATGGTTGTTTCCATTCCTATAGGCTTAGGAGCAACACTATAGGCAGGATTATTATCCACTATCATTTCTGTTGTATCTAAAGAAAAATCAATTTTGTTTCCCGCCATCATACCGGCAACTTGTCTAGGAGGCATATGGATTGAACCTTTGAAATTTACTTGTACAAACCTCGCATTCAACCTGTAAATATCCTGGTTGTGATAAACCATAAGCTTTCCTACCTCTTCCCTTTGTGCTCCACATTGAGCAAATACCTTGATCTGTTGGTGCTCTGCAAAGGTTCCCCCCGTACAAGAGGTTATTTTGATGCTTTGACTCTTTAGATAATACTCTCTGGTTGTTTGCCCTAAGTTTTTCGTTTGCCTCCCTGTTTGTAGGATCTCAGATAAATTGATTTGGGCAGGCTCTATTTGTAGGTGAGGGGTACTGCTCTCAAAAATAAGAGCAGTAGCATTTTCTGCTAGCTCTTCCAGTGCTTCCACCTCCAAGTCCAACGTAGCTTCCTTCCCTTCTTTGAGGCTTAACCAGGCCGGATAATAATCAACCCCATAGGGGCGAATAGGGTCTGTTACATCTCTTGAATATTCGCCCTTTAGCCGTTCTACATCCGTACATAAGGGAGTAGTTCTCCTATTTACAGATTCAACCGGATAAATATATTCATCCCGCAGCCAATCAAAACCATACTCTTTTGTCACATTATTGTTCTCATAATCGGAAGGTCTTCTAAAATGTACCAAAAACTGTCTTATGGTTAAGGGTCTTCTGAGTGCAGGAATTTGGATGGAGTTTTTCGGATTACCTGATTCTGATATTGTAATCATAGTTGTGGATTTGAGGTTTAAAGTGCTGTGTTGCTAGTAGCCTGTCCCCAATAGTCTTTAACCAAGATGAAAAGGTAATTTTTGAGGATCAGCAGGGCCAAATGTAGAAAACATTCCTCTAAATCTAGTTACCTAGTAAGAGGTAATAAATATATTTGTAAGGATTTTGATAAGAATCTATCAAATCTTTAAGAAGTAAGTTAAACCATTCTAAACTTGAAATTATGAACTTTTTAAAAGAGCATGCAAGTACACAATAGGATGATTATCAAGGATTAGCAGCCATTGATTTTCATGATGGTGAGCACATTAGGAAAATATGTAAAGACTATGATATTGATACTGAAAAACACTTTCCTATGGGATTGAAATTTTCAGAACACACCATTAACGGAGAGAAAATTAGTACTACTATCTATACCCTGGATACAAAAAAATATGGCTCTTCCTTTGAGGATATTAAAAAAGAAATAGTGAAAAATAACGGGGAAGTAGAGGTGACAGCTCATCAGGTAGAAATTCCTTATTCAGAAATAGGAAAATATATCAAACGGTTTGAAGTCTTCACCACAAATGAATTTAGCAAAAATATCAGAAAGCTAATCATTGAAGAATAAAATGAAAGGCCACCATTGTTTGATGGTGGCCTTTTATTTGTATAGCCAAATTTACAATAAGTTTATACCACTATTTCATAGAAAATTTTATCTTCCTATTTCCTATGCAAAACTATTTAAAGATACCGGCAGATGTAAAGCCTGCCGGTACCTTTAAATTATTCTACCATCAACTTGATTAATTTCACTTGGCGCCCTGTAAGCAATCGAACAATGTAGAGCCCGGAATTCATGCCGGAAGCTTCCCATTGTACCGAATGGTGCCCCACTTCTTGGTATTCATTCACCAAATTGACAACCTGACTACCGGAAGCATCATAAATGGACAGTGACACCTCTCCTTCCTCTTTTAATTGATAGTGTAACGTGAATTGTCCGGCAGAAGGATTCGGGTAAGCCTTCAAGTTTTCGTCACTCAAAACCTGTTCTTTTTCTATGGTTTCCCGGTCTAATGTCAGCCGGGCCGTAGGTTCAGGTTCCAACCCTCTATAAGGCGTCATATGGGCACAGCCACAATAAGAGCAGTCATCCGAATTATCGAGATCCGTGGTTACATTCAGAATTCCGGCAAAGCGTCTGTAATGCCCGATCCGGTGAGTTACTTTCACATTTTCACTTCCCGAGCCGCATTCTATACCTCCGTTGATGATGTTTACCGTCATGCCCAGGCCCGGGTGGCGGTTGCGCTGCAAGTCATACGAAGAAGGCGTCCAGTTGCCAACCATCACATCGTGGGCCGAAGGCTTGGGATATTGGGGAGTCATCCAGAACCAAATACCTGTCTGGAAAGCCAAAGCTCCGTCCTGAATCACCATTTCCGGATTGTTAAGCATGATATTTTTATCTCCGTAAAGGAATTCGCTTACCTGCCCGTAATTGTAATTCCAGCTCAACTGGATAGGCCCCCTTCCATGATAGGACTTGCCCGGTGCCGGGGGATAATTGACATTGCCTTCGTCCCGGTAGCCAATATTATTCGTTCCTGCATAGCCCTGTTCTTCCCGGAAATACAAGCCCCAGGAATAGCGTCCTCCCGGAGCGGTATCCCATCCGCCTGTGGTCTCCTGAGCAATATTGGCCATAAAAGCCGCCAATTCCCTCAAACGGGTGGTTTGGGAACCTTCGTTACCAAATGTTCCGTAATCTACCGTCTGGGTGAGAATCGGCTTGTTCAGGTTCCACTCTGCGTTAAAATCCTGATCCGTCCGGATGACTGTGGAAACATTCGTGGTCTTATCCGTCCGGGTAATCCGGTACAAGTTAGTCCCCGATCTTCTTTCGAAGAGCACCTCGATTTTAGCCATGCGATGCACAGCCTCCACAAAGGCACTATAGGAGAAAAAATCATTGGCCGGGTCCAGTTCCAACGTAGCCAAATCTGTTCCGTAGCGGTAGCGAAATATCTCGTTGTATTGGGCTTCAGTGATAAGGAAGTTTCCTCCACTTGTGGATTCCTGCACGGTGAAAGAAGTACTTACCGTAGTACTTGCTCCCTCATTGTCCGTAGCGATGATCTCCACATTGTAAGTGCCAAATGAGGGTGGTACCCAAGGAATTTGGTATTGGTTCCCATTGAGCGAACCGTTGTAGGTTTGACCGTTCAAGGCAAAGGTCACTGTACTGATTGTTCCATCCGGATCGGAGGCCGAAGCCTTCAACGTCACCGTATCCAAGGTAGCCAAATAAATAGTAGCCGGAATTAAGGAGGTCAGTTGTGGCGGTTGATTGGTGCCCACATTCCCGCAATCACTGACAAAAGTCCAGGCATCCTGCCAGTGGGTACCCGCTCCGGGAGCATATGCAGAAGCCACGCCATTGCACCAGCCGGTATAAGGCCATTCCTTACATTGATACACCTTTCCGTTATTTTGTACTTGACTGCCGGCAGCATATCCCCCAGCCTCTACATACGAAGGGATACTGTCGCAACCAGCAGTAGCATTAATTTCAACAGACTGATTTTCATACTTATAGTACGCAACGGGTTTATAAAACCTATACCCTTGTTCCCTTTCGGAATAATTGATGAGAGAAACAGTACCCGGAATTATGTCATGCAAACCGGAAATTTTCAATTCATGGGTCTCGGATGCCGGATCATTACTCCATAACAATTGCGCATGAGTAGATGCTTTACCAAAAATGAGGAGAAGGAATAACAAAATAGGCAAAGCTTTGCATCGGATTTGGCATACCGTTTCAGGAATAAGCCATACTGAATTTTTCATAAGCACGTAAATTTAACAAGGTTTAAATGAGTAATTACTTTTTAAGTATTTTGCCGGTACTTCTGTGCTTCAAAGGCTGTACAAAGCCAAGCCTCCTCTGACAGAAGAATTACTTCATCTGTCGAGGGCTTCGCTCTATGACAGCTGCATACCGGCAGTCAATTTTCTTCTAATTGGTGCATTATGATGATTTGGAGAGCCAGAACTACGTTTACCGGTTCATCACAGGCTAAGAGGATTTCAAAATAGGTTGGCACTGGTTGGCTTATGGGGCAGGGCCCTTCGTTCACGGTCACAGCAAATGAAGCAGTAAAAGCACTTCCGTTACCAGTCACTTTCACCGGTAATATATAGGGGAAAAAAGAGGCTTCTTCCGCCCGGCATTGTCACATAGGATTAATGCCACACCCAACAGTGTTTTTCCATTCTGTAAAAAAAAAATAAACACCTATTTCTACTTAAATTTTAAAAAAATATAAACTACAATATCCCTCAGCCGTTGCATTCGTTTCGGGCTTATATGTGGCACTATTCAATGAGTTGAAGCTGATTTTCAGTTATTTCCTGTTCTTAACCAAAAGGAATTGACTTTTTCCAGGGGGTACCTGCAATTACGGAATAAAAATACCAAAACGCAAACCTAACTCCGGAAAAAACGCATAAAAACTTCCGTTCAATGGGTATAAATTTAAAGTCAATCCCCATCATTTATTCAGTAAAGCGTACAAATACAGGCACCTGTATACTGTCATAAAAAAGACAACATACAGGTGCTTCAAAATTTATAACCTGGAAATGACTTCGTTGTCAAACGTGTGATAGCTTTTCATCAGGTTAGCCGTCATGCAGATGTGAACAGGAAGTACCATCAAACAATCACCGATTTTGTATTGATCGATCATGCTTCCGGGAACTGAGATAATTCCATGTTCTTGAGACAGGCTTTTTACATACATCCCAGGAATGATATCACCCCAACCCCGTTCCGATTGCTCTACCACTCTTCCAAACACTGTCCCTTCTTTTTCCCCTTCCAGGCGGTCTTTTGAAAAATGTACCCCACCTCCGTAAACCACGATTTCCAAACGGTCTTTATGGATGGCTACCACAGGGCAAGCCATCGCAACGGCAATTTGAGAAATGTCATTCGAACCGATTTTATTTTGGGCGAGATCGTAGAATACAAAGTTTCCGGGCCGTATTTCATCCACTCCTTCAAAATTTTCCGCCACACTACAACTGGGCGTATCGCCTACGGAAATGATCAAACCGGGATACCTCTCGCCATATGCGTTTTTTAAGCGGGCCATTATTTCCAGGCTCTTCTGATGCACTTCTAAAATCCCCTCATTTGTTCTACACTTATATGTATGGCCTGCATGCCCCAAAAAGCCTTTAAATTGGATTTTGTCAGAGGCATCTATTTGACTGAGAAGTTGATTAATCAACGCCAGGTTCTCCGGAGCCACGCCTGTACGGTGGTAACCAATATCCACTTTTATAAACACACCCAAAGTGGACGTCAGGTTTTCGGACAGGAAAGCAAGGGTATCTTCTGCTTCTACAATCAGATTTAAATTGATCCGGCCAGCCAGATCGTTAATCGTCTCTATCTCCAGAATATTAGTGGGAAAGGCCACGGTGATGTCCTCCCATTCCGAAGAAAAGTAGTCGGCCATTGCCAGGGAAGACACGGTAATTTTATTCACCCCAAAGTCTTTAAACCACCTCCCGATTTCCAAGGACTGATGAGATTTAAAATGAGGTCTTAATTCCAATTGATGTGTTTTTGCTTTAGAACACATCCGTTGAATGTTTTCTTTACACTTCGTTTTGTCAATGAATAAGGTGGGTTTAGTAATCATGTTTTTATCTTGGTTTAGCTGGTCATGTCAGAATCAATCACCGAATAGATGGTATCTTCCCCATCCGGGCGGTTTTTTCTTCTTCCGTTACATTTAATGCGCCTCTAAGTTAGTAAATTTTGTTATTTTCCTGTTTTTGGCGTGTTTTCACCTTAAAGAATAGGGTCAAAAATATTCTGTTATATACCTTCCGGTGGTACTCCCTTCAAAAGTTTTTCGATGGCAGCAGGTACTTCTCCTGATGACGGTCTGGAAGCATTTAGCGTCACTAATTTTCCTTCTTGATCAATGAAGATATACGAGGGAAAACTACTCACTTTATAGGTTTCCAAAAAGGATTTTTCTTCCTCAAATACACCTTCCTGATAACGGGTATGCATCCCGGCAGAAACTTTGTCGGTGGTGAATAGTTGCTACCAGGCTTTTTTCTTCTTATCCGCTGACACGTAAAAGAACACCAACTCTTCATTTTCTTCAAACTGTTTTTCAAGTGCTTTGGAATAGGTAAATTCATTCAGACAAGGCTTGCACCAAGTCGCCCATACATCGTCAAACAACACCTTGCCATGCAGATCATTTAATAAAAGTTTTTTCCCTTCAGGAGTAACTCCGGAAAAATCCGGTGCCAACGTACTCGGAGCAATAGCCAACCATTTCGCATTTTTTTCAAAGTATGCAAAAAAGCCGATGCCGGATAAGTCGTTTTGAAATATGTAAAAAGCGAGTCTATTTCGGGGGGGATTCCCTTCTCCCCCCAGTTGGTTTTGAAAAAACCGAATAAATACCTTTCCTTTTTATATATTCCAAGAAGTGGTTCAAACGTATAGTTTTTGACCGAAAATAGAATCAAAACCGGCTCATCAAGACACTTTTTGATGAGAAAAGCCAAAGCTATTGTTGAAAAAAGTAACACAGAAGAGGCATTTTTGAAACATTTTTCAGGAAAAAGAAAAAGTTTAATTCACTTCCAAGAAAAAACCTTTCCTGAAATACACACGGAAAAGATAAATCGCTAATTTTACCGGAAGAGATCAATGAGTTTTTTTAAAAAAGACAATCGAAACCAAGCTAAAAGACTCCAGGCTCATCCATAATTTCACCTGTACCACCAATCACCGTTAACTGCAAATGACTACTATGAACTTTCCTATCTTAGAAACCGAACGTTTACGACTACGTATGTGGAAAGAAGAAGACTTTGAGGCCTATGCCGACATTTGTGCCGATCCGCAGGTGATGCAATACTTGGGGAAAGGCCAAACACTTAGCCGCCCAGAAGCCTGGAGACATATGGCTTTCCTGGCCGGACACTGGCATTTAAGAGGTTTTGGGCACTGGGCATTGGAAGAAAAAGAAAACAGAAGGTTGGTTGGCCGGTTGGGCTTTTTACAGCCGGAAGGCTGGCCCGGTTTTGAAATCGGATGGACCTTGGCTCGCAGCGTCTGGGGAAAAGGCTATGCCACCGAAGGAGCCAAATGTGCCTTGCAATATGCCTTTGATGAAATGGGTAAAGAACATGTGATCAGCCTTATTCACCCCGATAATGCCGCTTCGGTGAAAGTTGCCCAACGTTTGGGAGAAAGTTTTGAACAAGAAGTAGAAATAACAGGCATTCCGGTAATGGTTTATGGCCTTTGGAAAGCTCAATGGGTGAAACAACAAGGATAGCCCTTGACTTTTTCAGCTTCTTTTCTACTTTTGCAGAAAGTATCCGTATTTTAATCATTTCTATAAATCTCACAGTCATGTAGTCGATTTAGCCTCCTCCATTTCATTACACAGGCATTCTGGTATTATCCAAAGTGTCTTGCTTGTGTTTTGTTTAGGAAGGAATAAGCTACAGCTTCCATAGTAGCATTTCGTTAAATCGATTTTATTCATCATAAGGAAAGACATTCCGGTAAAAATCTTAAGTAAACCAAGGTAGTTGTATTCCTGTCTCATTTCTGGTAAAAAGGAGTGATAGGAATACCTTGTAGATGCTTTCCTTTCCCAAATTTCAATATCTCATGGCTGTTTCTAAAAAATACGGGAGAACCTATCACTACCCTTTTTCACCTGGCACCACCAGTGATGACCGGATCAATCACCATTACTGGCAGGATTTATTTCAAATTGAACAAGTCGTCCATACGGAAAAGCTGGACGGAGAAAATACCTGTTTAAACAAATACGGTGTGTTTGCTCGCTCGCATGCAGCCCCTACCGTTCACCCTTGGGCCAACCATCTCAAGCAAAAGTGGGATATGCTCAAAAACGATTTGGGCGATTTGGAGTATTTCGGGGAAAATCTCTATGCAATTCACTCCATTGAATACTTGCATCTGGAAGCACATTTTTATGTGTTTGGCATCCGGGAAAACGGGCGCTGGCACTCCTGGGAAGAAACCAAATTTTATGCACAACTGCTGGATTTTCCGACCGTACCCGAAATGGGCTTTGCCCAACCCCTTCAACAAGAGGACTTTGAAAGTCAGGTTTTGGAAATGGTAAATAAGCCCAGCGTATTCGACTCAAGAGATTTTCATACGGGAGAAGCCTGTACCATGGAGGGGGTCGTTACCCGAAATGTTGCCGGTTACTCCGTAGACGACTTTAAACAGAATGTATTCAAATATGTACGCAAAGGTCATGTAAAAACCGACCAACACTGGACCCGCAATTGGCAAAGAGCTGCTTTGGCTTGGGAAAAACAAGTGGAAAAGAGTGACAAATAAGAAACTTTCTCTCTACTAGGAGAAACCGCGTTTTTTGATTCTGAAGTGATTTAAACGTATAGTTTTTGACCGAAAATAGAATCAAAACCGGCTCATCAAGGCATTTTTTGAAGAGAATAGCCAAAGCTATTGTTGAAAAAAGTAACACAAAGGAGCCGGTTTTGAAACATTTTTCAGGAAAAAGAAAAAGGTTAATTCACTTCTCTAAAAACAAGTATGGGGCATTTCCCTGATACCATTAAAAAAAATAAGAAGGCAATATGTGGAAAATTATAGATCATTACCAGTGGGAAAATATCCGGGAGAGGTTTGAATGGATCCGGGATATGCGGCAAGTCCCACAAGACCCGGAATACCATGCGGAAGGCGATGTGGAAACACATACGAAAATGGTTTTGGAAGCCCTGCAAAGTCAGGCTGATTATCAACAACTTAACCAACAAGAGCAGCACCTTTTGAATGCAGCGGTCTTGTTGCACGATGTGGAAAAACGTTCCACTACCTTTACCGACATTGACGGAAGAATCGTTTCTCCCGGGCATGCCAGAAAGGGAGAACTCACCAGCAGGCGATTGTTGTACCGGGAAATTCCGACTCCCCATATCCACCGGGAGACTGTGGCAAAACTGGTTCGGTACCATGGTTTGCCTTTGTGGGCTTTGGAAAAGCCCGATCCGCAAAAAGCGGTGATTCAGGCCAGTCTGGAAGTAAATACCCGGCACTTGTCCCTGTTGGCCAAAGCCGATGTGTTAGGGCGTATCTGCCAAGACCGGGAAGAGCTATTATACAGAATTGCGTTGTTTGAAGAGCTTTGTAAGGAAAATCAGTGTTTTGGACAGGCCTACCCTGCTTTTGCCAACGGTTATTCCCGTTTTTTCTATTTTAAGAAAGAAAACACATTACCGGATTTTGCCGCTTATGACGACACGGAATTTGAGGTGGTGATGATGTCAGCCTTACCAGGATCGGGCAAAGACACTTATATCCGGAACAATTTTAAAGGTTGGCCGGTCGTCTCGCTGGATGCGCTACGCAAAAAACTGAAAATCAGCCCTACCGATACCGCCGGAAACGGCAAGGTGATTCAAGAAGCCAAAGAAGCCGCTAAAACCTATATGCGCAAACGGACCTCTTTTGTCTGGAATGCAACCAACCTGTCCCGGCAAATACGTTCACAATTGATAGAACTGTTTACGAGCTATAAGGCCCGGGTCCGGATCATCTACCTGGAAGTACCTTATGCAACCTTACTCTCACAAAACCGGAACCGGATAGACGTAGTACCCGAGCCGGCACTACATAGAATGATTCGAAAATTGGAAGTACCTTCTTTGACAGAAGCCCATACAGTCGAATACCATATCAGGGAGGAGTAAGATAATTCGTTAAAAACGTCATGGTAAAAGTGGCGTTTTGTACTCCATTTATGTTAATGATCACAAATTATATAAACTTGTAGCGTTTTGAATATGAAAGAAAAGCGGGATAGTATCAATATAGATATGATCTTAAAGGAGCTACATTCACTTATTCATAAGTAAAGTTTGAGTAACTTTATATTCCATTAAATGCGATAACCGATTGTTATCATTGTGGAAATTGCATTTGAATAAAGTGATATGAATTGGGTAGAGGCTGATGAGGACAGACCTAACATATAGCTGCCTATTAGCCCTACTCTCAGCTTATTAATATCATAAGTTGCTCCCACAGTTCTGCTTTGCCTCCAAAATGTATGTTTTCAATCGTATAATCTTTATATAGGATTACATCAATAGTATTTTGATCAGATAAGATATTCACATACGGACCAAGCCCTACAAAAAAATTTGCTTTATCCCGATTTGGATGCATTCTAAAGGTAGTAGTAATATGTACGAAGGCAGTACGACTTTTCACATCTCTTAAATCTTTATCTAAAAACTCATTTGTTTCTTTCCCTCCCAGTTTTACATACCCTATTTGCGAGGATAGATAAAACCATTTTTTCTCTAAAAAATCAATCCCTACCGATACAAAATAATTTTTAATACTATTTGATAGCATAGGTAGGTCTTTTTTGTTTCGAAAAGAGCTAAAAGCAATTCCGTTATCTAGTTTAATGACTTGAGCATTTACAAATTGTGCTGAAAAAAGGAGGGCAATTAACAATACTTGTTTCATATCTTTTTAAATGTGAATGTAAATAACAAATATATTAATTCTTATCTCACAGGGAAACATATCCTTATTAAAAGTATGTAAAAATAGGTATTATTAAAAAACAATGTGATGATGGCGCGTTGAAGAAAATCCGGTAAATGGTTAATTGCCATCAGAAGGACCTCCAAGCTGGTTATTTAGGTATATCTTGCTTTTGACAGCTAAGGTTATTTAAGGAGAAAAATTATAACTTGCCCGTTCAATAAAGATCTATGTGGGACATCTTACCTCTTTTCATTGGAGCAATCTCATTAATTTCAGGAATTTATGAGGTCTTTAGAAGGCAAACATTACTAAAATATGGAAACAAGACCAAGGGCATTGTATTTAAGTTAGAGGAAGAAATAGGCAGTGGTGGTGCCGTTATGTATTTTCCTGTTATGAGATTTACTACTGCCAAAAAAGAATGGATCACCAAAAAATCTTCTACAGGCTCTTCTTTTTCACAATTAAAAATAGGTGATAAAATAGAAATTATTTACGATCCCGAAAATCCGTACAATGCAGAAATTTTGAATTCTTCATATTACTCATTACCTGTCATCTTTATTTTGGTAGGCCTTTCCTTTTGGATATATTATTTTACTTCTTGAGTACTTCCCTTATGGCAACATAGACCGCTATTAAGGCTATTAGGTTAATCCCTAGATCGATTACATCGCTATCAAGGCCCATGACAAATTTAAAATGTATTAATAGTGGCTCTATCGTGAAAAAAAGTTTGCCTCCTTCAAGGTGCAATTTCAACGATGCTCCGGCACAAAACAAATACGTAATATTGCATATCGTAAAATCAAAAACTTGTATCAATTGGGCAAATACAGCCATCTCATAACTATTTTCCTTCTTCTTCAACAGAAATATCCCTGACACCATTACATATAGATACATGCAGAAGAAAACAACCTGCATTAATAAACCTCCGACTGAAAGGGAATCAGCATATTCCAGACTTTTAAACACAATGAGTATCATCCCACTGATTCCGCCAAGGGTTTCATACCAACCTAAAATTTTATCCTTTTGCATATTGATTTTTTACCAATTAGATTCCCTTCCATCCAAAAACCAAAACTTCTTAAGAAGCAAAAATAACGGTACACCGCCTGTTATTTTGAGAAGTGCAAGAATACCTTATCATCAGCCTGTTTTTTATCTTATTAAAAGCCAAATACAAAGCTTTGGGCATTGCTACGGGGCTGGCTTGCTTTCACTAAGAACCTACTATTTATTCAATGCTAAAACGCTTGCCAAAATGGAGTGTTGATTGCAAACGTTCTTCTACCTTCTGTGCTATTAGCAATCAATGTTCGCCTATTAATTCCCGGCTCTCACAAAAAATGCCTCCAAACCTGAGGCATCTCATTGACCATCTTCCGGAAGACAAGCTTGGAGGCAAAACCTTCCGGACACTGCATTTCCCTATTTGATCAAGCCCTTTTTCAATGAAATATGTACCAAACCGGCTGAGTTACGGGCGTTTAGTTTAAACAGAAGGTTCCTCCGGTGGGTCTCCACGGTATTTTTACTGATACATAGTTTATCGGCAATTTCCTGTGTGGTGAATTCATCGGCAATCAATTGCAAGATATCCAGCTCCCGTTTGGACAATTTGACTTGCTCGTCCATAGGTTGATTGCGCTTGTTCATAAAGCTATTGACCAACTTCTGAGAGACTTCATGACTGATATAACTTTCCCCTTTCATCACTTGGTGTATGGCTTGTAGCAATTCTTCTTTTCCGGTATTTTTCAATATATACCCCGATGCCCCGGCTTTTAGAATATTGGCAATAAAATGCTTGTCGTTATGCATCGACAAAGCTAACACTTTGGTGGCCGGGTATTTTTTTATAAGCAAACGGGTGGCATCAATCCCATCCATTTCGGGCATACTGATGTCCATAATTACCAAGTTTGCTTCCTCTTTTTCCATTAAAGACAGTACTTCTTTTCCATTGTGGGCTTCACCGGTCACGGAGATATCTTCTTGACCCACCAGTAGGGATTTCAGTCCATCGATAAACATTTGATGATCGTCAGCGATAATAATTTTTACCATAGTTGTTTCTCTTCTTATTGAATGAATGTTAGCAATAGGGGTATCTTCTTTATTCAAACATACTGATTTTCAAAGGAATATTAATAATCACCGTAGTACCTTGCTTGGTTTGTGATTCCACTTCACAGGTTCCTTTCAGGTAATTGACCCGGGATGCCACATTTTTCAGTCCCATGCCCGAACAGGCCTTTTGTGTATCAAAGCCCGATCCGTCATCTTCCACTACCACATTCAACATCTCCGGATATTCAATAAATTGTAAACTTAATTCAGAAGCTTCTGCATGTTTCAAGGCATTTTGAATCAGCTCCTGGCATATTCTGAATAAGTTGATTTCAATGGGTTCTTTCAAGCGCTTTTTCAAGCCGAATATCTCCAACTTTACGCGTAAAGAACTACTTTCCTCCACCTGCTCCGCATACTCTTGCAGGGCTGTAGCCAATCCAAATTTGCTCAACACCCCCGGCAACATATTATGAGCGATGCGCCTGACTTCTCCACAGGCCAGGTCCAAATGATGCAAGGCTTTTTCGTAGGAAGATTGTTTGGTATTCGATACTTCCTCTTGCAATCCGGTAAATTGCAATTTCACGGTAGATAATAAACTACCCAAGCTATCGTGCAGATCTTCGGCAATCCGTTTCCGCTCCTGCTCCTGGGTTTCTACTATCGCCTTGAGGTAAGCGCTCTTTTGGTCTTGTAATTTTTGATGCAGGCGTTCTCTCTCCAAGATGCGTTCCCGCAGTTCTTCATTGAGACTCTGTGCCGCTTGATAGTTCAGAGCATTTTCAATACTGACCACCGTCTGCCGGGCCATTAATCCGATCCATTGCACCCGTTGCGCTTGAAAATGTCCCGCCCGGAAGTTATTTTCCAAATACAATGCTCCTAACAGGCGGTTGTGCAGGACCAAGGGCATGCACACTACCGACTGAATTTCTCTCTCTTGTACGTAAGCTCCTTTTTGTAAGAGCTCATCCTCTACCGCTTGACTCACCAACAATTGCTCACGGCTGCGCAATACATAGTTTACGGCCTCTTGAGAAATCTCCGGGTAGCTCTGCAAAGGTTTCGGAGGCAAAGCCTGACAGAAATTGTCTTTTACCCGGGCCTCCCCTTGTACAAAATACTCCTCCCCCTTGCGCAAAATCAATACACACCGCTCGGCCGCAGCTACTTTCATAAAGAGCGATAAGGCCTTTTCGATGATGACTTCCAAATCGACTTCCGCACCTAAATGCTGCAACAGTTCGTCCATGGCAAAAAAATCCGGTGCCTGTGAAAAAGCCTCCTCTTCCGGAAGCAAATACGCATATTTTTGTTTTAAAAATTTCACTTTGGCCGTAGCCCCCCAATGGCCGTAGCAGTTAATCGCTTGTATTAAATGCTGCCCGGCAAGTTCCGGCACTTCCCGTTGAAACATCAAAAAACGGGCATAGCACTCATGAGTCAAAGCCTCGTTTTGCACATAGCCTTGTCGCCGGGCTTCTGCAATGGCCTGTTGATAGCATTGTTGGGCATAGGAAAGATGTCCGTGGATCCGGTTGTACTCCGCCTCCATCAGCAAGTACTTATGCCCAAAATTTCCGGGACAGTGTTGCTGCCAGATATTCATAGTATTCAAATGCTGTTGTAACAACCTCAGACTTCTGTCTTGGGCATCCGGACAGTAATTATAAAAACCTGCCATCATAGCCAAAGACCAATAAAAGATATTTTCGGCATAGAGCGGTGACGCTTTTTGCAAGGTGCTGTATCCGGCAGCCGCCTCCGATTCTTTTGCTGCCAGGGTGTAAGACTCAAATAAATAGTAATATTTGGCCATTACATGATGCCAATAAAATGCCTGGTCATGCATGGTATATTTGGCTCCCAACGGAGAGTTTTCCCTAGGCGGAAGGGTAAAATACTGCCCTTCCTCTGACAAGGCGATGGCCAATTGTTTGTGATAATCGACAATATAAGGGGAAAACTCCAGGTTGTTACGGGTAACACGCGTTTCAAAACCTGTGAACTCCTGCAAAGGGTGCCCGCACACAAACCGGGTAATCAACAAATGGGAATGCAAAATATTGGCCCCTATATGATCACCGTGTTCAATTCCCGCCCGTATCCCTTCTTCTAAAATCGGCAGACTTTCCTGCAAATGCTTTTTCCACAAGCTCACATAAAAAGCAAACACCCCAAATACCCTGCATTTCAAATGGTTATCTTCCAATTTACGGATCAACTGCAAGGCCAGGCAACCAAATTCATAGCCGTGGTCAAAATTTTCAAAATTCGCCAGTAGCATCCGCCCGTAGGAAACAAAACCTATTGCCGTAAATGGGGTAAACTCCCTTTGTAATGAGGTGGTAATGATATGCAGAGATTGCCAAATGATTTGTTGCTCATTGGTATGATGCAGGGCAATTCCAGCGGTATAAAGCAAATTCTGAATCGCCAAAGTGTCTGCATCCATCTCTTCACCGGAGGCATGGTCCAACAAATCCCGAACCGGATGGTTCATCAGAAAATCAGCCAAGGGTTGTTTCAAGTTCATAACCTGCCGTCTCGACTGTTCTCCATCCATAGGAAGAGTTAAATCAAACAACAGCAATCCTTCTCTCAAGATGTGCACGGCCTCTTTCATCCGCTCCAAATGGGTGTTGATCATGATTTTCCGCTCATATATTTGAGCTTTGTCAAGGCGGTTTTGAACCGATGGCAACAGCTCATCCAAAGTAAACATGGCCACTTCATAGTTTCCATTCAGGTATTCACTATCGGCTTTGCTTAATTGAAGAGCAAACCATATGGCATGAGGTGCTTCCTTTTTCAACGATTGCAACAGGTCAATGCCACTCCGGTAATAATAAATCGCTAACTCATAGGCATTGTTTTTCCGGGCTATATTACCGGCTTGCAAATTGAGCTGGGCGATCGTCAATTTTTCAGTATCCTGTTTTAATATACTTGCCGCAAGATTAAACTGTAAAGCGGTAAATTGTAATTCAGTAGTCGAGAGTTCTTGATACATACTACTAAGCATCGCATTACCGATTTGGTAATGCAGTTGCTTCCGTTTTTCCCGTTTCAAATTTTCGTATAAAGCTTCCCGGATATAGTCATGGCTAAACTCATACTCTTCTCCTTCCTGGTGTAGCCAACCGGCTTGCACTACTTCTGTCAGCAATTGTGTACATGTATGCTCTTCCCTACCTGCTGCCACCTTCAAAAGAGATAGGTCAAATTTATTTCCCACACAAGCTGCCAAATGCAACAAGTCATAGGTCGCTTCCGACATGTTGACCCATTGTTTCTGGAGAAGATCCGTAACCGTTTGATTATCATACCGCTCACTTATTGCTTCCAGGTCTACCACCCAACGGTTATTTTCTATATGCACCCAGCCACCTTCCAGTAGATGGTTGAACAAGGAACGGATAAACAAGGGATTTCCTTGAGAATACTGTTGCAGCACTGAGACTACTGGTCCACGTTCTGTGACTTCCGGAAAACGTTCCTTGATAATTTCATGAATATGCTGTTGTTCCAGTTTGTGAAGCGACAAGGTATCCCAAGAGATTTGCCCTTCGTCCAAGCTGGAAAAAAAACTATGCAAAGGATGAGTGGAAGGAACTTCATTTGTCCGGAAGCATCCGACAATGAGTAATTGGCCTTTTTGAGGATTGGCCAATAGGTATCTCAAAAGATTCAAGCTGGAAATATCCGTCCATTGCAAATCATCCAAAAAGAGGACAAAGGGACTGTGCATTTCCAATACGATATCCAAAAACAGTTGAAAGAGATAAAAAAAACGTTTTTTGGAGCGGTTGGGGTCCCACTCACTACTAAAAGGCGCATGCCCGATGATAAATTCCAGTTCGGGTATATAATCGACGAGTAACTTACTACTCGCCCCTAACTCCTCCAACAGTTTCTCCCGGATATAGGACAATTGTGCATCGTCACCTTGGGTCAGTAAGTGTTTGATATAAGCGGAGAACGCTTTTTTAAGCCCGGAATAGGGAATATTCTGGTTAAGTTGTTCGTATTTTCCTACATAGCAGAAAGCCCCTTCAGCCATAATCTGCTCAAAAAAAGCCTGGACCAAAGCCGTTTTCCCAATCCCCGAATGCCCTGAGACAAAGAGTAATTTCACCCCCGCAGGTCCGGCTGCCAACTCCCGGTATTGGGACAAAAGTTTGTGTAGTTCCTTTTTTCTCCCATAGATCAAAGGCCCTTGTTGGTGCTTATTCATTGTTCATATTTACTTGTATGATTCCGCTAAGAGTCATCAGTGAAAAGCAGCTACTTTCATTTCTGTCTTTCACTCATAGTTAGTTTGCTTATTGCCAATAAGCCAAAGCGATCTGTTTCATTCTTCCCCGAAAGATAGCAAGGATCCATGGAAATCCCCTGTGTACACATAGGCTTTGTGAATTTCACAAGGTAATCCGGTACTCTTTTTTATTTACGGATATCATCATCATTCCTTCATTTACGAGTGGGATTGTGCCTTTTTCGCTCTCCTTTTCATGGGCTTTTTGAACTCTGCTCTTGCTTAAAACTCCAAGGAAAGTATATGCTTTTCATCATAATGATAGCGAAGGGAAATCCCATACACATCGGCAATGGCTTTTGCAATCGCCAACCCTAAACCTGTGGAAGCATTTTGAGAACTATTCTTGTAAAAACGGCCGAAAGCCTTTTGGGCATCCAACGCTTCGGACTTACCGGTATTTTCTATTCGGAGAGCATAAGCACATACTTTGACGGTGACTTGGCCTCCGGCATAATTATGCACAATGGCGTTTTTCAGTAAGTTGGTCAACAGGATTTCCGCCAAGTCTTTGTTCATTGTTACGGATAAGGGAGCTTCTTCTATATAAGAAAGCCGCAACTCTTTGAATCCGGCCAGATCTGCAAAATCCTCCGTAAGTCGATAAGCCAATTGGTGAAAATGCACCGGTTCTTCCTCCGGAAACTGGCGGTTTTCAATTTTGGACAATAACAACAAAGATTTGTTTAAGCGGGTAAGCTTTTCCAGTGTCGCCATGACTTGCCCTATGGTCTGCGCTTGTTTTTCCTCGCCTTGCATTTCTTCCAAGAGCAGTTCCAATTTGTTCAAGCTGATCGCCAATGGCGTTTGAAGTTCATGTGAGGCATTTTCAATAAATTGTTTCTGGCTATTGAATACTTCAATGTTGCGCTCCAGCAACGAAACCACCGCTTCGTTCAAATCCTGAAACTCCTTCACTTTGGTAGACACCGGTTTTACTACCGGTTTGTTTTCCAGCCGGAAACCTTTCAGGTAATGGAGCAAATGGTAAAAGGGTTTCCAGATTTTCCGCAGTAAGAAATTATTGACCACCAACACGCTGGCCAATAACACTACATACAACCAGAACAGAGAATAAAGAAGATCTTCTATCAAATCATCTTCCTCCACCATAGAAGTGATGACTTTGAGTTGGTAATAGCCTTGCCCGGGACGATAAAACACCGTAGTAAGCATGCGTACAGGTTCAAAATCTTCTTCATTTTCCATATACATCAGCGTATCCTTGTAGGTGTCTTTCACGGTAATGGCTGAAGATTTTGGCAATTTCCGCAAGGCAAAGTTATTTGACCCAAACCGGTCATTCTGCAATACAGTCGTATCTTCCATTGCTCTCCGGATGACCAACATTTTATGATTTTCCAAGCCGTCATCAATGCTATCGTATACTTCGTCCATCATGTTCAGGTAGAAGATTGCAGCCCAAATACCAATCACGGGCAGCAAAGCCACCGACAAGTAAAGTAAGGTATGATTGAGGAGTTTCATGAAAGGACCAGTTTATACCCCAAACCGTATACGGCCTGTATCTCTATACCAGCCCGGCATTTCTTGAGTTTTTTCCGGAGGTTTTTTATTTGAGAATAGATAAAATCAAAATCATCAGCTTGATCGATATAGTCGCCCCATACGTGTTCGGCGAGGGAGGCTTTGTTAATCAAGCGGTTTTTATTGGCGGCAAAGTAGGTTAGGATATCAAATTCCTTCCGGTTAAGGGGAAGGGGAACATCAGCTACAGACACACTGCGTTCCTCATAGTTGATTTGTACATTGTTCAGGGTAACGATTTGCTGTCCGCCAAAAATTTTTCTTCGCAACACCGATTTTATCCGTGCTTGTAGTTCTGCAATATGAAAGGGCTTGGTGAGGTAATCGTCCGCTCCCAGATTCAACCCTTCAATTTTATCGTCTACTGAGTCTTTGGCGGAAAGGATAATGACACTATCGGATTTTCCTTGTTTTTTCAATTCCTGTAAAACCCCCAACCCACTTCCTCCTGGCAACATGATGTCTAACAAAATACAGTCGTACTCATACGCCAAAATTTTGTCCATGGCCGTTTCAAAATCCTCCGCCGATTCTACCCGGTATCTTTCCTGTTCCAGTGCTTGTTTCAGCACCTCTTGCATGCTTGGTTCGTCTTCTATGATCAGGATCTTCATAAGTATCAGTTTTTGTAGTTTACCAAACACTCGCCCCGGGCAAAGGTAGGGAGTAAATCTGGAAAAAATTGGGAAACACAAATCCTGTCAAGCATCCGCACAATGCACAACCCCTATCGATCAAAAGTCTGAAAATAGCCCGGCGGCTCCCTATAAATCAATGACAAATCCGGCAATTCTGAAAATAATCCACTATTTTGCGGTAAAATTCACTAACACACTCTTAAAATTAAAACCGTAACATAAATTTAAAAATGAAAAACCTACTTCTAGTACTAGGCTTAACAGCGCTATTTTTCAGTGCTTGCCAGCCACAAAAGGACACAAAAGAGAGTCCCCAAACAGCCTCTTCTCCGGAAGACCTGACAGCATTTGTCAACCCCTTAGTCGGTTCGGATTCGGAATTTAAATTTTCTAATGGAAATACCTACCCGGCCATTGCTTTGCCATGGGGGATGAATTTCTGGTCGCCGCAAACCGGCAAAAACGGAGACGGCTGGGCCTATCAATACCAAAAAGATTCACTGGTTGGTATCAAACAAACCCATCAGCCCAGCCCTTGGATCAATGACTACGGAGCTTTTTCCTTAATGGCCATAACAGGGGAATTGAAAACCCAGGAAAAGGAGCGTGCTTCCAAATTTTCGCACGACAGTGAAGTTGTTTTGCCACATTATTACAAGGTAGATTTGGAATCGTATGGCATTCAGGCAGAAGTAACGCCTACGGAGAGAGCGGCCGTATTCCGTTTTACCTTTCCGGAGTCGGAAGCCGCATATATCCTGTTGGATGCCTATCACAAAGGTTCGTATGTAAAAGTTTTGCCCGAAGAGCGAAAAATCATCGGTTGGGCCAAAAATAACAGTGGAGGTGTACCTGCCAATTTCGCAAATTACTTTGTAGCCGAATTTGACAAAGATTTCACCACTGCCGGAACCTGGACCAACGAGGGCGTCAGTGAAGAGTTAGAAAAAGAGGCCGAACGCACCGGAGCCTATATCCAATTTGCCACCCAACCGGGAGAAACTGTCCATGTAAAGGTCGCTTCTTCGTTTATTTCTCAAGAGCAAGCACAACAAAATATGGCGGCCGAAATCGGTAGTAAAGACTTTGAAACCCTGAAAACCGAAGCGCAAGCCGCTTGGAACAAAGAGTTAAATAAAATCCAGGTGAAAGGCGGATCCGAAAAGGCCAAGAAAAACTTCTATACTTCTCTGTACCGCGTGTTATTGTTTCCCCGCAAGTTTTACGAATATACCAAAGAAGGAAAAATTGTTCACTACAGCCCGTATAATGGTAAGGTATTGGACGGTTATATGTTTACCGACAACGGATTCTGGGATACCTTCCGGGCCGTATTCCCATTCTTTACGGTAATGTACCCTGAGATGAATAGCCAAATCATGCAAGGCTTGGTCAACACCTATAAAGAGAGTGGTTGGTTACCGGAATGGGCCAGCCCGGGTCACCGCGATTGTATGATCGGTTCCAACTCTGCCTCCATCATTGCGGACGCATACCTGAAAGGTATTCGTGGATACGATATCGAAACCTTGTACGAGGCCATTCTGAAAAACAGTGAAAATGCTGGGCCACTTACTTCCGTAGGACGTTTCGGAGTAGACTATTACAACAAGTTGGGGTATATTCCTTATGATGTAAAAGTCAATGAAAACGTAGCCCGTACCTTGGAATACGCCTATGCCGATTTTACCATTATGCAACTGGCCAAAGAGTTAGGTAAACCACAGGAAGAAATAGATCGCTTTGCCAAACGAGCGCAAAACTATCGCAATGTATTTGACCCTACTACTAATTTTATGCGTGCCCGCTATGAAAACGGGCAATGGCAAACACCATTTGTTCCCGAAGCTTGGGGAGGTGCCTTTACCGAAGGAAGCTCCTGGCACTATACCTGGTCGGTATTCCAAGATCCGCAAGGGTTAATCGACCTGATGGGTGGAGACGATGCTTTTAATGCCAAATTAGACTCCGTATTCAGCATGGATCCGATCTTCGATTTTACCTACTACGGTTTTGAAATCCATGAAATCACCGAAATGGTAGCGGCCAACATGGGTCAGTACGCACATGGTAACCAGCCTATTCAACATGCTATTTACTTATACAATTACTCTGGTCAACCTTGGAAAGCGCAAAAGCACTTGAGAGAAGTAATGGACAAACTTTATGCCCCTACTCCTGACGGGCTTTGCGGAGATGAAGACAATGGGCAAACCTCTGCCTGGTATGTTTTTTCATCGATGGGCTTCTATCCGGTGTGCCCGGGAACAGACGAGTACGCCATTGGTTCTCCGATGTTTGAAGAAGTGAAATTGCAATTGGAAAACGGCAATACCTTTACCATCAAAGCAGCCAACAACAGTGCGGAAAACCTCTATATCCAATCGGCAACCCTGAACGGGCAAGCATATTCGAAAACCTACCTGACACATGGAGACATCCAAAAAGGTGGCGAGGTACACTTCGAAATGAGCAACACGCCTAATCAAGAATGGGGTACGCAATTGGAAGACCGTCCGTACTCTATGTCACAACCCGTAAAACAATAATCAATCGTTAAGGCTTTTAGCCCTAAACCTTCCAGGTTTTCAACACCTGGAAGGTTTTTTTATGAACAGGGCTGTTTTTTCGGGTTGACGGTTGCAAGCTTTCGGTTTACCTTTGCGGCACAGGTTTCAGGAAAGGTCCTGATGGCCAAGGAGGAAGAAATAACTTTATGGAAGATCTCAAGCAACTGTTGCAGTTATTGAAAATAGAAAAGGAAGCTGACTTCCGTCAATACCAGACGGAGGTACTGCAAACGCCTTTACAAGAGCGGAAAAAGAAAGGTGTCACCTGGTATCCGGTAAAAGTATTGCGTACCGAAATAGGCACGGGTGAAAACTTTCACCTGACTCTGGAACGCAGCACCCAACAAGGCGAATCGCATGGCTTTCAGGTCGGAGGGATGGTCTCCGTGTTTGACAATGGCAAGGAAGCCAAAAAAAGCGATCGATTGATCGGAGTCATTACTTCCGTATGGCGCGACTCTATGAAGGTTGCCGTCAATGTGGAAGAGTTGCCGGATTGGCTGGATTACGGACTCCTTGGAGTGGACATGACCTTTGATGCAGCCAGTTACACGGAAATGGAAAGTGCCGTGGAAAAAGTACTTTCGGCTGAAGAAGGCCGGTTGAAAGAACTCAGAGACGTGATATGCGGTCGTCAAACGGCCCGTTTTCTTCCGGAGGAACAACGCCCTTACTTCCCCCCTTTACCTGCTCTGAATGATTCTCAAAATAAAGCGTTACAAAATATCCTGGCAGCCCGGGATGTAGCCATCATTCACGGCCCTCCGGGCACTGGAAAGACTACCACCATCGTACAGGCCGTAAAAGCCACTCTCAATCAGGAAAAACAGGTATTGGTAACGGCACCAAGCAATACAGCGGTGGACTTGCTGACGGAAAAACTGGCAGCTCAAGGGCTGAAAGTTTTGCGTATCGGCAACCCGGCGAGAGTCAGTGAAGAGTTGATTCATCTTAGCGTGGAAGCCCAGCTGTCCGAACATGAGGATTATCGCTACCTGAAAAAACTCCGGAAGAATGCCGAAGAGTATAAGAAAATGGCCTATAAGTATAAACGCAAGTATGGCCGGGATGAAAGAGAACAACGCAAGTTGCTATTGACCGAGTCGAGGAAAATGCTGGATGAGGCTACGTATTTGGAAAAGTACATGGTAGATCACCTGATCAACGATGCCCAAGTAATTACGGCAACGCTGGTCGGCTCTGTCAACAAATTCATCCGGCATAAAACGTTCAGTACCGTATTCATCGATGAAGCGGCACAATCCCTGGAACCTGCTTGCTGGATTCCCATTGTCAAAAGCGAAAGGGTCGTTTTTGCCGGAGACCATTGTCAGTTACCACCTACGATCAAATCGTATGAAGCAGCCAAACAAGGCTTAAGTACCACCCTGTTTGAAAAAGTGATCAAACGGCAAAAAGTAGACGTGATGCTGCAAACCCAATACCGCATGCATCAAAAAATCATGAACTTCAGCAGCCGTCAATTTTACAAAGACCGCCTGATTGCCGACCACCATGTGGAAAATTGGCTGTTGGTCAAAGACCCGGCAGATCCATACTTCGGAAACCCGGTGGAGTTTATTGATACGGCAGGCAGAGGGTTTGAAGAAAAAAGACATAAAGAAAATCTTAGCAAATACAACCCAGGCGAAGCCGGACTACTGGCCATTCACTTGGGTGAAATGTTGGAATATCTCAATACTTCCCATCCTCATGTTTTGGACGAAGGCTTGTCCATTGGTTTGATTTCTCCTTATAAAGCACAAGTATCACAATTGCGGCAATTGCTAAAGGAAAATGAGACCTTACAAACAGGTGCTCCTTTCACCCAAGTCAATTCCATAGATGGTTTTCAGGGGCAGGAGCGGGATGTCATTTATATCAGTTTGGTCAGAAGCAATGAGAAAGGACGGATTGGTTTTCTGGAAGATATCCGGAGAATGAATGTAGCCCTGACACGTGCCCGTAAAAAACTGGTAGTCATCGGAGACAGTGCAACCTTGTCTACCCATCCGTTTTATCAGGATTTTCTGTCTTATATTGATGAAATCGGGGCGTACAAAAGTGCCTGGGAGTATGCCCAAGCCGAATGATCAATACACGAAAAAGGCCCGTCATTTCGCTGAAGGGCCTTTTTATAAAAACATCCATCGACCAATTTCCTAAATTTCTATCAACTTATTTTTAATAGCGATCATAATTAAGTTACTGGTGTTTTTCGCAGCGGTTTTATCCATCAGTTTCGTTTTATGCCCTTCCACGGTTCTGGGAGAAATATTCAATTCCTCGGCGATTTCCTTTGTAGAAAGGCCATTACAAATCTGTTGCAACACTTCCTGTTCCCGCTCTGAGAGTTGCAGGCTATTTTGCCCCTGATTGGTTTTAATTTTTTTACTATCTCCCAGACTGATAATTACATTTTTCAAAAGCTCCTGGGAAAAATAATCATTGCCATTCAATACCGCCTCAATAGCTGACTCAAGGTCGTGACTTCCTGCTTTTTTCAGTACAAACCCCTTCACGCCCGCATGAATCATGTTATAGTAATAGACTTCATCACCAAACATCGAAAGGGCAATGACTTTCAAATCCGGATGTATGGCCAAAGCCCGTTGGGTCGCTTCGATGCCATTCATTTTGGGCATATTGATATCCATCAGCACCAAATCCGGTTGATGCGCTTCTAATAATTCTAAGAAGTGTTCTCCGTTTTCCGCTTCGGCAATCACTTCTACTTGCCGGGACTTTGAAAGTAAAAACCGCAAGCCTTCGCGGAACATTTGATGATCATCTACAAGTATGACGCTATTTGAATTCATAAGTAGTTTGTTGCAAAAGATAAAAAATCAGCCAAAGTTAATTGTAATAAAAACATTTGTACCCACACATTTTTTGCTTTTCATGTCAATTGTACCATTTAAGGATTTAATGCGGTTAAAGATATTGGTCAAACCCATTCCGGTATTGTTCCGGAGGGTCCTTTCCAAATCAAAGCCTTGCCCATCGTCCGAAAAAGAAAAATGCAATTGCTTTTTATATACATTTAAGTCAATCACAATCGTCTGAGCCCGGGCATGTTTCAAGGAATTATGAATCAGCTCCACCGCTACCCGGTACAAGGTGGTTTCGATATCTTCGTCAATCCGATGATTTAAATTGGTATTCAGTTCGAAAGTAATTTCGCTGGTATATTGTAATTTGGCATAGAATGTACGAATGGCAGTAGGCAGGCCAAAGTTGCGTAACACATGGGGGCTCAGATTATTAGAAATCTCCTGAATACTGAGAATCGCTTCTTCCAAGGTTTCTTCTATTTTGTGAATCACAAATTGCTGCTCTTCCCCATCGCGGGCCATATGCAATGCCTTGGTATATAATTTGGAAGTAGAAAGCAAGGGACCCAAGCCGTCGTGCAGTTCCTGCGCCATCCGGCTTCTTTCTTGTTCCTCAGTCTGGATAATCGTACGCAGGATTTTTTGCTCCAGAAGTTTCCGCTGGGTAATGTCCCTGGAAATATGTAGAATGGCATCCTGGCCTTCATAATCCACACATTGACTGTATATTTCCTCTACTACTTTTTGCCCTTCCCGGTTCGTGTAAGAAATTTCATTTTTGCACAAATTATCGACTGTTTCCAAACTATATGACAGTGCTTCTATATCCAAATCTACCAACTCGGAAATCCTTTTCTGCTTCATTTCCTCCTTACTCAGCCCTGTTTTACGGAAGCCCGTTGTGTTCATATCCAAAAAGTAGCCACTTGCATCCGTAATAAATATGGAGTCTACTGACATATTGAAGATATTTTTGAATTTCTTCTCACTTTCTTTCAATGCCAGTTCGGCTTGTTTTTTTTCAGTAATGTCTTCGGCATACAACAAAACAAAATTGGGAGGTACAAAGCGAAAAACCATCGCTAAATAACGGCTTTTCCCGGTGGTTTTAAAGGTATAGGGTTGCTGAGTACTCACCGATTTCTTTTGCTCATAAGCCAATTCGACAAACTCTATCAGTTGCGCATCATCTTTCCAACAAATCTCTATGGACACCCCCAGTACTTGTTCCAATATGACATGAGGATATTCCAAAGCCGCTTGGTTCCCTCCAACAATTACAAATCCCTCCGGCTTTTTTTCGATGGTAAGAACAGGCAAAGGCACACTGTTAAACTGTGTCATGTATTGATCCTTACTCTCCCTCAGTGACTGCTCGGCCAGCTTTAATGAGGTATGATCTTCCCGGTATACCAACAAGTATTCTTCCGGCAAATACAAAAAGGTGTAAACAAAGTGGCGCTCCATACCGGTGCTTTCATCAGGATGCACTGCTTCCAAATTCACCGAACTACGCTGCCGGAAAGCTTGGCACATTGCATTCAAAATCTTGCGTTCTTCCTCTTTCTCAAAAATCTGACGGGCAGGTTTGCCAAACAGACTTTTGATTTTCCCTTTGGAAGCCGTGTATTCCGCTTTATTATACGCGATGAGTATAAAGTCTTTTTCAACAAACTGGTAAGTGGTGATCGGTTGTGGAAAGCTCTCAATCAAGGCATCATACGTCTGACTGAACCGGGCTTGCCATTTCCGTGAGTTTTGGATATGATATTGTTCCTGGAGCAGGATTTTTAAATCAGCATCAAAGAGCTCCCGGAAGTGTTCGCAAAAGGCTTTTTCTTTTTCGGTAAAAGTCCGGGAGGAATGGTCGAGGAGATAAAGATGCCCAAAGGGCTTTGCATCGGGATAAGTCAGCGCAATTTCATACAAAAAACAAGAATCACGCCTGCTTTCCAAATGAAAATCTTGTGTACATCCTGAGAATTCTTCAAGATTTCCACTCAGCACATAGGGTACAGGTGTACCCGAAGTGAGCTTTTGCAAAATGCAAACCGGCACCAAAAGAACCCTTCTGATAAGTTCTGCCGTTTTGCGCCACTTCTGAATATACGATGCAGGAATGTCTATTTCATTACCAATTGATAATGGTTGTAGGGACATAGTTAGTTTTCTGAATGAATTGTTGTTCTATACTGTTTGTATGCGCGGATTTTCACAAACCCCCGATCTTTATTTTACTTATATACGAATAAGTCATCGAATTTATTTGTGCTCGATAACTTTCCGGCAAGAATCTCTTTCAGAAGTTCAATATTCCCTTAAAATGATCCTATTTGCCAAAAAAACACAAAGGCTCTCTTTACAAGAGATAAGGATATGGCCGCTTTTGCGTTAGAGGAGCATATCAGCGTTGTTTAAATTTTGTTACGAAGGTACTCTTTACCGGGAAACAAAATGTACGGGAGACTCAAAAGAGTTGTCCTTTTACATGAAACGTAAAATAGATTAGCAGTTTTCTTACAACATCAACAGAAACTTATGGATGGTACTACCACCGACCGCTTAAGCCGGGAAGATTTCCTGCGTCTTAGTGCATTTATTACTACCAACTTTGGCATTAAACTTCCCGAACACAAAGTTGTATTATTACAAAGCCGCCTTCTGAAAAGGGTACGCTTGAATGGCTTTACGAATTTCGCCGATTACACCAACTTTATCTTTAGTGCCCAAGGTTTACAAGAGCGGAACAAATTGATCGATTATGTGAGCACGAATAAAACCGATTTTTTCAGAGAAGCCAAACATTTCGACTTTCTTGCACAACAGATTCCCTCAATGCTTTCTAAAAGCTACTCCCACTTAAAAGTATGGAGTGCGGGCTGCTCCAGTGGTGAGGAACCCTATACCATCGCTATGACCTTGGAAGAATTGAAAAAAACATATACAGGGTTTGATTATGGTATTTTGGGGACCGATATTTCCAGCCGCATTTTACAAAAAGCCAGTAAAGCCGTGTATGGAATGGATCAAATGATAGACGTACCCGACTATTACCAGAAAACATATTTTGACAAAGGAAAAACCAATAAGGGTGCCATGGCTTTCCAGATAAAGAGCCGTTTACGAAACAAAACCACCTTCAAACGGCTAAATCTGATGGATGAATTTTCTTCACTCCCCCATCATTTTGACTTTATCTTTTGCCGGAATGTCTTGATCTACTTTGATTTTCATACCCAAAAGCAAATTCTGAGTAAGTTTCTGAACAAATTAAAACCGGATGGCATATTGTTTATCGGGCATGCAGAATCAACACTCGGTATGAACCTGCCGCTAACACAACTAATGCCTTCTGTATATAGGAAAGCCACTTATATTGAATAACTCTTTGCCGTCTGAATTTAAAGTAAGCCTATGGTTCGCCCATGGGCTTTTTAATGGGTCCATAGGCTTTCCAGGTTTTTACCTTCATTAAGAAGCCTCAAGGTGTATAAAGCATCCCGCAATGGAGGGGATTTTTATTTATAAAAAAGCCCCTCTTTATAAGTTAAAGAGGGGAAAGGCCGAATCTATCAATTTCTTTTGATTTAAAAAGTCCATTTGACAGCCAGTGTCGGCATCACTTCTACATCTCCATCAAAGGTGAACAGGTTTCTACTAAACTCCACTTCTCCACCCAAGGCAAACTTTTTATGAATATTGTACCATAGTTGTGGTTCGGTAAGGAAGACAACACGTTTACCGTCTTTATCGCCTAGTAAATTGTAATCGTCTTGTGACCACACATCCACAAAACCACTAAGGGTGACTTTTCCTTTGAATAACATCATAAACCAAACTCCGGTAAACTGGGCATCGGCCGATTTGGCTCCTTTTTCTGCCCGGTAATACAAACTGGTGGAAATGGAAGCCGGGCCAATCGTAAAAGGTGTTTGCAAACCCACCAACCAAGCTGAAGGGATGAACATTCCGTCATTATACCCTAATTCAAGGCGTAAATTTTTGATTTTGGGGAGTTTGAAAGTTCTGGCAATTTCCCAATAGGCGAAGGACATTCCATTTTCCGAATCATAATTCATATCCACAAAAAAGAAGGTGGAACCCAGTGAATCAGGACGGAACATTTCCAGTGTAGTGGTAAAGTGTTCCCTGTCAGCATTCAACTCTCCATCGTCAGCTTTTCCGAAGTCATAATGTAGTTGCAGGTTTTGGGCGGTAGCAGATAAGTATAGTAAAGATAAAAAAATAGTCAGTTGTAAGACGCTGGTAAAATTTTTCATAGTCATGCTTTTGCGGTCAGTAAATTTTTGAATGGGGTGAAACACCCTGCCTGCTCACTTGCAAAGGTCAGGCAGGGGCTTATAAAAAATGGGTGAGCCTTCAGGACGCTTTTACTCGTTGTTATCGTCTATCTTTTCAAAGCCTTCATCTTGATTGTCTTCGTCCTCAAAATCGTCAGACAAATCGATGGCCACGCCTTCATTTTTCCGTGGTTGTGGTTTCGCCTCTTCTGCTGGGTATTTTTTTGCGGCAGCACTTTCTTCCTGTGCATTCGAAGTGCTTACATCTGCCAATAACTGAGTAAGCCGTTGGATTTCAGACTGAATTGTTTGAACATTTTTTACACTGCGTTTCTTTTCCGTACTGAAAAAAGCAATACTCTTCTGCAAACTATCCGCCTGGTGATCAAAGATATCGGCACTGACCGCCAATTCCTCTGCAGCAGAAGAGTTGCGTTGAGCCACATCGTTCAATTGTAAAATTGCATCGTTAACATTCTGTGCCCCATGACTCTGCTCACGGCTGGCAGCACTGATTCCTTGTACCAAACTGGAGGTTTTTCGGACGTCCGGAATTAAAGTTTCCAAGGATTGATTGGACTCTTCGGCCACTTGAACGCTTGACTGAGAAAGCTCTTCAATTTTGTGTGCGGCTTTTTGGGTATTTTCTGCCAAAGAACGGATTTCAGAAGCCACTACCGCAAAACCCTTTCCGTACTCGCCGGCCCGTGCCGCTTCAATGGCCGCATTGATCGCCAACATATCAGTGCGTTTGGAAATATCATTGATCACCGACACTTCTTCGGCAATGGTCTTCATGGCTCTGGCCGTTTCCAACACAGACTGGTTGACCAATGAAATATTCTGAGAAGCTTTGTCCGCAATGGACTCGGTTTCTTTGGCATTGGCTGCATTCTGATCAATATTTGCCAACATTTGTTCCATAGAAGAAGAGACTTCTTCGATGCTGGCAGCCTGCTCTTGTGCGCCTTCTGCCAACTGTTGTGAGCTTTGGCTGATTTCCTTACTGGCGTGAATAATCCGGCTTGAGCTTTCCGAAATGTCCGTTACGATCTTTTGCAATCGCTTTTGCATACTTAATATCGCCAGCCCCAACATTCCGACTTCATCCCGGTTTTTCTCTTCGTAAGAAGTTTGCAGATTTCCTTCGGCAAAATCTTCAATCACATGCTTCAATGAGTTTAACCTACTGAAAATGATTCGGTTTGAGAAAAATACAATAAAGAGTACGATCAGCACCGTTACCAAAATTCCCGTCACCATGTTTTTGATAAATAGCGATTCGATGGCAGATGTCATTTCATCTTGAGAAACATCTACGATCAGGTACCAGTCCATTTCGGGAATGTACCGGGTCGTAATGATATGGTTATCCCCATCTTTGTTTTTGTACTTGTGTACCGCACCATTTTCTGACATCAATTCTACCGCTATCGCAGATAAACCCGGAATGGTTTGGAGGGTTTTCCCATGTTTCAATTCGTCATTGACATCAATCAAGTCTTTGTTATTGTGAATTTTGATGGCTCCGTTATGGTCCACCATCATCACCTCTCCTTTTTCCCCTACTTGTTGACTAAGAATAAATTCCCGGGTTTTTTCCAGATCCATTCCTGTACTCAAGACCCCGATAAATTGCTTGTGTTCATCCCATACTTTCATATTGACCCACATCATCATTTCCCCTGTACCGTAGTCCATATCCACATTCAGCGCCCGTTCAAGTTGTTCGTCCCGGAAGTTAAAATACCAACTGTCGGTGGTCGGGTTAATTCTTCTTTCCAGCCCGTTAGGAGAGTAATACAACTTTGTACGCTCTGATACATAGCCGACAAAGGCATTTAAGCGCTTGTTGATCAAACGCAAATACGTCAGAATTTGAGTGGTATCCTGTTGCCCTCCTTTCAGCCATTGATGGACAAAATGACTGTTGGCAGTTACATCGGCAATACTCAGATCTTTTTGGATACGGTTTTGAATCGTCCGGGCAATTTTATCGATATGGGCCGGAAGCTCATGATCGACAATCCGGGAAACAATTTCTTCTTTGGACACCGAGTAGTTGTATAAACTTACCCCCATAAACGCTATAAAAAGCAAGGTGGCCATGCTGTAGATCAGCTTTGCCTTAATACTAAGGTTTTGTATAAACTTCATGTCAATATTAATTTGAAAATTCTGAATCCGTTTAAAAAATATATTGAGTTGGAAGGCTTCGGTCAGGAGAGAGAGACCTCCCCCTTTCCTTGTATTACTCCCTGTTATCGGGCTACTCTTTTACTAAATCCAAAGAATCACTCAATATCGAAATCTCTTCTTCGGAAAAAACTTTATCTACATTTAGCAACATTAAGAATTCTTGGTTATACTGGGCAATACCCTGTAGAAACTGGGCATTGAATGAGCTTTTCATTTTAGGCACCGGCTTGATGTTTTCTCTGGGAATGATGATCACATCCTTAACCCGGTCCACAATGGCCCCGATAATCAACCGGTCTTCGTCCGTACTCAGCTCCAATACAATGATGACAAAAGCATCGCTGTCATCCCGTTCCGGCAGGCCCAGTTTAAGCCGTGTTTCAATCACCGGCACCAATTCTCCCCGGAAGCTGATAATTCCCTTTAAATACTCAGGAGCATTGGGCACACGGGTAATCACTTGCCTTTCATGTACTTCCAATGCTTTTCCTACATTGACAGCATACAATTCATCATTGACCAGGAACGACAGATAGGTATCTTCCACCTGATTGGTAATATCATTCATAATTTATTCTTTAATGACGTTTAGGAAATGGGATCAGTGTAACGATCAACTTGTATGGCACTTACACATTCATCGTTATTGGCTTCAACTGGCTTTTTGGCCTATGGCTTGATTCAATGCATTGATATCCAACATAAAAGCCAGCCCTCCGTCACCCAGCCTGCTGGCAGAAGTAATGATTTTCTCATGCCGGAATAGTTTACCCAAAGGCTTTAAAACCGCCTGGTGGTTTCCAATGATTTTATCGACTACCAAAGCGAATTTTTCTCCTTGTTTATGCAGGATGATCACTCTTACTTCTTCCGGATTTGTCCCCTTCAGATGGAACTGTTCTCTCAAGTTGACAAATGGAATCAGTTCATTGTTATACATCAGGGTATTCGTATGATTCCGTGCCTCTATTTCATTTGCAGGCAAAAACATACAGGTTTGAATATCGGCTATCGGTACCAGGCAATGCATATCTTCCGATTGCACTAACATCGTATCCAATATAGCAATGGTCTGGTGGAGTTTAATGGTAAAAGACGTACCCAGATCGATCTCCGAATTCACTTCTACTTCGCCCCGTATTTCCATAATTTTCTTTTTGACCACGTCCATGCCTACTCCCCGGCCCGATACTTCAGTGATGGTATTTGCCGTTGAAAAACCCGGCTGAAATATCAGTTCGTAAATTTCCTTTTCACTTAATTTATCGGAGGCTTGGATCAAACCTTTTTCTATGGCCTTGTTACGAATGATTTCCGGGTTGATTCCCGCTCCGTCATCTTGTACCTGAATAAAGACATAGTTGCCCGAGTGAAAAGCCGTCAATTTTATCAAACCCTTTTCCGGCTTGTTTTTGCGTTGCCGTTCTTCAGCCGGTTCAATACCATGGTCCAGACAGTTGCGAATGATATGCATCAAGGGTTCCGCCAGTTTATCGATGGTGTTTTTATCCAGCTCGGTTTCCATGCCCTGAGTAATGAATTCTACTTCCTTGCCCAAATGCTTGGACAGATCCCGGATCAAGCGTTTAAAACGCACCACTACATCGTAAACCGGTACCAAGCGCATTTCCAAGGCATTGTCGCGAAATTGCCGGGTAAGTTTGGTAATTTGGTGGTATACCTCTTCAATAGTGGACATATCCTCAGCATTCATCCCTGACTCAAATTGCGATTGCACGGAAACCAACTCCGTCACCAAGTACATCAGGATATCCAGTTTTTTAGCATCTACGGAGATCCGGGAAGCCGCCTGTTTATCCAAATTCAGGTTAATCAGGTTTTGATTTTCCTCCAACACTTCTTGCAGTTTCCTGATATTTTCATCCTTCGTCATATCCGGTGTAACCGCCTCTTCAACGGAAGGCTTTTCTATTCCTTCCGGGGCATTGATCAACACTTCTTCCAACGGAACTGCTTCCTCCGTAGCGATCACCGCATCCTTCAAGCCTTCCTGCGGCTCTTCTTCAAAAAGGCTTGCGTCTTCCCCCTGACTTTGATAACTTTTTTCTACTGCTTCCAGGATGGTGAGCCGTTCATTGGGGGGGGTATTTTCTGTTTGAAAATGCTCACTATTTTCCAGAAATATTTCTTTTTCAAACAGGTTGAAAGGCGAGACTTGGTGAATGGAACATTCGTCCATGACAAACATAAACGCATCTTCAATCGCATCCTTTCCCTGGTCTGTCGCCAAGTATATTCCCCATATTTCATCTTCTTCTTCATTCGTACCGGAATCTACCAATTCATATTGTCCCAGTTCAGCCAATTCACTAAAAATATTGGGCAATTTGATTCCCCTTAACAACAAGCCTTCACTGACGATGAACTTTATATAATACGTAGCCACGCCTTGTTCATCAGTCTCCTCTTCATCACTGATCAGTACTTCTTCGCTCAGCACTTCCGAAACTTCCCGGTTCATCTGTTCCGACACTTGCTCCATCAACCATTTATGCTTGTATTGGTTATTTTCCTGAGCTAGCTCATCGTCTTTCAATAAATTTTGCAAATGGTCAACCGACTGAAAAGTCAGGTCGAGGATTTCTCCGGAGAGCAATAGTTTATTGATTCGGATCAAATCGTACAGTGTTTCCAGATGGTGGGTATATTCTTCGATGTACCCAAAACCATACATACCTGCCGATCCTTTCAGGGTATGCATTACCCGGAATACAGCCTCAATATGGTCCTTGCTTTTCGGATTGGTTTCCAGTTCCAGCAAGTCGCTTTCCAATTGATGCAACAGGTCTAATGCATCCTCTATAAATTTATTACGAAATTGTGCTAAAAAATCATCCATGCGCTACAGCGAAGTTTAAAGAACTTTTTCAACGGCTTTCAAAAAACTGCTAATGTCAAAAGGTTTTTTAATCCAGCCCGTAATGCCGGCACTGCGGGCATTTGCCTTCTTTTTTTCTGAGATTTCCGTAGTCAACATCAGTACAGGAAGCCGTCCGTAACGGGCATTACCTCTGATTGCTTCGGTAAATTCAATCCCATCCATTTCCGGCATATTCAAATCGGTAATAATCAAATTGAGCTTACGCCCATCCAAATAGGTCAATGCCTCCTTTCCATGCTCCGCCTCGATGACTCTATACCCTTTTTTCTCCAAAGTCATTTTTATGATGAAGCGGGTATTTTCAAAATCATCTACTACAAGAATAGTCTTATCCATGTTGGTATTTATTTATAAAGTCCTATACGCTTTCTGAAAAAACTGATCATGACAGCCCTGTCCCTCTATGCAAACACAGGGGTATACACTGTTGTGAAGTTTTGTTTATTCAAACACGGAGGTAATGCATATTACCTATTTTGCTGAATATTTAGTCTTAAAGTACGTTGATGATTGTTTCGATCCTTCACTTTCCAAGAGTGAGCCGGATCGAGTATTGAAAGGTTTGTTTGTTTAAAAAAGTCCTGTGAAAAAAAATACAGGAACAAATAGGGTTTATCCACAATACAAATGTAGCTTTTCCCCAACATCTATGTAAGCGTATTTTTTCCTGATTTCTCAAAAAATAACCCTTAAGAAAAATCACAAAGTAAAACCCACAGGGAAAACCACGGATTTTACGGGGGTAAATTTACGCATTAAAATCACCTGGCAGAGCAAGTGTAGTAATCATTCAGTTTTTCCTCAGGCCCGTTGAAGGGTTTTGGGTTTGTCCGGACGGTATAAGAACCAACAGCCCAGTTGGTTACTAAGGTTGTACATGATGACCGGAAGGAAAATTCCGAAAAGCACCCCCACTCCCAAAAGCACTTGCCACTGGCTGATGCCTAAAAATTTCATCAAGACGATACGGGTAGCTGCCATTACGATGACATGCATAATGTAAATATACAGGGAGTGGTTGCCAATGATTCTTAAGACTTGTAATACTTTATGCTTTTGGAACAGGAAAGAAAGGTTAAACAAAAATGCGCTGCCTAATACGGCAATCCCGGCAAAGACAAAAGGCTGTGCCATCCGCAAATCAGGATGTTGGATCCAGTACCATTGGCTTAGTAAAAACAAAGGACTGAGCACCAACAGCAGTCTTTTGGAGGAAAAGATTGAATAGTTATTTTTGTTCAGTAAGCCATCCGCCACAAAATTGCCTAAAGCAAAATACAGGTAAAAATTGAGGGTATCTTGTATCAGGGAATAGTTTTGAAGCCCATCCATTGTGGAAATCCAATAAAAACCTGTAGCAAGTAGTAGTTGCATCCAAGGCTTGGGCTGGGCATAAAACTGAAACAAGGCAAAAAGCACCGTAACATTAAACAGGGTATACAAAAACCAAAATTGATCAATCTCCCTGGGCAAATACAAGAGGTAAAGAAAATCTTGTAGCCCCCGGTCGGAATTGGCATATTGGGAGAAAAACACCTGAATTCCCACTTGAAAGCATCCCCATAAAAAATAAGGGTACATAATGCTGTGCAACTTATATTTCAGAAACTCCCGGATAGAGCGTTTTTGCAGGCTCCGGCAAACAAACATCCCGGCCAAAATAAAAAACAAGGGCATCCGGAAATTATACACCGATTGCTGCACCATATCCACCCATTGAGGCATGGTAATACCTGCCCGGTCAATTCCATTCGCTACATGGCGGTACACTACTAATACGATCGCCAGGCCCTTGGCGTAGTCGATCCAAGGGAGGCGTTGAGTATTCAAGCCTTGAGTGTTGAATAAAGTCGCAATCATTCTGTAGTTGTCTGGGGTTGTATTTCTTTTGTTTGGGTATTTTTTTATACCGGGGCAAGACTATACATATTTCCACAGACTTCTAAACGCATTAATAATTATTGACAAAATACAAACAACTACCTACTTGATTTTAGCTGATTCTTCTCCCTGTTTCAAGTTGGCAACAGGGAGAAGAATCAGCCCCTTACGACTACTCAAAAATAGACTCGGGAACTTCCCCTACCCATGACTTTGGAAGTTCCTCACAGCCAAACAGCCAGGAAATGACTTTGGCCGTATTGGGATTGTTGTTGGGCTCCGTCATCAATTTCCCTTTTTGGATGCCGGGTCCGGTAATGGCCCAAGGGATGTTCATTTCGTTGGTTGAAACCCCACCATGACCGTGTTCGATTCCTCCGTGATCCGTAATCAACATAAAGTGGGTATCCTTATAAAGCCCGGCCGCTTTCAATTCTTGAAGTAAATTGCCAATGGCTTTGTCCGCTTCTTCAATGGCTGAGATATACTCTGTGGACATCCACTTGTGTTTGTGCCCGGCATGGTCCGTATGAACAGAATACAAGAAAACGAATGTAGGTTTTTCTTTATGCTCTACTATAAAATCCAGGGCTTTTTGATAACTCACGGAGTATTCATCATTTTCTTCAAAGTGCACTTCGTCCAAATACCGCTGATTGATCGGGTTGATCAGGTTCCCCCAATTGTAGTAAAAAGCCGTCTTCACCTCCGGAACCTGTTCTTTCAGTACTTTGAAAACCGAAGGAAAATATCCGTCTTCGTCTTTTTCTGTGGGAGGTAATGTATAGTTATCGAGTTTCCAATCATTACTGACTACCCCGTGTTGTTCCGGACCGCTGGCTGTCAGGTGGCTGGTCCAGTTAGGCAAGGTGACCGAAGGCATCACGCTCCGGGTGGTAAGAGATAAAGTCCCTTCCGCCATCAACTGATCCAAGTGCGGGTGTTTGGCTTTTTGGTACCCTTCAACACTCAAGCCGTCAAGTCCGATCACTACCAGCCTATGGGACCTCACTCTGCTTTCACAACTCCAAAAGCATATAACCACCAGTAGCAATAAGGGTATTTTTTTCATAATGGAAGTTTTTAGATGGATTAGATTTAAGAAAAGCATTTTTCAAATTCATAAAACTGACAAACAGCTCTCTGCAAACATATTTATCAAAATCTAAAAAGTTTACTTATATTAAAATAAATCAAAGCACTAAGTTGAGATTTTTTTCCAAAAAAATCAAAAGATTATATTTGCTTTATTTTCAATAATGCTTTATTCTTCTTAAAAAACTTCCCAAAAGCCACCCCTTAAAGTTAACTAATATTAAATAAACAACTATTCCAAAGCCTCCCCCACTTAGTATCCCCCTACTGTTGGTAATCGTCATAGGTATGACTGGTAAAATGCGAGATCCCCCCTACTTCTTTGATTTCTTCGGTCACATTCTCTTCTACCCTTTCCTCGATATCCATTGTGGAGACCACCGAAGCATAGCGGTCTTTGAGAGTGGTGATACTGGCTTGATGTAATTCTTTGGTTACTGTGGTACAAGCATCTTCCACCAGGCTAACCAGGTACCCCAGGTCACAAGCATCTCTTACGGTGGTTTCCACACACTCATTGGTATACACACCCGCGACAACCAGCTCATTGATTCCCAGGTTTTTCAACACATAATTGATATTCGTAGAAGAAAATACCCCACTGGCGGTTTTGTTAATGACAATCTCGTTTTCCAAAGGAGTCACTTCTTCCAAAAACTCCGCTTCTTTAGACCCGGGCGCGGCATGCAATCCCAAGCGTTTGTGGCCGTTACTCCGGTCGCGCCCGTCCAAAGTCAAAGACTGAATACGGATATGAATAATTTCCAAGCGGTTTTTGCGAAAAGCCTTCAACAGTTTTTGCACATTGGGAAGCACCTGGTTTTCGAGCGTGCGAAAATAATACTCTTCGTGTTCGGGAGGAATGCCGGAAGCCAGAATATCTTGAAACACTCCATATCCCCTGGCGGCATCCAGGTATTGCAAGTCGATCAGCAATAATGCCACATCCCGGTTAGCCAGGTTTTCTATCCGCTCCTCGGTATCCGTCTGAACAATGGAAGAATAATATTCCTTCAAAGGGTCTTTTTTCCCTATATTGATATTGTCACCGTTAGCCTTCATACTTTTCAAATTTTTGGTTTTGTAATTCAAGAATTGTGTGTAACAATAAGTTAGCCCCTTTTTCTATAAAAGCCCAATCTGTCCATTCATTCGGCGAGTGGCTGACCCCTCCTTTACTAGGCACAAATACCATTGCTACCGGGCATAAATTAGCCATGATCTGAGCATCGTGGGCCGCCCCGCTGGGCATAATTTCAAATTGATAGTCCAACATCCGGGCTTTTTTCTCCAGAGCATTTACCAATTGCACATCGGATTGAACGGGATGGATAAAGCTCAACTCTTCAAATTCAAACATCAACCCTCCTTTCCGTGCTATTGCCGAAAGCGCTTTCCGGATGGCCAACTGCAGCTCTTTTAAGACTTCCACGTCCGTATCACGTACATCAATACTAAAGATGGCCTTTTCGGGAATGGTATTGGGCGAGCCGGGAAACAACTCAACCTTACCAATCGTGGCCCGGGAGTTTTCCCCACCGTTTTCGTCCAAAATGCGAGGAATTTCATGCGCAAAGTCAGCCAATCCCATAAAGGCATCCTGACGCATGGTCATAGGCGTGGTACCGGCATGATTGGCTGTACCGGAGAGCGTAATTTGCCATTTGAAAAGCCCTGTGATGGCTGATACAATTCCCACTTCCAGGTTTTTCGTATCCAAGACAGGGCCTTGTTCGATATGCAATTCCAAAAAACACAACAGGCTATCCCGGGTGCGGGAACAGTCCAATATCCCCATAGGGTTCATCCCCTGTTGTTCCATTACCTCCACCAAAGAGATTCCATCCAGGTCCATAGCATGTTGAATAAACCCCGGGTTGAGCATTCCTGCCGTAGCCTGAGAACCCAGCATCCCTCCGAACCGTCCCTCCTCATCGCTAAACGCAATCAACTCCAGTGGGTGAGTCAAAGGGATATCCTGTTCATGAATCGTTCTCAGGCATTCCAAACCCACCAGCACACCCAAAGCCCCGTCCAGGGCTCCGGCACAAGCTACCGTGTCCAAATGAGAGCCTACCGTAATAGACGGAGCTTCCGGATCTCCGATGCGGGCCAATACATTGGCCGCACCGTCCATCGTACTGTTAATCCCTGCCTTCTGTAGGCGTTCACCCAACCATTGCCGGGCTTGTAAATCCTCTTTGGAAAAGGCCTGCCGGTAAATTCCATTGTCCTCCGGGCTTTTTCCAATGGTGGAAAGGTGAAAAATATCCTGTTTTAACCTTTCGAAATTGATGGTAAGTGATGTAGTTGTCATATTCAAAAAATAGTGATAAAGGGACAGGGAAACAAAAAAACCGGAAGTTTTTCCGGCTTAGTTTTCTTTCCCATCAGTAGGAAGGGCGGATCGTTTACCCAAAACAGAAGTTGGAGTTTAGGATATCAATCGTGTCATTTACACTTTACTCCGTTGGCTCGATTGCCCCACTTCCAGCTCCGTGGGAATAATCCTGATCTTGGGCTTTGAACCGGTTTCTGAAGACGGGCTTTCAATTTCTTTTAACAACATCTTGGCGGCTGATTTTCCCATTGCCCGGGAAGGTTGTCGCACCGAACTTAAGGACGGGTAATACAACTTGCTCATAGGCCCTCCGGTAAATCCCACGATTCCCATTTCTTCCGGGATCCGGACCCCTTTGCTCAGTAAATGATGCATAATGGCGAATGCAACCGGATCGTTGATAGCAAAGATCGCATCCGGCGGATCGGGCAATGCCAACAAATTGTCTACCAGTTCCCCTACTTGGCCTTCCATGTCAAAATGCAGCAAATAACCGGGAGTCAAAGCAATCCCGGCATTTTCCAAAGCCGTTTTATATCCGGCCGTTCGTTGACGGCTGATGACCAAATGTTCCGGCCCGCTAATATGTGCTATTTTCCGGTAGCCTCTTTCCAGTAAATGCCGGATTGCTTTATAGGCCCCCGATTGATCGTCCACTAACACTTTGGGAAAATTGTCTTGTTGCCCGGGTAATACCCGGTCAAACAACACTACAGGCAGGCCTTCGTCCCTTGCGTATTCCAGGTGTGTGTAGTCTTTGGTTTGTGTGGACAAGGAAATCATCAAGCCGTCTACTTGATGATCGAGCAACAGTTCTACATTTTTCTTTTCTTTCTCAAATTCTTCATTCGAGCTACAAATAATCAAGTTATACCCTTGCTGATGCAAATATTCCTGCATCCCGGCAATGGCATTGCCAAAAAAGGGTACGGCAATATCCGGCACAATCACCCCTACATTATAGGTACGCTTGCTCACTAAACTTCTCGCCAGAAAGCTGCGCTTATAATTTAATTCCTCTACCAGTTCTAACACGGCCTTTTTGGTTTCCGGCTTCACGTCAGGGGCATCGCGTAAGGCCCGCGAAACCGTAGAAACCGAAACATTCAGCTTTCTGGCCAGGTGTTTTATCGTTACTTTCTTTTTTTTCATAAGATACAAGGCATGCAAATTCGCCAGCTCTTCTTCCAAACCCTGACAAAGATGGAAATTTTTTTCCTTTCGAGAACGGTACCGGAAACGGTATTTTCAGCTCCGGGCATTTCTCCTCTATTTTTTTCATCGAACATTTTCTAATATCGCATTCACAAATGAAACAAAACTGAATGATGAGTGATCAAACGGTTTTTAATATGAGGATCAATAGAAATTTTCCATAGACTAAACCAGATAGATCTTACTAATAAATTTTACAAATTGAGTAGTGGACAATAAACCTTTCGGGTATTTACCCGGAAGGTTTATACACCAAAACTCATTAAAGGTTAGGACCAGGACTCGCTATGCAAATAGACACTATACTACATACATTCCATGAGCACTTCCAGGGTGAGCCCCTGATTGCAAAGGCACCGGGACGGGTAAATTTGATTGGAGAACATACCGATTATAATGACGGCTTTGTATTGCCTGCCGCTATCGATAAGGAAATGGTATTTGCACTGGCAAAAAACAATACCGGTACGGTAAGGGCTTATGCATTGGATTTAAAGGAGCATGGAGAATTTTCATTGGAATCGCTACAAGTTCAGTCCGGTTGGATCAACTACTTGATAGGTGTGGTAGCCGAAATGAAAAAGCGAGGCGTAAAGATCGAAGGCTTTGATGCCGTATTCAGCAGCGATGTGCCTTTGGGTGCCGGCATGTCATCCTCTGCCGCTTTGGAGTGTGCCTTAGGAACCGGACTCAATCACTTGTTTGCCGGAGAGCTCAATCAACAAGAGATCGCGCTAAGTGCTCAAGCGGCCGAACATAATTATGCCGGGGTAAAATGCGGCATTATGGACCAGTTTGCTTCCACCTTCGGTAAGGCCGGTCATGTGATCAAGCTGGATTGCCGGAGTATGAGTTGGGAATATATTCCTTTGGACATCAGCGGATATAAACTGGTGCTTTGTGATACTAACGTGGCCCATTCGTTGGCCTCATCTGAATACAACATACGTAGGGAACAGTGCGAAGTAGGAGTACAAATCCTCCAACAATATTACCCGGAAATCAAAAACCTCCGGGATGTAACAATCGCTATGCTAGAAAAACATTGTGAGGAGTTTGATGCCACCATTTACCAGCGCTGTTCCTACGTTGTTAAAGAGAATAACCGCTTGGAAAACGCCTGTCAAAGTTTGCAGGCGGGTGACTTGGAAGCCCTTGGACAACTGATGTACGGTTCCCATGCCGGCCTAAGCCATGCTTATGAAGTTAGCTGTGAAGAGTTGGACTTTCTGGTAGACCAAACAAGGGACAACCCTCAAGTGGTAGGAGCCCGGATGATGGGCGGTGGCTTTGGCGGATGCACGATTAACCTGGTAAAAGAAGAAGCCGTAGATACATTTATTTTCGACCTCCGGGAAGCGTATATGCAGGCTTTCGGGAAAGAAATGAAAGCCTATACCGTAGTGACCGGAGACGGGGCCAGAATCGGAGAATGATCAAACAAACAACAAAAACTAACTCCAAAACATTGACATCTATACAACTATAAAAGTGATGCAAGGCTTTAACCCCAACGAACATTCTCATAGAAGATATAATCCGCTCACCGGGGAATGGGTGCAGGTGTCACCACACCGTACCAAGCGCCCCTGGCAAGGGCAGGTAGAAAAAGCGGAAGAGGAAAAACGTCCTGCACATGACCCGAACTGTTATCTCTGTACGGGAAATACCAGGGCGAATGGTGTAGTCAATCCGGAGTACACAGCTACTTATGCGTTTACCAATGATTTTGCGGCTTTGGTAGAAGGCGTTCCCAAAGGAGAAGTAGAAGAAGGCAACGGCCTGTTCAGGGCAAAAAGCGAACAGGGAATTTGCAGGGTCATTTGTTTCTCTCCTCAACATAACCTGACCATTCCCGAAATGGAAGTCAGCGCCATCAAACAGGTAGTAGACCTTTGGTGCCAAGAGTACTCCGATCTGGGAAAGATAGACTTTGTCAATTATATACAGATTTTTGAAAATAAAGGCGCGGTCATGGGATGTTCCAACCCTCATCCTCACGGGCAAGTGTGGGCACAACATACCCTACCCGATATTCCGGCTAAAAAACAGTACCGCCAACAAGAATATTGGAATGCACATGGGCGCACACTTCTTTCCGATTACCTGAAAATGGAATTGGAAAAGCAAACCCGTATTCTATTTGAGAATGAACATTTTGTAGGCTTGGTGCCCTATTGGGCCGTATGGCCTTACGAGGCCATGCTTATTCCCAAAAGAGCCGTTTCCAGAGTAATTGACCTCAGCGAAGAAGAAAAACTGGCCTTTGCCGATGCCTACAAGCAATTAGGAGTGATGTACGACAATTTGTTCGAAACTTCATTTCCTTATTCCGCAGGTATCCATCAGGCCCCAAGCGATGGACAAGCCCATGCAGCCTGGCATCTGCATATGCTGTTTCTACCACCTTTGTTGCGATCGGCTACGGTAAAGAAATTTATGGTAGGATATGAAATGTTGGCGACTCCGCAACGGGATATCTCCGCAGAATCCAGTGCGGCCCGGTTAAGAGAACTATCAAAAGTACACTATAAACAGAGATAACTTTTTCGTAATCGTTATTCACAAAATTAGAATACATACACATACTATCTATTTCGACTAACAGGTGTAAGCGCAATCAAATACATGAGTCTTAGTGGGTTAAGGAATCATTTCATTTGTTCGTCTTAGTATCCTGTTAGTTTTATTTTTCAATTCACTATCTTGTACTATACACAAGATATTTTTTTGTATTAAAACAACCAATGAACCACTATGAGGGCAAAGCCGATAGCCACTATTCAAAAAACTTCCTGGGGAAACGTTAGAGGAAAAGAGGTCTTTTTATTTACCTTAACAAATACCCAAGGACTCAAAGCCGAAATCACCAATTACGGAGGCATTTGGGTAAGTCTTTTTTGTCCGGATAGAAACGGTCAATGGCAAGACATTGTATGGGGCAGGGATTCATTGGAGGCATACCAAGAAGAGCATCCTTTTCTGGGCGCCATTGTGGGGCGCTATGCCAATAGGATTGCCAAAGGGGAATGCCATATCGATAATCAAATCTATAAATTTGCCGTTAATAATGGCCCCAACCATCTGCATGGAGGTTTGGAGGGTTTTGATAAAGCGGTTTGGGATGCGAAAATCATTCAAACCGAAGAGTATGTAGGCTTACAACTTTATCACTTAAGCCAAGATGGCGAAGAAGGCTATCCGGGAAACCTCTCTCTTACGGTCGAATATATTTTTACCAATCAAAATGAGTTGAAAATCCATTATCGGGCAAAAACGGATAAAACCACGGTGGTTAACTTGACCAATCACGCTTATTTTAATTTAAAAGGACAAGGTTCCATTCTGGATCACAAACTTCAGCTCAATGCCCGGTTTTTCACCCCTTGTGACGAAACAGCCATCCCTACCGGAGAAATCAAGTCGGTACGCAATAGCCCGATGGACTTTACCCAAGCCAAACGTATAGGGAACGACATAGAAGAGGAGGACTTACAATTGCGTCACGGAAAGGGATATGACCATAACTTCGTCTTGAACAAACCTTATGGAGTACTAGGGCTTGCTGCCATTCTTTCGGAGGAAAGCACCGGAAGGAAAGTGATGATGCACACCACAGAACCCGGTCTGCAAGTCTACACGGGCAACTGGCTGGAGGGCACAAAAGTTAAAAACCAACAAGTCCTCAAAGACAGGGAAGGCATCGCTCTGGAAGCCCAACACTATCCGGACTCTCCCAACAAACCGCATTTTCCCAGTACCGTCTTGACACCGGGAAAAGAATATCATCAAACCACGGTGTATCAATTTCTTGTGGAGAGCAATGATAGGTAAATCTGCCGCGCAACCTTCCGGATGGATAAGGAGATTTTCAATTAGTAGTTTGTGTTGGCAGGCTTATGCAAGAAGCAATTGTTTTTTAACGAAATCCGAACCTGCTCCTTGGTATATTGTTTTCCGTAATTCCTTTGAGGGGTACAGGTCAGTCACGAAGCCGATAAAAGGTAGGGCATCATGTTTTAGAGGAATTTGAATTAGAGATAAATTAATTACCAATATTTACCTATACTCCCTACTCATTCATTACTAAGGGGAATTGTACTTTAAGAGAGAAGCAAGCCAATAGGTTTGCTTTTTCTTTTTTATACAGCCTCACTTGCCCGTTAGTACAAACCTATTTTGAAAACTTACCGCTTACTACGCATTTGTATTCTTGGAAAAGTTTTATACATTTACCGGAAAACCAGCAATTATAACCGTAAAATACTATTCTTCGCAATGAGTCTAATCGCTAAAATGTATGTTGAGGACAAGGAAGTTACCATTCTTGACTTCAAATTCCGGTTTACCCGTTCGGTAGACGAACACGGCAAACCCATGGGAAAACCTAACGGGACGATTTTTGACATTACTTTTGAAACCACCTCGGATCAAAGCTTTTTCGCCTGGTCGGTGGGTATGGATATGGTGAAAAAGGTAAAGATTGTCGTCTCTCCGGTGACACAGGACAGCAAAAGCCGGGTGTTTGAGCTGTACGATGTACACTGCGTCTTTTTCAAAAACCACTTCAACGGGGTAAACGGGGAACCCATGATGACCCAAATCAAACTCTCTCCGGCCATCCTCTACGATGGAGGGTACAAAATCCTGGAACACTACTGGAAGGAAACGGATTTGAGCGTGAAGACGGAGCCAACCCCATTAACCGATCCTTACGATAATTTGACCGCTGGAGCCGGGAATGTGTTGGGGCCGGTAGTGGAAGATTCGGAGGCTGAAAAGAAGGAAGAAGAGGGTACAACTCAAAATAAGTGGAGAGGAAAAGGACATCTTATCATTGGGTATGATACAGAACTAAAAAGGAATTTTGATAAGGCAGTAGATAATGTTAATTGGGATTTTATTCTTGCAAATACCTTGGAGGAAGCGGTTGAAAAAACAAAAGCATATTTAACAGAAACCGGACTATCCAAACTTACAACCTTAGTGTTAAGGTCACATGGATCTGGAGCGAGTGCTTTGGCAGTAGTAACCTTTGGTTACCCAAATGCTTCTTTAAGTGGGGGAGCTAGGTTACTTAATAGTGATGCAGTTGAAAAAATGAAAAAAGATGTATTAACCCATTCAGGAAGATTAATGGCAGTTTTATCCATACAGGATCTTGCCAAAATGGTAAAAACAGGAGGGACTATCTTTTTTACAGGATGTGGAGGGGGAACCTTTAACCCAAGAGGAGGAGGTAGTTTGGGTCAGTCCTTGACATCCCTTCCGGAGTTTAAAGGTAAAACCGTTTGGATGAACCATGATAATTCGGCGAAAGCTTACCATCAAAAACTATTAGAAACTAATCTCACAAAGCCTTCAAGTTTAAATAAAGGGTTTATGAAGTTTATAGATGGGAAACCTTATGTGCCTAAATATTCTGTTGGTTTTCTTTTAAAAAGCACAGGACCCCGGCCATTTGTCTATTTGGATGCCACCAAAATACCTAATAATGTAATAAGACACAATCGCTAAGTCCTATGAGAAAGTATCTTCTAATTTTCCTAAGCTTATTTTTTTCTTTGCCTGTCTTTTCTCAAAAAAACAAAGGAGGAAACCTTTTAATTAAAGAAGTATTTGAAAAAGCTGATAAAATATGTGAGTTAAAAAACTATACGGATCAAAAAACCATTCACATGGGGACTTATGCTCATTTTGACTTTTTGAAAATGAAACCGGATTATAAAATCCCACCCACAACAAGTCCCAGAGAGTATTTTGAAGTATATAGAGACAGGAAAAACAGGATTACCAGAATCAATCAGTATAGTAAAGATCATTATTTTCAGAACAACGATTTTTACCTCTATTATGTAGAGGGTATCACTTTTATGATTTGCTACACTTACCATTATGCCTCAAGGGAGAAGGAGAATTTTGATGAACCCGGTATGTGGGTGGGAGGTTTTTTTGTACTGGTCGATGAACAGGCGTATTACTTTTCTTTAACCAGGTACTATGTAGATGATGGGGCACTGCCTATGAATACTTTGTATAATATTATGGAATTGCGTTCAGATCTAAGACCCATCAAAAAACTAAAAATATTTGAAAGTAAAATCCTTTACAGGACTTGGATGGTTTATAAAAAGGAAAATAATAATTTTCTTGATTTTGAATACTTGGAGGTATTCGAGCAAACTTCCATACCCAATAATATAGAGAAGTATAGTTTGACCAACCTCTATCAACTTTTTAATATTGAGGATGTATATAATCCGGACTTCTTCCCAATAACAGGAGGACAAGAATTAATTGAAGTCGGTAGATTGTATCCTGATCAGTATGATGATGGACAGTACTTATGGCTTAATGGAATGTATCAATATAAATGACTTACTTTAAAATATTTTGTGTAATAATATTTTTCCTCTCATCCTCCTGCAACAATACGGTGCATCTTGATCAAGAAAAAATTGTAAGCAAGTGGAAAACACAAACTAAAAAAGCCTTGGAGCCTTGTATACCAGTAAGACAGAGGCAGGGAGAGGAGCTATTTCAAATGCTTGATAATAATAAAATAAGGGAAAGAATTATTCAGGTTGTCAGTGAACGGGAAAGTTTTCAAGAAGCATTTCCCAAAGCAAACTTCATGTATATATGTGAAACATATGATTATGGAAGATTTCAATATTATGATCTAACTATCAAATTAGATGCAGGAAACTATATGCATTCATTTATATATCATAAAAACCAGGATTCACTAGAAGTTATGCCCCCATCAAATATTAAAAATTACCCGGATGCCGAAATAGTTAATTTTGATTCGGCAGACCTTCTCCCTTGTGATTGCCATGTAGATTATTTTTTAATTGATTTTAATACAAAGATTGCGCTCAAAGATTAAATAATTACCCCACAAAACCCGGCTTTAACCGCTGGGTTTTGTGATTTTTTTAGGGATATAAAGGCCATTTCAGACTCTATTCAAAGTTGAAATAAAAATGAAAAGTAATCATATAAATACAATGCTCTTCGCAATTATTACTTTGTTTGTAATAGCCTTTTCCCAAGGCTGTACACAACCATCTGTACCTTTTACCTATCATAATGTACAAGAATGGGATAATCTTACATATAAAGCTTTTGCAAAATGTCCTTCTTTACCCAACCTAACTTCTCCTTTAGCTGGTATTCAACATTATGAACATAGGAATAAACTATTGAAAATTGTCTCAAGTGAAAAAATAACCTTTAAGGAAGGTGCTGATATTCATATTCTAGAAGGGTACAATATAGGTACATATTATGAAGCAAAAATATGGAAAAATGGTGATAAATATTACCACAGAATTGTATTGCTTGGTAAAGAATACAGACTAAAAAAGATACAAGATCCTAACTTCCAAAATGAGATTTTTAGTTATTATGATGCCTTTAAAAATCCTTGTAGTTATGATAAAGAAAGCACAGATCTTATACAGAGTATGAGTTGTTTAACAACCTTCAAATATCATGAACAGGATAGTTCCTATCATATCAAAGATTTAAAAGTTAATGTCAGGTAATAGCTAAACTTGTATGAGATATAACCCAAAACCCCGGCTTTACCCGCCGGGGTTTTGGGTTTTGCTCGTGTAACAAGAATGCTACCTATCTATTGGAATTCTCAGCCATAGGGCTTATTTTTCAGGAAAAGAAAGGCAAAATGACCAAAAACTCGATTCTGTTCCGGGAAAATTTCAATACATATATCTTATTTCCAGCTACTTATATCGAGCAACGGGTCAGAGAGGCACATCCACTATAAGAAGGATTAAGACTGAAAAAAATCACCAACTCTTAATACACACACTGGCAGTCAGAGAGGCACATCCACTATAAGAAGGATTAAGACTCGAAACAAGAAATGGTGTATAAAATGGTGCTTGAGTCAGAGAGGCACATCCACTATAAGAAGGATTAAGACGTGCTTATTTCTTTATAAATGTTATTAACTAAAACATGTCAGAGAGGCACATCCACTATAAGAAGGATTAAGACTAAACAACTCTTTAACTTGGTTCTCGATGTTTTCGTCAGAGAGGTAGTTGAAGGCAACCCCCGATCCATTATAAGAAGGATTAAGACAAACACAAGATCGTCAACCCACATGCCTTCAATGCTAAGTCAGAGAGGCACATCCACTATAAGAAGGATTAAGACCCGGGTAATTCTCTTGCCAGTCTTTTATAATTTCTTTTTGTCAGAGAGGTAGTTGAAGGCAACCCCCGATCCATTATAAGAAGGATTAAGACTTATCAAACATTCTATTATCAGCCACATGGTAAATGTGTCAGATAGGTAGTTGAAGGCAACCCCCGATCCACTATAAGAAGGGTTATAGACTTTTGAATGGGGTTTTCTATTTCATAAAGAAGTTCTATTTTTGGGAATGGTAAAAGAGTATAGACGTATGATTATTTTGTTTTCAAATAGAATTATTCAAAGTTTTTACTTGCAAAGTACTGATAATCAAGAGGTCTAAAAAATGCTGTCAGAATGCATTGTCCACTATAAGAAGGATTAAGACTCAAAATTAGGTTTGTTCAAAACAGGGATTTGGGCACGGTCAGAATGCATTGTCCACTATAAGAAGGATTAAGACCTCTAAAATCTGTTAAACTAACTCTAGAATCCAAGAAGATGTCAGAATGCATTGTCCACTATAAGAAGGATTAAGACATTTCCTGTCCTCTACCTTATGAACGGATACAGACGTCAGAATGCATTGTCCACTATAAGAAGGATTAAGACAAGATCTCCATGCAAGGAATGTCCTTTAAGGAAGTTGAGTCAGAATGCATTGTCCACTATAAGAAGGATTAAGACAAGATCTCCATGCAAGGAATGTCCTTTAAGGAAGTTGAGTCAGAATGCATTGTCCACTATAAGAAGGATTAAGACACTTCCTAGACTTCTTTGGAACCATCTGGCTACAGGAAAGTCAGAATGCATTGTCCACTATAAGAAGGATTAAGACAATGGTAGAAGGTTTAAAAGAGCAAGACAAAAGAGGGTCAGAATGCATTGTCCACTATAAGAAGGATTAAGACATATTTTCGAAGGAGGTAGACGTGAACTTCCATGGTACGTCAGAATGCATTGTCCACTATAAGAAGGATTAAGACTCACTTTCTCCAGTCCTCTATCTGTTTTGATAATCTTGTGTCAGAATGCATTGTCCACTATAAGAAGGATTAAGACATCGTCCAGGTATTGATACCTAGATCTTATTGTGGCAGGTCAGAATGCATTGTCCACTATAAGAAGGATTAAGACTCTTTAAAGATTAAGGTTGATTAATAAGTTAAAGCAGTCAGAATGCATTGTCCACTATAAGAAGGATTAAGACTTTCCCCCTAAAAGCTTAAGTCTTTTCTTATCTTGTCAGAATGCATTGTCCACTATAAGAAGGATTAAGACTTGTAAACTACTTAAAAGAAGTAGACTTTAGAAGGATTGTGTCAGAATGCATTGTCCACTATAAGAAGGATTAAGACTTTAAAAATACGTCACCTTTATTTTTAAATATAGTATGTGCGTCAGAATGCATTGTCCACTATAAGAAGGATTAAGACTTGAATATTATTTTTTCACATTGTATAGTTTCAATATTGTCAGAATGCATTGTCCATTATAAGAAGGATTAAGACTTGTTTTTGGTTGATAAATACGGGTCCCATTCAGAAGAAAAGCATTCGTTATAAGCCGGTCGAACAAGCCAAAAGGCCCACTGAAAAAACGTTGGACTAACCTCCCGTTCCTTTTCTCCCCATACCCAGGGATTTGAGATTGGATGTGATCTTTATTCCATCAAAGAAGTTTCCTTGGACTTGAATTACAGCTCCTGAATGCTTGTTGAGTAGATAAACATTCTTCACTAAAATTCATGAGCCCATGAAAAAGAGAATTGTTCAATCCCACCCTGTACATCTACTTATCTTGCTATTGGGGATAGCCGGGTTCTTACAAAGTTGCAATACGGCTCCTCCCGACCAAAAAATGGAGCCAATGGACAACAAAGCGGCCATTATGGAAGCCAATAAGGCCTTTGAAGAAGCGGTTGCTCAACAAGATGCGGCCAAAGTAGCCGAACTGTATACCATGGACGGACAAATCCTTCCCACAGGTCATGACATTCTCTCCGGTCATGAAGCCATTCAAAATTTCATTTCCACCGTCATGGAAGAAGGGAATGTCCGAAGGGTGGAACTTGAAACCCTCGAAGCCGAAGCCATCGGAGAAACTTCTTTTGAGGTAGGAAGATACTCCCTATTCGGTGAAAACGATGAAATGGTGGATCAAGGAAAATATATTGTCATCTGGAAAATGGAAGATGGCAAATGGAAACTGCACCGCGATATATTCAATAGCAATATGGCTCCCGAGCAGGGAATGGATTCGGAAATGATGGATGAGAGTGAGGAAAAATAACCCAAAGGGCCCAGGTAAGGTAATTTTACCTGGGCGTTTTTTTTACCAAAGGGGCAGGTGTTTTCTCATCTTGCGTTCCAGTGTTTCTTCTTCAAAATGTACCAATGCCATTTTTATCCGTCTTCGCTGTTTCCGGTGATAATTTACCCGGGCCCATTTTCCGGGATACCCCCCGGCATATAATGAATAAGGATACAGTTCTCTCTGATTCAACTGAACTTCCAGTTCGGCAATTCTTCTTTCTAATTCTCCATCAATCACTTTACGGTGCGTAAGATAGGCTTTGGTATATCCCGGAACAAAATAGTACGAGGGAACCAAACAATAATACGCTTTCACACTCCCTAACCAAGGCGACCAATACAGTTCATATTCTTTAAAATATTTTTTGGCTTTGCCAGAAAGAAGTTTGTACCGGTCTTTTTCAATAAATTTAAAGCCCGGAAACTGGAATAGTTTATTATTTTCAGCGGCACGTTCCCACTCCTTATTGACATGTGGCTTGTCCCTTCCCCAAATCCATTTTGCCGCGATTTTTACAATTTCCTGAAAGACAGCCGCATCCTCACGGTTGGCGATGTCTTGCCGCAAGACCAGATGTTTAAACCAGCCATGCCGGACAGGCTTTTCCAGGCGGACATAGCCCAGCTTTTGTTGTGCTATGCTTAATCGCTCTATTTGTTTGTGAAGGACTCTTGCCTTTCGCGCGCGGATAAGGTATTTATTTTCAATACTATTTTTCATGTACTCACCTCCTTAAATTCTTTTCCTTTAAACACTTTCACCGGATTCCCTCTTTGCAGAGTCAAATGCTCTTTCCACTGCTCTTCGGCTTGCTCCTGAAACTTTTTTAACCGGTATGCTTCAAATACTTCTGTAAATCGCTGCAAAGCCATTTTTTTATTTTGATGTTGGGAACGAGAATCACTCGAGGTTACAGAGAGGCCAGTGGGTTTGTGTAGTAAGCGTACCGCACTATTGGTTTTGTTTACATGTTGTCCTCCCGGTCCCGAAGCGCGAAAAGTCTGGTATTCCAGCTCACTTTCTTTCCAGCTTTCCGAGTTTTTCCGGTCCAAAACACTCACACCTACAAACCAGTTTTTTCGTTTGTGGTATTTCCGGTAATGGCTTTTCCCTATCCATTGCAATGTTCCCTGCCAGGACTCTACATAGGTCTTGGCCATGGGGCCTTTTATCTGCAACACAGCGGAATACAAGGTCCCTGGCTCAGGCCCCGGTGTTCTCTGCAATACTTCATACGGGAATTTTAATTTTTTAAATTCAGTAATCAATGTCTTTACGACTTGTGCCACCGCCCAGCAGCACTCGGCTGGTCCGCGGCCTGCGGTTATTTGTAAGAGAACGCAATCGTTTCCCATGATTTTCAAGAATATTTAACCGGATAATACTTTAAAATGAGGCGTATCCTTTGTAGCGAAAGGAGCCCGCTCCGGGAAAAACAAGGCAATACAAACCTAGCCCCCGTCACCGGGCGCCTTTCGTCTGCTTCTCTTCCAATGACTGTTAACACAGCCATCCGGATACGCATTTACTAGTTCAGGTAAAAATCAGTTTTTATCCATCCGTACAATTTTGGGCGTGAATTTTCCCACAATATCCACCAGGCTTGTCTGGCTTTGCATCACCGCCTCCAAGTCTTTATAGGCAATGGGCGCCTCGTCTATTCCTCCTCCGATCAAAGTCACTCCTTCCCTGCTCAACACCTTTTTTAAAGCACTTCCCGTAAAGGATTCACGGGCTTTCTTCCGGGACATTTTCCGGCCAGCCCCGTGGGAAGCGCTGTTCAGGCTTCCGTCTTCCCCTTTGCCCCGGACTATATAACCGCATGCCGTCATCGAACCCGGAATCACTCCTAACTCCCCTTTGGCAGCCGGAGTAGCTCCTTTCCGGTGAACGATCAACTCTCGGCCATCCGCTTGAAGCTCTTTCCAGGCAAAATTATGATGATTTTCGATGGTCACCACAGGTTTAATCCCCAGGTATTTACTCAGATGGTAATGGATCTGATCATGACAGGCTTTGGCATAATCCCCCGCCAGGTTCATCGACAACCAATATTCTTGCCCTTCTTCCGCATCCAGATCCAGCCAGGCCATATGCTGTGCTTCCCTGGGCAAGGGACAGGTTTCACGGGCGATTTGGGTATAGTGTTGGGCAATGGAAGCCCCCAAACCTCTTGAACCGGAATGGGACAATAAACCGACATAAACTCCCGGAGGCAAGCCAAAAGGGTCTTCTTCCCTGACTTCCACCAGACCGAATTCTACAAAATGATTTCCGGAGCCCGAAGTTCCCAATTGCCTGGCTGCTTTTCCATGCAATTGCTTTAATAAGGGGGTTACAGAAAATTCTTGCCGGTCCAATATTTCATGTTCCTGTGCAATTCCCAATTCCCCTCCGGTCCCGAAACATGTCCGCTCCTTCAAAGCGGTTTTGCACTGGTATGCATAGCGGTTCAAAAATTCCGGCCGGAGATCATACACACTTAAGCTCATCCGGCAACCGATATCCATGCCTACCCCATACGGTATCACTGAATTCCGGGTGGCCAACACGCCTCCGATCGGCAAGCCATAGCCTTGATGCGCATCCGGCATTAAAGCGCCTCGTTCTGCAATGGGCAGACGCATAGCCATTTCCATTTGCAAGTACGCATTGCTACTGATATGCTTTCGGCCATACACCGTAAACTCTCCGGTTTCCCGCAGAGAAGCCACCTCTTTTCTTTCTTTCAAAGAAGGCTTTTCGTCAAATTCCGCAGCCAGCTTCGCCCATACCGGGTCGCTATGAAACTCCTCCGGATGTTCTTTTATTTTCGCCAGAAAATCAAGCTTTTCTTGTTTGGAACCGTGTTTAAAATATTGAGCCATCAAATTAATCGCCAGGCTTCTGGCTACATCCGATGGATAATTAAGTTTTTTAAGGTCTTTTATTTTTAACTTACTCTTGCCCATAAAGCGGTCTTTCAAATGGGCTGCCGGTCTATGTCCTCCGAAGATAACGTCAAAAGAACACAATACATGCTGTATACTGAAGATCACTCGCTTCATTCCTTTAAACCCTTAGGAATAAGGCAATGACCCTCCAGCATTTGCACACCGGAAAACAGCCCGATTAAACAATGTAATTAGGATTTTTTTGACCAGTTTATAGTATTTCTGTCAGGTAAAGGTTACCTGGTACTGGTCTATTGTGCGATATGGTAAGTAGATTCCAACATAATGACCTCCTTTCTTAAAGGGTGAAAGGAACTATTGAATTGTAGCTGCAAAAGAAAGAGATTATTTTGAAAATAAAAAATTGACAATCGTTTTTTTAAGAAATAAATGTTAACCCTGTACCCATCCAAAGAAAGGTATTGGAAAGCGGATCAGCTCCCCAATACCGATGACATGGCCGGTTAGTTATCTCGCGGTGGTATGCGACACTTGGAATATACTGTAATTTCCGGGTTCTCCGGCAAAGACCAAACTGTAACTATAGTCCGAAAGCATAGGAAATACATCATTGGCCGTCCCCCCTGCCAAAGGGCTGTCATCATCTGCATCCAGTATCACGACTTGATGTGTGGCAAATAAATTCAAGCGGAGAGAAGTTGCGGTAAAGTTCAGCCCCGTCACATCGTCATGTTCCAATACCGGATTGGCTCCGGGAAAAATATCCTCAAAGCCCAGGGTATCACTCGTACTGGGATTGATAAATGCGAATTTCACATCGCCTGTATTTTCGGAAGACATATTCGCCAAGACTAAAGTCGTTTGACCGTCATTGGGGAAATGATCCCGGAAAATGGAAATATCCGCATCATCGTCATCCTCCAAAATATATACCGAATAAAATTCATTCGTAGTTAACCCCAGATCCACGTCAAATTCGTCTTGATTGGTCTGTACGGTAAGTACCGTGTCCGAAGGAACCGTAATGTACTTATTGGCGGCTCCATGCCCGGTTACCGTGACCAATTCCTGGCTCTCCAGAAGTAACTTCACTTGCGTGTTCGTATTTACCGTGTTAATCAGGAGAAGCATTGAACCCGAAGGAGCAGGACCGTTATCATCATCGTCACCACAACCTGAAATCAGTCCCAAAATACTGAAAAGAAGTATCAAACAGTACTTTGGAAAAAAGGTACGTGAAACTTGAAAAACCATATGTTCAAAAGTTAAGTGAAAGGAAGCGTAAAGGGTGTGTTGATGCAGTTGGGTTTGTTGAAAACCAAGTGTACATGAGGGAAATGCACTCTATACAAGTTACAAAATAATTGCATACGTACTACCAAAAACTCATAGATGCTTCGCCTTATCTTTGTTAAAAATCGAGCATATCAGACGATGTATATCCGCTTCGATAACCCCTCGCCATTTTGCTTGTTCTATAAAGAATGGGCATTCTTGATGGGTTCAGTTGAGTCCCTTCGTTTCGGTCTCTCCGTTTATTCCGTCACCTATAGGGTTTAAGTATACTTAATCGTTTCCGGTTCGACCGTAAAACAGTAAGATCGGCAGCCGAAGCATATATGCCTACCAAGACAAAGTTTGCTATAAAAAAATCTCTCTATGTTTTTATCGCTAACGTTAGTACAGCATTGTTACACCCTCCGAACTATCGTCCCACAGATTAAATCGTGAAGCCCCTGTTTTTCTTTATTAATATCAATCATAAGAACACCTAATAACGATATCATTGAAATAACTTTTAGGGGAAACCTTATTATTGCCTTGGCCAATCCCAATTTGGAACCATTAGAATTATAGATTCTTAACCTTGTAAATAACTTCCCCAATGTAGCTCCTAAAGTCCCTTCTAAAACGGCAAAGTACAACCAGTATACCGGAAGGGTTAAGAAGGTAATTTCTGAAAAACCAATTATTGATTCTGTTTGCCAACTGTCTGAATCTCCAGTTAAAGAAAGAATAAAAATCTTAATTAGCATTAAATCTATGATAAGTGCAAACAACCGAATCCCAAATTGAAGCTCTAAAGATTTTGTGTGTCTAGGCTTTCTAAAACTTATTCTTTTATTAAGCATCATCTTATTCCAGGGAATATTCCAGTTAGTTTATGACTGACCAAAAACGTTTCCGTTGAGATCAGAAATTTGATTCGTTTAGCGGCAGCAATTATACAAGAAAATCAGTAAAAATAAATTTATAGTTTAAATAAAACAGCCAGGGCTTTCTATTCTAAGTTTCGATATTATTCACTATCAAGTGTTTAAAATAGCAAAGCAAATGGTACTATTCATTTATTGATTTTGTGCCACTGCTTAAAAAAAGCGGTCTCTTCTTCCAATACACCTCCACCAAAACCCTTCCTCCCAATTTTATATTTCCTGTGACAACATTGTTGATTATCTTAAAAACAAACCCAGAAGGGCAATACAACAAAAAAACCTCCGATACACGGTGTATCAGAGGTTTTTTCAATTATTTTATGAGCTCTTGTAAAAAGGATTCCAGTGTATATTCAAGGACTCAAAGGGATCGTATGGAAATGAGAATATGCTTAATCTTTCCGGGTCAATTCGTTCTGCCAGGCATCTTGTTTCCCTTTCAAGGTCAGGGTCACGGGCTTGCTTTCGTTGTTTGCCCGGTCAATGGAAGTGATACAGTAGGTGTAGGTTTTTCCTTTTTTCACCGCTTGATCCATATACTCCCCTTTGGCAAGTTGCTCGGCAGATAACACGGTCAAAATATTTTGGGGATCGCTTAAATCACCTGCCTGATCTCCTTGAAAACGGTAAATGACAAAAGAAGACGTTTGCCCGGGCACCGCCTCCCATCGCAAGCGAACTTTGTCCTCCTGCTTTCTGGCTTCAAGCAATACAGGCACTTCCAGGTCGCCTTGTTTTTTCCAAGGCATAGGAGGAGTCAAGGCATTATGACGGTAATGTTTTTTCTTGATTTTCTTCAGTACTTTTTCCGGCACCTTCTTAAACGACTTGGCGCTGAAATAAATACTTCCCTGAATGGAAGGATATTCATGATTTAGTTGCAATTGTTTATGCAATTGATTGAGTTTATGCCAATTGCGGTCTTTCCCGTTTTTCACCCTGTACATGGCCTGCCCGATATACAAATGGCGGCCATAGGTATTTTGCGACCACCAATCGGCCAGCTTATCATAAGCGGCAGGCGGAAAGCCAATTGTCCAGTACAATTGCGGTACCACATAATCAACCCAACCTTCTTGGAGCCATTTGCGCACATCGGCATACAAATCATCATAAGTGTTGACTCCCGCTTTGGTTTCCGAACCTTCCGGGTCCAGGCTTTGATTTCTCCATACTCCAAACGGGCTGATCCCAAACTTCACATACGGCTTTACGGCTTGAATACTATCGTATACGGATTTTATCAGTTGGTCTACATTTGCCCTTCGCCAGTCACCTACCACTTCGTATTCGCTACCGTATTTTTCATAGCTAAGAGAGTCGTCAAACACCTCGTCTTTCACCGGGTAAGGATAAAAATAATCATCGAAATGAATGCCATCCACATCGTAGTTATGGACGACTTCCATGATCACGTTTTGTACAAAGCTACGCACTTCCGGATTTCCCGGATCAAAGTAAAAGCGCTTACCGTATTTCACAAACCACTCCGGATGCTGCTTCAAGGCATGCATGGAGTCCAACACAGTGGTGTCGGCATTCATTGTGGCACGGTAGGGATTGAACCAGGCGTGAAATTCCAATCCTCTCTTACGGGATTCCTCTATCATAAATTGAAGCGGGTCGTAATAGGGTTCGGGGGCTTGCCCTTGTTTCCCGGTCAGGTATGCCGACCAAGGTTCATATGACGACTCATAAAAAGCATCGGCTACCGGACGCACTTGCACGACCAATGCATTCATCCCGGAAGCTTGTAAAAAGTCAGCCATCCGGATAAACTCTTCTTTCTGATCTTCGGTAGACAAGCCTTTTTTGGATGGCCAATCGATATTGACTACGGAAGCAATCCAGGCCGCCCGGAATTCATGCTTCGGATATTTACTCTGCGCTGATAGCAAGGGCACAAAGCCTATTAAAAAAAATAGTAGTAAACTATAATTTCTCATTGTTTGAATAATCGTTTGATCCGTTTAATAAACTCAATATTGCAGCAAACTAGCTTTCTTGCATATTTCTATAGGCATACAGTCACTACCCAGAGGTATTGGAATAACTGTCTATGGCCTGCCTCACCGAACCTTCGGCAACCAACAACTCCCGGGCTTCTTCATAAGGCAAAGGTAAAGCTTCCATCAACATTCGAGTGCCCCGGTCAACCAGTTTTTGATTGCTCAATTGCATATCTATCATTTTGTTTCCCTTTACCCTTCCCAAACCAATCATGGCCGTGGTACTGATCATATTCAAGACCATCTTTTGAGCGGTACCCGCTTTCATCCGGGTACTGCCTGTCACAAACTCCGGTCCGACCACCACTTCCATCGGAAAATCTACCGACTGCGCCAAAGGAGACTGCGCATTGCAAGTAATCCCGGCGGTAAGCAAACCTTCCGCTTTGGCTGCTTTGACTCCACCGATCACATAAGGCGTTTTACCGGAAGCTGCAATTCCCACAACCGTATCATTTGGCCCGATAGCCAAGGCTTTCAATTCTTGCCAGGCTGCCGTTTCATCGTCTTCGGCATTTTCCACTGCTTTTTGGATAGCGGTAGGCCCACCGGCAATCAAAGCGATTACCAGCCCATGCGGCACACCGTAAGTTGGCGGCAACTCACTGGCATCCAGGATGCCCAAACGCCCACTGGTACCCGCCCCCAAATAAAACATCCGCCCCCCTTTCCGCATACGTTCCACCAGACGTTCCACAAATTCCGCAACTGTTGGCAACACTTTTTCTACTGCCTGATGTACTTGGGCATCCTCCCGGTTGATACAAGTAAGCAATTCCCGTACGGAACGTTTTTCCAGATTATCATAATTTGAAGCCGCTTCTGTTGTACTCATTCTTCCTTATTTATCAATTACAAATGCTTGTTTATGAAAATTTTGCAACCCGGCCAAGGGGTCCTTACTTACCCTACCGATAGCCAAGTGATAGGTATTTGCCGTAGTCATCAATTGCTCTTTAAAGTAATAGGCCACTGAGCCTGTGATGTTTACCTCATACGACTTCACCCCGGTAAAAGGCAGGATATAATTTTTGAAAAAGGCTTCGAAATTCCGGATCACCAATTGATGCAAATCAGGTTCTGCAATATGTGAATGGATAAAGGGCACAAAACTCGCCAACATTCGATTGGGAAATGGCAATTGGTAAATTTTGTTTAAAATATCTTTGGCCGTCAGTTGGTAGGTAGCGTAAAATTCCTTAATTACCTCCTGAGGAAGTTGATTACGTAAAACCCGGCCGATCAAATGCTTTCCCAACACCGCTCCGCTCCCTTCATCCCCCAATACATAACCCATAGAAGGCGCTTGCTTCACAATACCTTCCCCATTGTACATACCGGCATTTGCCCCGGTTCCTAATATCCCCACGATACCTGGTCGCTCGTGAAATAGCCCCCGGGCGGCACCTAACAAATCACTATTTATATCCAAATCCACTCTATCATCGTCCAAAGCCTCTCGGATCGCTCGGCTTACCACACTGTTTTTTTCGGGACCGGAGCACCCTGCTCCATAAAAATATACCCGCTCTACCGGCCCGGTAAGCCCCGGGAGTAAACCCTCCCTTACAATATTGACTATCTGCGCTTCTGTCTGGTAATAAGGGTTAATGCCCTCCGTACGGACCTTTACCGGGTCACCTTCCGGTAAAATTCCCAACCAAGCCGTTTTTGTAGATCCGCTGTCCGCTATCAATACCATAGATTTTTAAATTTTTCGCTTTTAATCCTTATACAAAGATTGAGAATATTTTACCTGGGGTACTCACTGAAAATCGTGATTTTGGAAAATCATCATTTCACCCGTATGGTAGTAAAGGTTGAAGGATGGAAGGATCGAGGACTGAAGGGTGACGGGTTGAAGGATGGAAGGATCGAGGACTGAAGGGTGACGGGTTGAAGGATGGAAGGATCGAGGACTGAAGGGTGACGGGTTGAAGATTGAAGGATTGCAGGATGGAAGGGTTGAGGAATAGGGAAAAAGTTGAAGAAAGCGGGGTGGAAAGAGGAGGAATTGAGGGATAAATTGTAAATACCTTTAAAAATTTCTTAATAACTCCAAAGATAGGCCTCTTCTGCCGGCCGGGATATTTTAAAAGAGTGGCAAATCGCTATTTTTGGCGCAATCAAAATCAGGGGTGGTGTGACGCCCCATTTACCTGAACCTTTTTAAGATTAATTCTTGAATATAATTCCCTTATTTTATGGATTTGATTTCACTCTTTAAAGCCTTATTAAAACGAAAATGGCTGATCCTGACAGTAACCCTGATCGCCTCTGTACTGGCCTTCTTGTTGACCTTGGATATGAAAAAATCATATCTCTCCAAAGCACAACTGGCTACCGGTTATACTGTGAACGATCCTTTTGATGACGACAAATACAATTTGTTTGAAGTAAAAGTAAAGTTCAGCAACCTGACGGCCTCCATCGCTTCTCCAATGGTGATCAACCTCCTTTCTTACAAGCTAATCATCAATGATTTGCAAAAGAGAAAGCCTTTCCGCAAAATCACCAACGAGGATAATTTGGCAAGACTTAAAACCATTAATACTCAGGAGGCTATTGGCATTTTTGAGGAAAAATTGGAAAACCTGGAGCCCCTTTCCACTTATAATGAAACCGACAAGGAATTAATCGAACTATTAAAAATATACCGTTACGATGACGAATCCATCCGGGAAAGTTTACGCATCTGGCGGGAAGGACAAACGGATTACCTCACGGTAACCTTTTCTTCCGAACATCCGGAACTATCCGCCTATGCGGTCAATACCTTGTGCTCCGAATTTTTCAGGTACAACGATTTGATGCAATATCAGCGTCAGGAAGAGTCCATTGCTACTTTTGAAAAACTGTTGGAACAAAAACGGCAAATCCTGGAAGTCAAATCACAATCTTTGGAACGTTTCAAATCACGACAGGGAGTATTAAATTTTGATGTGGAGAGTGAAAGCAAGATCGAGCAAATCTCCAAAGCGGAATTGGCGCTTTCCGAAGAAAAACAAAAAATCAACCGGCTGACCTTGTCCTTGGAAAATGTCAACCGGCGGCTCCGGGAACTCAACGATGCCTTGTCCGGTAACGGAACCGGCAATTTGGTGAATAACTCCAACGAAGAATTATTGGAATTGCAAGAACAAATCAGAGCATTAAATCAGCGCTACACCAGCACCGGGCTACAGGACCAAACCTTGCAAGATTCCTTGAACATCCTACGAAATAAAAAAATTGCCCTGATCAACTCCAACAGCTCAGGTCGTTTGTCTAAAAATGACCTTCAGACAAAAAAACAGGAGCTGACCGAGAAAAAGAACGATCTGGAGATAGAATTGGCCATTGCCCAACAAAACCGGGGAACCTTGGAAAGCAGTGTCCGCAGCCTGAAGAGTAATGCGGGAGTGTATGCTTCCAAAGAAGCACAAATTGCTGCCATGAAAAAAGAGGTAACCCTGGCTACCAATGAATACCAAACCGCACAGGAAAAGTACAATACAGCCCTGGATATGTCAATGGCTTCCCGGAACAAAATCCGGCAGGTTTTATACGGCCAACCATCCATTGAACCGGAACCTTCTAAACGATTGATAATCACGGCCCTTTCAGGAGCTTCTACCTTTGCAATTTCCGTCATTGCCATTTTCTTTTTGATTTATATGGACATGACGATCAAAACACCTTCCAACCTGGCAAATATGCTAGGGGTGAAAATGCTGGGCGCTGTCAATCAACTGGATTTAAAAAACACACCCATCCGGGAAATTTTCTATCAGGAAAACAGCAAAAACCCGCTTTTTACGACTTTCCGGGAGATGTTAAGAAAGTTGCGGTTTATGATCGACCGGCAAAATGCCAAGACATTTCTGGTGACCAGCACACAACACGGAGGAGGAAAATCCACGTTGATCGAGGCCTTGGCCTGTGCTTTGAGCTTGAGTAAAAATAAGGTTATGATATTGGATACCAACTTCTCCAACAACCAATTGACTCAGCGTTTTAAAGCGTCTCCGGTGTTGGAAGAGGCTGTGGATGCCCGGCCGGAAAAATTTGAAGAACTACAAGACTTGATTACCAAAACCGGTATTCCCGATGTCCATATTATGGGTTGCAAAGGGGGGAATTACTCTCCTTCCGAGCTGTTTCACAAGCAGGACTTCAACCACTTTTTGGCATTGCTAGACAAACATTACGACTATATTTTCCTGGAAGGTGCAGCGATGAATCAGCACTCTGACAGCAAAGAACTCAGCCTTTATGCGGACCGGATTCTGGTCACCTTTTCGGCAAGAGGAGTTATCAAACAAGCCGACCGGGAGTCCATTAAATTTTTGGAGGATCTGGAAGAAAAATTTACCGGGGCAGTACTCAATCAGGTAGAACTGGAAAATATAGAACAGTAAAGCCTTTTATTGTAGACAACTGATTATCAATCAATGAAATCAAGTTACTTGATAAGTAATAAGGAAACCTTTACCTTTCTTGTCAAAATACGTTAATGACTTCTGAGGGATGGGTAAAAATCCTCTATGTGTATACTATCTTCGCTGCAAACATTCAAACAACGATAACCCGTGGAAAAAATCAAATTATTGCGCCCACATCATTGGGTAAAGAACTTATTTCTCTTTGTTCCTCTCTTTTTCTCTGGTGATATATTTAATCTCCCAAAACTCATGGAGTTGACTATTGGCTTTTTTGCCTTTAGCCTGGTAGCCAGTTGCATTTATGTACTCAATGACTTAAAAGATATTGAAGCAGACCGTATGCACCCTAAAAAATGCAAACGCCCGCTAGCCTCCGGTGCCGTATCCAAGCCCACGGCCTATATCCTCCTGGCGGTTTGCTTCATTACAGGAGCCGGCTTAGCTGCTTACCTACATCCGAAGTTTTTATTTATCACCGGAGTATATTTTTGTTTGAATTTAAGTTACAGCCTGGGTCTCAAACATGTATCCATTCTAGATGTTATCATCGTAGCCATAGGATTTGTATTACGGGTAAAAGCCGGTGGGGCAATTGCTTCGGTACATATTTCGATTTGGCTAACCATTATGGTATTTCTTTTAGCCCTGTTTATGGCTGTAGCCAAAAGAAGAGACGATGTAAAATTAAAGATGGATACTGGAAAAGACGTACGAAAAGCCTCTGCCAACTACAATATGGATTTTCTCAATGTGGTATTGGCACTCATCTCTGCCATTACCATCGTAGCGTATTTAATGTACACGGTTTCTCCCCATTCCATCGAACACTACGGGACACATCGTTTGTACCACACATGTTTGTTTGTGATTGGTGGTATTTTCAGGTATTTACAGATTACCTATGTAGAGAATAATTCCGGCTCTCCTACTCATATTCTTTACAAAGACCGCTTTTTACAACTCACCATAGTAGGATGGGTATTGAGCTTTTACTTCATTATCTATTTTAATGAGTTTGAATATTTTATCGCGTCTCTATTCTAAGGCGCCTGTTTTGCATAGTACAGGACGGTAATTTCCACCTGCTACTGTACTATGCAAAGGTTTTTTTCAAAAACTGATTATTTAAAATCAACTACCCTGCTAGGTGATTGAATAAACATTGTAATTGTTAAATACACCTTCGACTAAGTCCAAAACCCGATTGTGTTACGATAACAGACTCCGGCTGTTCCTGCCATCAAAGTTGTTGACTTGTGCCTGTTTCGGTTCCTTTTGAGGCAGCTTCACATTTAAACATACATCAGGACTATAAGCACTCAAGCCACAAAAAACACACAACCATCTAAATTACAGCTAGTTATATCATTCAAGATCAAGCACAACTTTATTGCACTGATTTTAGTATAAAAACAACTCCATTTTTATCTTCATATGAAGTTTGTAAAAAAGCACAATCATTAACTTTTATTGAGTATATCGATCACTTTATAACAAACATTTCATCCTATCTTTATGCCTCAATAACGCACACAAAGTCATATTTTACTGATTATCAATAATTAAATAAAATACAAAAAGATATTACCAACTCAAACTACCATTATCTTACGCATTAACAACCTATGTACTATTTAAGACTAATTTAAATTAAAGTATAATTCCCTTTATGACACTCCTCAACAACAAACATAGAATATTACTTGTAGACGATGACGAATCCATTTGCTATGTATTACAATCTTTTTTAGGCAAGCATTTCCAAGTAGACGTTGCTCACGATGGCCTACATGCGATGCATATCCTTTCAGAGAAAAAACTACCGGATTTAATCATTTCGGATATTGTAATGCCCAATATGAACGGTGTGGGCTTCATTGAAATGCTCAGTAAAAGCGGTATTTATCGGGACATCCCCGTAATCATACTCTCCGGCTATGAGGGAGAGATACCTGACACTTGGCAAAATGCAAATGTAGCCAAGCATTTCAAAAAACCCTTTGATCCGCAGGATGTCTTAAAAGCATCTAAAGAGGTCTTAAACAATGCCTGTACGACAAAGTAACCAAACCCAAAAATCATCACACAATTCATCTAGCATTAAACTCATTTGATAATATGGAAGCTCTGTTACACCCTATTAACGATACCTTTACTTATGAGAACAGGGAGCCACAGCAGTCTATCCTTTGCATAGGCCCTGGTCTGGAAATGATCAGCACAAGCTGGGCAAGTCTGGGATATTCCACTTTCCGAGTCAGTACCCTTGCCATGGCTCAATCGGAAATCCAAGAAAGGCTACAAACCGGAAAAACCCTGCCTTGCGCCATTATAGGTAATGCTGCTTTGAGCCAAACAGAGCTGGAAGATTTTGCGGATTTCCTGGGAACTCAAGAAGTTTTGAGCTCCATCCCTTTTATCTTATTTACGCATGAGGAAAGCCTAATCACCAAAAACAAAGCTGCTGCAATTGACGGTGTGGATGATATTTACTTTCCGAACATGAAACTGAAAGACATGCAAGAGCGCATTCAGTTTTTACAGTCTTTTAAACAAAAAAGGGAATATTTTAAACAGAAATACACCCGGAAGCTTCCAAAAGTAGAATTAACTACTCAGCAAAAAACCGGTAGATTTTTCAAAAGGGCCTTGGATATTTTAGTTGCGTCTGCTGGCTTGATTGCATTAAGCCCACTTTTCATAATAATAGCTTTACTCATCAAATTGGAGTCCAAAGGACCGGTTTTTTATATTTCCAAAAGAGCCGGTAGCGGTTACAAGGTATTTGATTTTTATAAATTCAGAACGATGCGTCAGGATGCGGATAAACTTGTGCAACAAATGAAGCACCTGAACCAATACAGTGAGGAAAGCCAAGAGGAAGACGGGCCGATGTTTTTCAAAATCAGTAACGACCCCCGAGTAACTCGTGTAGGAGCTTTTTTGAGAGACAGCAGTCTGGATGAAATCCCTCAACTATTAAACATTCTAAAAGGAGATATGTCCTTAGTAGGCAACCGCCCCCTACCCTTGTACGAAGCCAAAGAGCTAACCAAAGATGAATGGGCCAAACGCTTTGCCGCCCCAGCCGGATTGACAGGCTTATGGCAGGTAACCAAGCGCGGAAAAAAGGAAATGTCGGCCTTGGAACGCGTTCAACTGGACATTCAATATGCCAAGTACAATTCGTTTGTAGGAGATATGAAAATCATTGCAAAAACCTTCCCTGCATTGGTACAAAAAGAAAGCGTATAGATAAAAAATTCACTACACTTTGATAAACAAACGATCCTGACACAAACTTTATAATACCCCCTCCCAGGCATGCATCACACTGCCCGGAGGGAAATCTTTTGTTCAAAAAAACACTAACAAACACTCTATTTTCTACACCAAAGCTTACCGGTTTGATCAAGCAATGTTTAAGTATTTAAGCATAGTATAATCAAACCGGCATAGGCTCTGGTCCCATTTATAATCAACCCTTGAATATGTTTATAATAGAAAATATTCTCTTGATTTACTTTGGCCTGGCAGTACTTTACGTTTTTATAATTTCCTTCACAGGAAGGGTAAAACCGGTGGCGCCTTTACAAGTAAAAGAGACACCGTATCATAAAATTGCCGTATTGGTTCCGGCTTACAAAGAGGACGCAATCATCGCTCCCGTAGTAGAAAAGCTTCTTCAATTACGCTATCCGAAAGAGTTTTTTGACATTGTAGTCATTGCCGATAGTTTAAAGAAATCCACCCTCTCCCGCTTACACCAATTGCCTTGCCGGGTCATTGAGGTGCATTTTGAAAAAAGCACCAAAACCAAATCCTTGGTAAAGGCGTTGCAAGTGCTCAACAATGAATATGAAGTAGCCTTGATCAGTGATGCGGACAATATCATGGCACCCGATTACTTGCAAAAAATCAACCGGGCTTTTAACAATGGATACACAGCTGTACAAGGACAACGGGTGGCCAAAAATATGGATACGCCTTTTGCCGTGTTGGATGCATTAAGCGAAGTCATCAACAACCATGTATTCCGTAAAGGATTCAATGCCATGGGCTTTTCTTCTTCCTTGATCGGCTCGGGAATGGCATTCAAAGCAGATGTCCTATTGGACTGCTTAAAGCAAATCAATGCGGTTGGTGGATTTGACCGGGTACTTCAGTTGTATTTGATTGAAAGAAAGCAATGGATTTACTATTTGGAAGATGCCATTGTCTTTGATGAAAAAGTTGATAATTCCGAAGCCTTTAGCAAGCAACGCAGAAGGTGGATTGCCAGTCAATTTATCTATCTGAAAAGGTATTTTGCCAAAGGTATCAAGCAGTTGTTGAAAGGGAATATCGATTATTTCAATGCCGGTGTGTTATACAACATTTTTTTACCGAGAACCTTGACTTTAGGCTTTCTGTTTTTATTTGCCGTGACGGCCTTAAGTTTCCCTCAACTATTTTCCCTCCCTCAGGCTTGGATCGGCTTGTTTGCAGCCAATGTACTTGCTTTATTGATTGCCGTCCCGTTAAGTTTTTACAACCAACGGTTTTTTAAAGCGATTCTCAGTTTACCCAAAGTGTTTTGGATCATGTTCACCCTGCTTTTCAAGTTAAAAGGAGCGGACAAACAATTTATTCATACTGTAAAAACTAAAGTAGAAGTTGACAATACCCTCTATTCTTCTCATGGAAAGTAATCGCTCACTTCTCCAAAAACATTTTCGATTCAGATTTAAAACACAATCAAACAGGATATTTTCATAATGCCAGCAACTCATCCCATCCCACTAGTTTCTATTATTACGGTTAACTATAACCAACCGGAAGTCACTTGTGAGTTTTTAGCCTCTTTGGATAAGTCCCGCTTCCGGAATTTTGAAGTCATCGTGGTAGACAACGGCTCCCGTTTAGATCCTACTGCTATGATTCACCAGCGCTTTCCGGAAGTTACCGTGATCCGAAGTGATGACAACCTGGGATTTGCCGGTGGAAATAACTTAGGGTTGGAAAAGGCCCGGGGAGAATATATTTTTATGGTCAATAATGATACGGAAATTACGGAATCACTTTTGGACCGGTTGCTGGAGGCTTTTCAGTCAGAGAAAAAGGTAGGCATGGTCTCCCCGAAAATCAAATATTTCCACCATCCTGACACCATTCAATACGCAGGCTTCACCTCTATGAATGCCTGCACCGGACAAGCTTTCCCTATAGGAAAAATGGAGAAAGACCATGGTCAATACAACCAAAAACGCCCTACATACAGTGCGCATGGAGCAGCAATGATGCTTTCCAGAAAAGTCATTGACGAAGTAGGGAAAATGCCGGAAGTGTATTTTTTATACTATGAAGAGTGGGATTGGTCTACTCAAATACGCAAAGCAGGATACAAGATTCTTTTTGAAGGAAATGCGGAAATATTCCACAAAGAATCCCTGTCAGTGGGGAAAATGAGTACGTTAAAAACCTATTACCACATCCGCAACCGTATATTGTACATGCGAAGGAACGTTCAAGCTTGGCAACTTGCGGTTTTTACCTTCTTTTTGTTATTTGCAATTGCTCCAAAAGCACTCGTACAATACATATGTAAGTTTCAACCGGATCATGTAAGTGCTTTTTTACGAGGGATTTACTGGAACATACGCACTCCACTTACACCCAGCCATGAGTAATATTGTACATTTACTTACTAAGTAATAAGGAAATTATACTATTCAAAGATTTTACCCGATTAAAGCAACCATCCAAACTACCCGGTAGAGTAGACTTGAAAAAATTTATTTTTTATTAAAAGAGGGGGAATCAAAAGGATTAAGCGAAAGCCAAATGTTAGAAATAATTGAGTTTCAAGTATTTTTTTCTATCAAAGCCCCAATTTACAAAAGAAAATCATACGTAAAACTAAAAAGACCTATTTTCATTAGGCAATTATGACTAGCATGCGGTATAACTTTTGAGTTTGCTATAGGCACTTATACCTATAGTCGCTTAAATTTTCATGAGCTTTTTACAACTATGAAATCCACTTACAATTATCTCTACTTCACTATTTTTTTTCTGTTTTCTTCCTTTCTCAGTGCTGTAGCACAAATGAATATCCAGCGCACAGCTACCACCAATATTCCTTACCTGGAACATTTGCCGGAAGACTATCAAACCCCGGCAGCGCAAGGTAAAAAATATCCTATCTTGTTCTTTTTGCATGGGACCGGAGAGCGAGGGGATGGTACAGACGCCATGGTAGATAAAGTGGCAGCGAACGGAACACCCAAACATATCCAAAACGGTCATACTATGACCTTCACCGTCAATGGGGAAACTCACTCTTTTATAGTAATCAGCCCTCAGCTACTTTACGGGCATGGCAATTGGCCCTCCGGTTATATTGATGAAGTGGTACAATTTACACTGTCAAAATACAGAGTGGATGAATCGCGTATCTACCTCACCGGCTTGAGTCTGGGCGGAGCCGGTGTATGGCGCTATGGCGCAGAACATGCCGATGTATTTGCCGCCATTGTCCCGGTTTGTGGAGCTCAATCACCCATTACCTCTTATGCCCGGAATATTGCCAACAACGAACTTCCGGTTTGGACCTTTCACGGTGAAGCCGACAATACCATCCCGGCCTCACACAGTATCAACTGGGTGAATTTAATCAATTCGCAAAACCCCGCTCCCGATCCGAATGCAAAGATCACCCTATACCCGGGTGTCGGGCATAATTCTTGGGTCCGGGCGCAAGATCCTTTTCATACTTACCACTCACCCAACATGTATGAATGGATGTTGACCTATACCAAAGGCGGCAGTGACCCTCCTGCAAATCAACCTCCTGTTGCCCAAGCGGGCACAGACCAAACCATCACTTTACCTACCAATTCGATTTCTTTGAACGGTTCGGCGTCTTCCGATCCGGATGGTTCTCTTACGGCTTTTGCCTGGACAAAACTTTCGGGACCCGCTTCCATCACTTTTGAAAATCAAAATACGGCAACCCCCACATTAAAAAACCTGGAACAGGGAGTATACCTTATACAACTTATCATCACGGACAACCAGGGCGCAACAGCTTCGGATGAAGTGCAAATCATTGTCAATGGCGCCAGCAATCAGGCTCCCATTGCCAAGGCGGGAGATGATTTCGAAATAGAACTCCCCAAAGCCGCCATTAAACTGGATGGCTCGGCTTCTTTCGACCCGGACGGAAGCCTTCAGAGTTACCAATGGCAATATATTTCCGGTCCGGAAGAGCCTGTCATAGATACTCCCGGTCAGGCTTCTACATTTGTCTCCGGGTTCAAAGAAGGAATTTATGTGTTTCGTCTAACGGTACAAGATGATCAAGGGAAGACCGCTGAAGATGAGATCCGGATGACGGTGAAACCCGAACCTGCCAACCCGGATGATTGTAACTGTACTTATACCATACCGGAAGGTACGCATAACATAGATGGAGATGCCTTGAACCTTCAACCGGGTGCAGTGATTTGTTTAAAGGGTGGAGTCAATTACGGATATCTCCGGTTTTTAAACTTAAAAGGTACCGAAGCCAATCCCATACTCATCAAAAACTGCAATGGCCAAGCATTGGTAACGAATAACAAGACGTCAGCTTACAATCTTAAATTTTTGTATTGCAAGCATTTTCGTCTGACAGGTACGGGCAATTCGTCAGTGGAGTACGGAATTAAACTTGCCGGATCCAAGTCGCAAGGGATTACACTGGATTTGTTCACTACCAACTTTGAAGTGGATCATATTGAAATTCATGACATAGGCTTTGCCGGAATTATGGCGAAAACAGACCCTAACTGTAACCGCAATTCGGGTAGGGACGACTTTACCATGTATGATATCAATATCCATCATAATTATATTCACGACACGGAAGGGGAAGGGATGTATATTGGTAATTCTTTTTATGCCAACGGTATGCCTTCGGCTTGTGGCCGGCTTTACCCCCACTCGATTATCGGGGCGAAAATCCATCATAATATCGTAAAAAACACAGGATGGGATGGAATTCAAGTGGGATCGGTCATTGAAGGAGGGGAAATTTATAACAATGTGGTGGAAAATTACGGGTACAAAAACAACGCTACCCATGGCAATGGAATCCAGTTGGGAGAAGGTACCGGAGGACTTTGTTACAATAATTTGATCAAAAACGGACTGAATTCGGGAATTCATGTCTTAGGCTATGGAAACAATGTGGTTTTCAACAATATCATTCTGGACTCGAAAACCTTTGGTATTTTTTGTGACTCCCGTCAACCGGCTACTCCAGGTGACGGATTTAAATTTTTCAATAATACCATCATCAATACCGGAAGCGATGGTATGCGGATTTATGCAGTGGATGATAACCTTACTAACCTGGTTAAAAACAATATCATCATTAATCCGGGTACTTATGACGAATATGAAAATGACCCGTCTTGGAAAAAAGGAGTGGATGCCTATGTCAGAAGGCTGAAACTTGATCAGCCGAACTTGATTGTGTCCGATAATTATTTCAGCCGCACTCCCGGTGAGCTAAAATTTGTCAATGTAGCAGACGAAAACTTCCATCTTCTACCGGAATCGCCCGCTGTAAACAAAGGGGTAGACGTATCTGACTATGGAGTTCTCTTTGATAAAGATGAGGTTAGCCGGCCTGTGAATGGCAAATATGATATCGGAGCTTATGAATATATAGCCTCAAATGCCAATCAACTGCCACGCGCAAAAGCCGGGAAGGACCAAAGCTTAAAACTTCCGGCCAACGAGACCCAACTGGATGGTTCGGCCTCTTACGATCCGGATGGTAGTATTCAAACGTATCTATGGGAAACGGTTTCGGGACCCGGAGGTGAAATTTTGCAAAATACTAACCAAGCTCGGGCAACTGTCAGTAACCTGGTGGAAGGGGTCTATGTTTTTAAGCTCACCGTTACGGATGATCAAGGAGATCAGGCTTCAGACGAAGTAACAGTCACCGTACATAAAAACCTGGCCCCCATTGCCAGAGCCGGGGCGGACAAGTCCATCTCCCTGCCGACAAACTCGGTCTCGCTGGACGGCTCGGCTTCTTCCGATCCCGATGGCTCCATTACCGCTTTTGCCTGGAGCAAAATTGCAGGACCCGCTTCCTTTACCATCCAAAACGGAAATACATCAAAACCTACCATCACCAGTTTGACCGAAGGAATCTATACCTTTCAATTAACGGTTACAGATGACGATGGAGTCACAGCGACTGATCAAGTTAAAATTACAGTCAACCCCGAACCTGTAAACCAAGCGCCTATTGCCAGAGCCGGGGCGGACAAGTCCATCTCCCTGCCGACAAACTCAGTCTCGCTGGACGGTTCTGCTTCTTCCGATCCCGATGGTTCCATTACCGCTTTTGCCTGGAACAAAATTGCAGGACCCGCTTCCTTTACCATCCAAAACGGAAATACATCAAAACCTACCATCACCAGTTTGGTCGAAGGAATCTATACTTTTCAATTGACCGTCACCGACAACAAAGGAGCAAAAGCAACGGATCAAGTCAAGGTGACGGTTAATGCAGCGCCCAACCAAGCGCCTATCGCCAAAGCCGGAAATGACAAGTCCATCACCCTGCCGACAAACTCGGTCTCGCTGGACGGTTCTGCTTCTTCCGATCCCGATGGTTCCATTACCGCTTTTGCCTGGAACAAAATTGCAGGACCTGCTTCCTTTACCATCCAAAACGGAAATACATCAAAACCTACCATCGCCAGTTTGACCGAAGGAATCTATACCTTTCAGTTGACAGTCACTGATAACAAAGGGGCAAAAGCAACCGATCAAGTCAAGGTGACGGTTAATGCAGCGCCCAACCAAGCGCCTGTCGCCAAAGCCGGGGCGGACAAGTCCATCACCCTGCCGACAAACTCGGTTTCGCTGGATGGCTCGGCTTCTTCCGATCCCGATGGCTCCATTACCGCTTTTGCCTGGAGCAAAATTGCAGGACCCGCTTCCTTTACCATCCAAAACGGAAATACATCAAAACCTACCATCACCAGTTTGACCGAAGGAGTCTATACTTTTCAATTGACAGTCACCGATAACAAAGGAGCAAAAGCGACTGATCAAATTAAAATAACAGTCAACCCCGAACCTGTAAACCAAGCGCCTATCGCCAAAGCCGGAAATGACAAGTCCATCACCCTGCCGACAAACTCGGTCTCGCTGGACGGCTCGGCTTCTTCCGATCCCGATGGCTCCATTGCTGCTTTCGCCTGGAACAAAATTACAGGACCCGCTTCCTTTACCATCCAAAACGGAAATACATCAAAACCTACCATCACCAGTTTGACCGAAGGAATCTATACTTTTCAGTTGACAGTCACCGATAACAAAGGGGCAAAAGCAACCGATCAAGTCAAGGTGACGGTTAATGCAGCGCCCAACCAAGCGCCTATCGCCAAAGCCGGAAATGACAAGTCCATCACCCTGCCGACAAACTCAGTCTCGCTGGACGGCTCGGCTTCTTCCGATCCCGATGGCTCCATTACTGCTTTCGCCTGGAGCAAAATTACAGGACCCGCTTCCTTTACCATCCAAAACGGAAATACATCAAAACCTACCATCACCAGTTTGACCGAAGGAATCTATACCTTTCAATTAACGGTTACAGATAACAAAGGGGCAAAAGCAACCGATCAAGTCAAGGTGACGGTTAATGCAGCGCCCAACCAAGCGCCTATCGCCAAAGCCGGAAATGACAAGTCCATCACCCTGCCGACAAACTCGGTTTCGCTGGATGGCTCGGCTTCTTCCGATCCCGATGGCTCCATTACCGCTTTCGCCTGGAACAAAATTACAGGACCTGCTTCCTTTACCATCCAAAACGGAAATACATCAAAACCTACCATCATTAATTTGGTCGAAGGAGTCTATACTTTTCAATTGACCGTCACCGATAACAAAGGGGCAACTGCCAGAGATGATATAAGAGTCATCGTTTTACCCGAAGAAAACCAAGCGCCTATTGCTTTAGCCGGAGAGGATATTGTATTGATATTGCCGGATAACAGTACAAATTTGGACGGTTCGGCTTCCACTGACTTGGATGGGCAAATTGTAAGCTATCAATGGGAAAAGATCGGAGGTCCTCAGCAAGGTAACCTGACGAATAAATACCAAGCGATTGCCACGCTTTCGAATTTGGTTGAAGGACAATACCGTTACCGGCTTACCGTCACGGACAATGACGGAGCCAAAGACCAGGCAGAAATCAATGTGGAGGTAAAACCCGCAACAAATCAAAAACCTATTGCCATTGCCGGAGAGGATGTGATTACAAAAATGCCTCAAAACTCAATGATACTGGATGGTTCGGCCTCTTACGATCCGGATGGACAAATCACATCCTTTTTCTGGGAACAACTACATGGCCCCATTGCCAGTAAAAAAGGGGAACATACTGCTAAGTTGATTTTGGAAAATTTAACTCCGGGAGTGTATACTTTCAAATTAACCGTCACGGATAATCGAGGGGATACCGGGAGCGATCAAGTGGAAGTCAGAGTGATCCAAGAAGAAAATCAACTTCCCATAGCCCTTGCCGGAAATGACACGATTGTATTCAGTAGGTTCAATGAGGTAACCTTGGACGGCTCCCGCTCCTATGATCCGGACGGCACAATTAAATTTTATTATTGGAAATTGATCGAACACACGAGTAAATTCAAAAATTTCCAATCCAAAAACGCCAAAGTAACGTTGAAGAACTTACCATTAGGAAGCTATGTTTTTGAACTTACCGTAAAAGATAACCGGGGAGCTTCGGCAAGAGATGAAATTCAGGTAGTTGTCACGGAACACGTTCAGCTTACCGTCAATATTCCCAAATTTTTTACACCTAACGGAGATGGAAAAAATGATACTTGGCAAATAAAAAACCTTCAAATATTAGGAAAAGTAAAAATTGAGATCTTTAATCGCGTAGGAAAATCTGTATATTCCACAGAAAATTATAAGAATGACTGGGATGCCAACTATCAGGGCAAGCGGCTTTCCAACGGTGATTATTACTATGTAATGACCGGGGAAGACGGGAAAGTCTACACCGGTGGTATTCGCATCATTCATTAAAGATAATACTAATTACACTTCACAGTGTTTAGTATGTGTATGTATTCAAGACTCCGGAAGGCCGCTTTGTGGCTTTCCGGTTTTTTTGGGTCACAAACAATATCTTAAAGAAAAATATAGGGTTATTCCATCCTAGCAATGGAAAATTGTCATATATCGTAATGCTTCCCGGGGTTGCCACTGCTGGTTCAGCATATCACAAAAACAATTGCCCCGGGCTACCGGCTTGGTAACTCAGGGCAAAAAATTAGTCATTAACCAACCCCCTATGGGAAAAGGCAAACTAGTAATTTAAAATACCAATATAAAAATTCGGATCTACTTCTACAGAAGAGCTTTCCAAAGGTAAGTCTTCGGATTTCCACTCATTCACCGGATTCAACCATGTAGGCTTCCCGTCAACCCAAATCTTTACAGGCATATTAAAATATTTCACACAATTGTTCCACTTAAAGTGAATTTTTCCATCTTTTACAATGTACTCGAAAGTCGGCACCATAGTCGTCCGGAGGTATTGATCAAAGATAGGTTTCAGGTCCAGGCCTAGTTCCCGGATCATATAATCTTCCACCTGTTTGGTCGTGACCGTTTGGTGATAAAACTCCTTGTTCAAGCCTCTTAATAATTGCCTCCATTTCTCATCATTCTTCACCAGTTGCCGGATTGTATGCAACATGTTCCCTCCTTTGTAATACATATCTCCCGAACCTCTCTGGTTTACATCATAAGGGCCGATGACAGGAATATCATTTTGGATATTAGACCTTGTACCGATCACATATTCCGCACCGGCTTCTTTCCCATAAAAATGTTCTACAAACAATCCTTCGGAATAATTAGTAAAACTTTCATGCACCCACATATCGGCTATATCCTTATACGTAATATTATTGGCAAACCATTCGTGTCCGGATTCATGCACAATGATAAAGTCAAATTTCAACCCCCAGCCCGAGCCACTCAAGTCCCGGCCTCTGTATCCGTTTTGGTAACCGTTCCCGTACGTCACCGAGCTTTGATGTTCCATTCCCAAATAAGGCGCTTCTACCAGTTTGTAACTGTCTTCGTAAAAAGGATACGGCCCAAACCAATGCTCAAACGCTTCGATGGTTCTTCGCGCATCTTTGAATTGAAGCTTGGCTTTTTCAAGATTATGCTCTAACACATAATAATCCATATCCAAGGTGCCTTTTTCCCCTTCGTATTTCTCGCCAAAATGCACATAATTACCGATATTGATATTTACGCCATAGTTGTTGATGGGATTACTTACAAACCAATGGTACGTCTTGGTTTTTTTCTTCCCTTTCTCCACTTTTACCAACCGACCGTTAGAGATGTTCATCAACTCTTTGGGCACATTCACGCTGATCATCATACTGTCCACCTCATCGTACATATGGTCTTTGCAAGGCCACCATACGGAAGCCCCGATCCCTTGGCAAGAAGAAGCGATAAAGGGATTGCCCATTTCGTCTTTCCGCCAGGTGATTCCCCCGTCCCAGGGAGGTCTTACAGCTTCTACAGGCACACCACGGTAATACACCACCACTTCTTTGACATCTCCTTTCTCTTGTGCTTCTTTCAAGTGAATAAAATGTGCATTGCCCTCATGGTCGATGGTCAGTTCTTCGCCATTCTGTGTGGCTTTATACAGTTCCAAAGGAGCTTGCAAATCAATCTGCATCCGTTTGGTTCCGTCAATCACTTTGTACCGGACTGTGTTTTTTCCTTCAATGGATTTACTTTCAGGATGCACTGTAATATCAAGGTGATAATACACCAAATCCCACCAAGCCCTTTCGGGGGTAATCGAACCTCTCAAGGTGTCTTGCCGGGAAAATTCTTGTGCTTGTATGTTGGTAATAAAGCTAATGAATACAAGTGTGGTGACGAAGGTAAATACTCTCTCTAAGTTTCTTTTCATCATAAGTATGTTTGTCTAAAATATTGGTTTCGGGCACTAAAGATACAGAAAAATTCGGATGAAAGAGGGTTTAACCAAAGACATGCCAAGATTAAATGTTTTATTGGATCATTGACTCTTCATTCCTGCTACATAATTCTTATTTTTACCCGATTGGACTACAAGATAATGACCTATGAAAAAACCTATCATTTACAACTACTTACTTTTACTGGGTATCTTTTTCTTTCAGGCTTGTGCCCCTTCGGAAGAAAAAGCCCCCCGGCCCAATATCCTCTTCATCATGTCGGATGATCATACCGCTCAGGCATGGGGCATTTACGGAGGGATTCTCAAAGAGCATGTAAAAACGCCTAATATTGAGCGACTGGCAAATACCGGAACCGTATTGAACAATGCCTTTTGTACCAATTCGATCTGTGTCCCCAGCCGGGCCTCCATCCTGACCGGGCAATACAGCCACCGCAATGGAGTTTATACGCTTTCTGACCCCTTACAACCGGACAGTATGAACGTGGCCAAGCTCATGAAAAGTAATGGCTATCAAACGGCGATTGTCGGGAAATGGCACCTAAAAAAACAACCTGCCGGCTTTGATTATTTCAATGTATTGCCGGGGCAAGGAAGGTACCATAACCCGCTTTTGAAAACGGCTGACAATTGGGAAGACGGCAGCAAAGGAGGCCAAGAACACCAGGGTTTTTCTGCCGATGTCATCGCAGACAAATCCATCGAGTGGCTCAACCAACGGGCAAAAGACAAACCCTTTTTCCTGATGACGCACTTCAAAGCAACTCATGAGCCTTTTGACTATCCGGAGCGTTACAAAGACTTGTACAAAGACGAAGAAATTCCTGAACCGGAGTCATTGCTTGACTTTGGCCCGGAAACAACCGGGAGAACCTTTGTCGGTCAAAAATTGGAAAACATGGTAGCGCGCTGGCAACAAGCCTATGAACATCCGGATACCTATTGGACTAGCTACCCCGGTTTGCCCTTCGAAACGGCAGGCCTGGACAGCGTTCAGCTCAGAAAAAAAGCATATCAAAAATTTGTCAAAGATTTTATGCGCTGTGGGGCCGCTATCGATGACAATATTGGAAAATTGCTGGATTATCTGGCAAAAGAAGGCTTGGCTGAAAATACGGTCGTGGTCTATACGGCTGACCAAGGATATTTTTTAGGAGAGCATGGTTTTTTTGATAAACGATTGATTTATGAAGAATCCTTGCGAATGCCATTTGTCGTTTGTTACCCCAAAGAAATCCCTGGAGGCACCCGGATAGACGACCTTGTGCTCAACATCGATTTTCCGGCTTTATTCCTCGACTACGCAGGGATCAAAAAGCCGGAATCTATTCAAGGCAGAAGCTTTCGTCAAAACTTAAAAGGCCAAACTCCTCAAGACTGGCGAAAGTCGGTTTACTACCGTTACTGGCAACATTACCCCGCACGCCCGGCACATTTTGGTTTGCGCAACGACCGCTATAAACTGGCCTTCTTCTATGGACAAGCTTTGGATATGTCAGGTTCCGGAAAGGAAACCACAGAACCTGCCTGGGAATTTTACGACTTGGAAAAGGATCCCAAAGAATTGCATAATGCCTATCAGGACTCCGAGTATCAAGATGTAATCAAAGAAATGAAAGAAGAACTTTTGGCACAACGTCAAGAATTCGGCGATACGGACGCACAATATCCGGTAATGCAGGAAATCATGGAAAAATACTGGTAAAACCATCTTACAAAATAAGAAGAGCTATCCCATCAAAGGCTTTTGACTTTTGATGGGATTTTTTTACCAACAATTTTTCATCGGCTTTCTCTCATCTATCATTTCTTTCAATCGCTCATACGGGCATAAAAAGCACTACTTAAAAGTTATTTTTATACGAAAAAGGGCTGCAAGCTTTGCCATAGATAAGGAGCTGTCACTACGGTAAGCAACCCGTTCAGACACATGGCCAACCCACTGTAAGCCCCCGCCAATTCGCCAAACTCCACAGCACGGGCCGTACCGATCCCATGAGAGGCCGTACCCAAAGCCAATCCAATCGTTGCCGGACGATTGATTTTGAAAAAAGTTAAAAACAAAGGCCCAAATGCATTTCCGATAATGCCTACAAAGATCACCACCCCGGCCGTTAAGGAAGGAATTCCCCCTACCATTGCGGTCACTTCCAAAGCAATAGGAGTTGTGATGGATTTTGGTAAAATGGATAAAGTAAGTTCTTCTGGTAATTTACAAAACAAAGCCAAAGCCATAATACTCAACATACTTCCCAAACTTCCCACCACTACAGACAATAAAAAGCCAAGAGCTTGCTTCTTCACCAATTCAAATTTTTCGTGTAACAACACTCCTAATGCCACCACCGAAGGCCCCAATGGCCAAGTTAACCATTGGCCACCTTGATTGTATTCTTCAAACGGAATTTTCATGAAACGCAAGAGCAACATCACCGCAACAATACTGACAATTACAGGACTGAAAAGCAACCACTTGGTACGGTGGTATACATATTTTCCTCCCATATAAAATCCTATGGTGCATGCAATACTTACCTCGGGACGACTAAAGATTTCTTGAATGCTCATCGATCCAGTAGTTTATCAAAGACAAAAGCACTCATCCATAAAGTAAAAAAGGTACTTATGACCACACTTAGCAACATTGCCCAGCCGTATTGGGCGAGCATGGATTCATATTGGATCAACCCGACACCATAGGGCACAAAAAACAACGCCAGGTAAGCCAGTAGTTTTCCCGCAGCAAACTTGACCTGTTCCAAACGGAGAATACCCGTTTGTAAAGTGATAAAGATCAACAACATTCCCAACACATTGCCCGGGAGGGGCACCTTCAGGTACTTCACCAAACCTTCCCCTAACAGATAAAAAAATATAAGTATCAAAAAACCGCGAATGGCATATACTATCTTTCGTAAATTTTGCTTGTGGGTAACTTTTTTCACTGTGCTTGACCTATTTGATGTAAAAGACGCCAAGGTACAATTCATACCTATGAAATGCAATGGAATATAAGCGTTTTAAGCAGTGGTCAAGTTCTTGATATTAGCTAAAAACACCGGCTAGCTTATACATTTTCCAGGGTTTTCCAGCATTGATACATCGCCCTCGGCACATGAAAACAACCTTTCCACTTTCCTCCCTTTAATGACAACAAGGGTTTTCCTTGACGATTCAGATAGCCAAACCACTCTCCGTATTGCGGATCGGCAAAATGTGTCCAGCTGTATTGATGAATTTTTTCCAACCAATAAACCACTTCCGGGTTTTGTGTGAGCTGATAAGCTTTCGAAAGCGCCACCAGAGCCTCCAGGTGTACCCACCATAGTTTTTGGTCCCATTCCAATTGCAAAGGAGGTTTGCCCTGAGCATCCAAAAAGTAAAAAATCCCTCCGAATTCCTGGTCCCAGCCGTATTCGATGAGCTGTAAAGTCGTGGCTACGGCTTGCTCGATGAGCGTTTGATTTCCTTGGCGTTTGGCGATATCCATGATAAACCACATCGCCTCAATACCGTGCCCGGGGTTGATCAGACGCCCTTCGAAGGTATCCGGGTGAGAGCCGTCCGCAGCAATATTTTCATAGACCAATCCATCATTCGGGTCCAGAAACTCATTCATAACCAAATGCACACATTCCGACAAGGTTTCTTCCACCAATTCCGGTTTCAGTGCACTTTCCAGTTCTAATACCAGATTGGAAAGGATCATAGGCAACGCAAAATTTTGCAATGGCCGGTTGCCCGTACTCTTTTCGTACTTTCCTTTGGGATTATTTTTTCTTTTCAGAATAGTATTGAAAATAGTCACACCCAGGTCCAAGTATTCGCTTTTTCCTGTGGCCAAGGCATACTGGTTAAATGCCATAGCGGCAAAACAATCCGAGAAAATATTATAGGCTTGAATCAGCGGGGTTCCTTTTCGGTCCAGGGAAAAATAGAAATTCCTGTCCCGGTCCCTGCCGTACTTTTTTAGAAACTCCGCGCCAAATGTTGCCGTCTCCAGCCATTCTTCTCTCTTTTCCACTTTGTTATACAGCATGGAAAAGGTCCAAACCTGGCGTCCTTGTAACCAGACAAATTTATCGGTATCGAATACCTTTCCCCTTTGATCCAGACAAGTAAAATACCCTCCGTACTTCCGGTCGATGGAATGATTTTCCCAAAAAGGGATGACGTTTTGCAAGAGTGCATTTTTGTACTGTAGTGGATAGTTTTTAAAATTTTTCATACGATCTCATTTTAAATAAGCATATAGGTGTCCACTACACCTCATTGGATAACACTGACAGCCAGCCAATGAGGTGTTCGGATGAAGATAAATTCTAACTAACGGTTAAGTGCTAATGAACTATTGGGGAGTATCGAGCAATTCTTTTAGTTGAAACTTCTGGAAAATCAAATCTGCCTGGCTGCCTTCATAAAGAATGCCAATGGTTTCTTCGTCAATGCTGGTCATACAAGAATACCCCCGGCCATATCCTTCATCCAGCAGTAAATGATGCTGAGTGGGCCAAGTAGCTCCTTCATCCCGGCTCAACTGAACCGTCATATGATGCCGGCCTTTGGTAGTATGCGGGTTGGAAAACAAAAGCACCTCTTTTCCTTGATAAGTATGCCGGATCAGGCTGGCCATACAAACCGGTTCCGGGAGAGCCTTCCGGGATGTAGGATGCTCCTCCCAGGTCTTCCCCAAATCCCGGGTAATGGCAACCGAACGCGCCCCGATTTCTTCGCGACCTCGGTCGTCCCGCATATTCAGCATCAGGCTACCGTCTTCCAACTGCACGACTTGTGCTTCTGTGGTATGGGATTTTGCCCCGGTACCCATATGCCAGGTTTTCCCATGATCGGTACTGTATATCAAACTGGAATGTGGCACTTGCTCATGGTCCTTGAACTGGGCCGGAAATACCAGCGTACCGTCTTTTAAAGTGATGCCTTTGCCCGGGCCTTGCAGCAATAAATACCAATCCGGATGTTTGATTTGCCGGGTGATATTGATTGGCTCCGACCAGGTTTTTCCATCGTCTTCACTTTTCACTAATACAAACTGGCTGGTCTCTTCCGGCGACAAACCCGGCTTTGAAGCCCACCAATTGCGTTTTCCGGGATGTCCGTGCGCCCAGACACCTGCCACCCAAATGGTGCCGGTGTTCCGGTCCACCAAAACGGAAGGATCGCCAATCCCATTCTCAGTCTGAGGCTTCCCTCCGTACTCCCCCATATCCATGATTATCTGCATGGGCTCCCAGGTTTCCCCACCGTCCGTACTTCGTTGCATTCCCACATCTATATCTTCTTGCAAATCAACCGAGCTGTTTCTACGAATGTCGTAAACAGCAATCAACGTACCTTTATTGGTAGTCGCCAAGCCCGGAATACGGTACGTGTCCACGCCATCTTCTCCATGTTGGCGGAGAGCAATGCCTGTTCTGAGTGATCTTTCTTTGGATATTTGTTTGGGAACGATGGCTTTCCCACTGATGAGTACGCTTTCACAAAGAGCGGAGAGTCTATCGGTTAAACTGATCTGCCCGTCCAACTCATAACTTACCCAAAAGTAATTGACTCCATGTTGCAAGGTTTGCTGACCGTAGGCTTCCCATTTTTGACTTTTCAAATCCACTTCCGCAAATACGTTTTGACCGGAAAAATCAGGGGAAGCACCTGTATAGTATACCCTTACCGCCTTTACTCCTGCCGGACGCTTGGTTTCCGGCCGGCTTAACAGGAACTGCTCTACTTGCAGAGGTTCGGATATTCCAGAAACATATACGGCCATCTGTAAAACCGGATTGTCTTTTTTACTTTTCAATACAGGAAATTCCGGACGGTAAACCGCCACAGAATCCAACTGCATCGCAGCTCCGGATAAAAAGGTAAAATCGTCCAACACCACACCGGCCTCCTCAGGCGCCTGACATGTGATCCGAAGTTTTTCGGCTGGTTCGTCAAACTGCAACACAAAAGGAGCCAACCTCCCTGTCAACGCTTTTTGTGCTCCAAGGTTTACCGTTGACCAACTTCCTTGAGATTCTCTTTCAATTGTAAAGGCAAACGGTTCCTTTCCCGACCAGCGCTCGGCCCGAAAGGCAACCCCGATTACCGGAGTGGAAAGTTGGCTTAAATCCCATTCGACCACCGTTTCCGGCCCGGCCAGTTTCAAGGCTTTTTCGCCACTGGCCACCGGCTGAGTAAGCACCTCTGCCCGGCCTTTGGTCACCTCCAAGAAGGTATTGCCCATTAGCCCTTTTGCAAAATCCCCAACGGGTAAATCCTCAAATCCGATCATCCGGATTACTGAACTTCCTTGTTTCGTAGTTGATGTACAGGAGGTCAAAATTATCAGTCCCATACAGAGAAAAAATAAACACGTTCTCATTTTACTTCTATCTATAGTTTTATGTTTTCTTCTAAAAATTACCCGGTAATTCCACACAAAACGGTGAAGCCGGTAATCCCGCTTCATTGATCAAATTGCACTCGGGAAAGGGTGCCCAGGCATATTTCACTTTAGTGACAGAAAGCTCTTCGGGAACTGAAAGGATGAGACGGTTGCCTTCCAGTTGTACCTGTGTCACCGGCCTGATGACTTCCTGTGTTCCATTCTTTTCATATCCCTGCAGCACCAGACCTTTCAGCGCTTCCCCTCCTGAAGTTGTCAAGTGGCGGGCATGTTCAAAAGTGATGTATAACTTTTGATCTTTTATCCGGTAAGCGGATACCGTAGGGCCGGAATACTCCAATTCGAATCCATATATTTTCGCTAACGCAATCCGGCTCAGTCGTTCTCCCACAGGTTGTTTTTTCCGGGGATGCACATCTGTAGGATGCCCTAACTCAATGGTAACAGCCATTCCCGTATTTGGCAGGCGAAGTGTTTCTTTTTGCAATGCTCTGAATTCCGGCCAACGGTTCCGGTCGCTAATACCGGGAAGTTGTACATAAAGAAAAGGGAAATCTCCCTGTTGCCAGTCCTTTCTCCAATTCCGGATTAAAGCTTCAAAGAGTGCTTGATGTTCCTCCGGGTGATTGGCATTCGACTCTCCCTGGTACCAGATTACTCCCCGGATGGCATAGGGCAACAAAGGGGCAATGCCTTGTGTGTATAAATATGCCGGTGAGAACGGATGCTGCTCAGCCGTTGCTTGTCCGTTTTCCAAGGCCATTCCCAAATTCTTCTTCACCCGCTCTACAACAAACGGATGAAGTTCTTGTACTGAAAACCAATCTCTCCCCTCAGTATGAGGAGCATATTTACAAAGTTGCGGATGGGCCTGCAAAGCTTCCTTGCTGATCCAGGCCTGAGTCGGAGAACCTCCGATGGCATTTTGAATCAAACCGATGGGTACTTTCAGGCTGTCCAACAACTGCGTTCCAAAGTGGTACGCGACCGCAGAGAATGACGGAGCGCTTTCAGCGGTACAATGTTGCCAGGTAGCTGCTTGATAAAATTTCCCGTTTAGCACACGTTCAAGTTCTGTCTCTGTATAAGCCTTCGGACGAATATGTACGTCTTTTTCCATTTTGAACAGACGGAGTTGTGAGCGGTCCAATGAAGTTTTCAGCGATTCGAACCCTTCGGAATGCATCAAGGGCCAGGCCATATTGGATTGCCCGGAACACAGCCAAACCTCCCCGATCAAAACATCTTTAAACACAAGTTCCTTTTTTCCTGTGCTAATCCGAAGCACATAAGGTCCTCCGGCTTTCATAGGCGGCAACTCTGTTTTCCAGGCTCCATTTGCATCAGCCACTGCCTGTACCGAATGCTTACCTAATTTCACCCGGACTTTCTGGCCGCTTGCCAAGCCACTTCCCCAAACCGGCACCGGTAAATCCCGCTGCAAAACCATGTGATCGCCAAAAATTTCCGGAAGGCGCAATTGGGCCCGGGTCATTTCCGGGTTCCACAGGATGCACAAACTGAAAAGGAGGAACAGGTTTTTCATTTTTGAGAATTCAATTACATGTTTTCTTTTCACCGGTTTTCTTTTACAGGGCTTTGTACTCCACTCCTTCCAGCGCTTCCCATTGCCCGTCCACCCTTTCCACCAAAGCTGCGGTAAACATCCATTTCACTAAGCGGGTATGTTTTGTGGTAAAGGCCCCTACCGGCAGTTTTACCAAAATGGTATTCCATCCTTCTTTCAACTCAACCGCTAACGGAGGACGCATTTCGTAACTTTCGTCCAACAACGGAGCTTCCGCATGCCCTTCCCTCCCCGGCTTTGACCATTTAGGCGGGGCCAGTTCCTGCCCGTTCAGCCATATTTTGCTTTCTTTATAATCCCACTTGCCCTCCGAAGGTGTTGCATCCTTTTCCGAGCGGGAAGGGTTGTGAAAACTTACCCATAAGTGGCCCTCCCGGGCTTTTGATACGTTGACCTTCGTCAGGGCATAATAGGTGGATTTGGGAGAGGCGTCCTTCAAATGACCGAAAGCATAGGGGTGGAAGCAATGCCTTAACCATACCGTGCTCCCCCGCACATTCATGGCTGATTGCGAATACGATTTTTTTGTGAAATCTTCAGGAGCAAATGCCTGCTTCAAATTTCCATGATTAGCAAACGGCCCAATCAAAGCCCAGGAAACCTGTGTTTGACGGACATAGGGAAAGGGCATTGCCTGAAAGAATTTCTTTTTATGAAGTAACAAACGGTTTTCAAACGCTCGAAAAGCCTGAAACTGCTCACTTTCTTCAGGACCCATATTGACGGAGTACTCCGGATACCCACCACCTTGCCAGATCCGTTCGGCTAAGGCCAACAAAGAAGGGAAGAGGGCATTGGATTGTATCAATTGTTTTTGGGAAAGAGATCTCCGGTCCGGCCAGATACAGGCAATGGCACCCAAGCGATATGGATCTCCTTGTGAAACATCACAAATCTGCCGGTTAAATATTTTCACCACTCCCGAAAGCGGGTCGTTATGATTGAGGTACAGATGCCTGGAATCAATCGCGGGTATATTTTCCGGTGGCTGGGTCATTCCAGTCCACAACTGCCGGATTACGGTGTTTTTCAGGTTTCCTCCGGGCAACCAGCCAATCACCTGCTTTCCTTGTTCCTCCAAAAGCCGGATCATCTCCGGTAAAAAATCTTTGTTATAAATTTTCACCTCATCTCCCCCGATATGTATCGTGGAAACGTCTAACTCCTCGCATACCTCCAACAGCAATTCTTTCACTAAAACACTGCCTTTTTCGGATTGCATATCCGTGGAAAAGGCCCTTTCAAAAGCCTGACTATGGCCCGGCATATCTATTTCGGGAATAACATTGACTCCCAGCATTTCTGCATAGGCAATCAGCTCCCGGGCTTCCGCAAAAGTGTAATACATGCCCGGGTCCCGGAGCATATTTTCCGGTTGGTTAAGTTCCGGGTATTTTTTGGATTCCAAGCGCCAGGCGATATCTTCTGTCAAATGCCAATGAAAGGTATTAAGCTTATACGCCGACATAATTCGGATATGTTCTTTCAATACATTTAAGGGAATAAAATTTCTCCCCACATCATGCATCAGCCCCCGGACTTTGAAGGATGGCCAATCCTTGATCGTCATCGCCTGGAGAAAAGGGGTTTCCGTAAGTTCCAGCAACTGCTGTAAGGTACGGATCCCCCACCGGATACCCATCACGCGATTCGCCTTGATTCCTATCTTCTGAGGTGTAATGTCAAGCACATAGGCTTCTTCTTTTAGCATAGGGACTTCCACCGTTTCCAAAGAAAGTTCCAGCCTTATTTCCCCCTGTGTGGGAAAGGAACGAAAGCTGTTTTTTAGCTCGGGCACAAACTCTTCCAAGGAGGTATCCCTACAAATTATCTTGATATCCTGAGACAAAAGCAAGGTTCCGCTGTGGTGCTGTACTTCTTTGGGATAGGGTAACAAAGCCAGTCGTCCGATTTCTGCTTGCCGATAGTTTCGTGCAGTAAGTACCGTTCCAGACACTTCTGAAAGGGAACTAATCCATAAAATGCAAACCGCAAGAAAAGGGAGTTGTATAAAAGTTAATTTCGATATTTCTTTACTCATTTTCATATAAATCGTTCAGGTCTGCCGCAGCCAATTCGATCAGAAACGCTGCAATTTTTGAAGAAGTGGCTTCCAGATAAGCCTTGCCTTTTTCAGCGGTAGAGGCCTTCGGGTCTCCCACGCCTGTATCTTTGGTAGCCTTTGTCCAAAGCCGCTGTGCGCTTACCCATCCTTCCCGCAAGCCTTTCAATTTGTAAGGATACGAGCGGCCGTCTCCGGCTTCGGATAAGGGCAGTACCAATTCGGGAGTGAGGTGCATCATTACACTGGTTTCCAGTTCCCCGGCATGGTCGCCCGGTTCATCGAAATAAGGCCGGGCATCCACTGATTGCCACCAATTGATCGCACAAACGAATACCTCCGGATAATGGGCATACAATTCCCGGATCATCTGTTTGAAGTGGTTGCCGCCATGGGCATTGAGAATGACCAGCTTGTTTAATTGATGCCTGTTCAGTACATCTACCAAGTCTTTCAATAGTGCCAACTGAGTACTAGGGTTCATGTTCATACAAAACTTGACACCAAATTGCCCTGTGTTCACGCCAAAGGGGACCGTGGGAAGTACCAGGGGCTTGGCTCCTTTTTCCCAGGCAATTTTTGCAGCTTCCAAGGCTACTCCCTCTCCCAGAATATTGTCCGTAGCATAGGGCAAGTGATAATTGTGTGCTTCCGTGGCTCCCCAAGGCAAAATAGCCACCCGGTAATTTTCGTCTTTTACCTGTGTCCAGTTGGTTTCGGCTAATACATAAGGTCTCATAAATTTTTGCTGTTTTGATGGACAAATAAGCTAAGTCCTTGAAGTTCGTACTTTCAGTTATAGATTACAATTCTCATTTGTTTACCGGAATTTCATTTTCCACCTTTTCAGAGACCAGGCGGGTATAGGTCAGCTCTCTTTTTCGATGCGCCTTATCCGGGATCAACAAACTAAAGAGATAGCCCAAGAGAAATGCGGAAACCATTCCTGTAAAGGCATACAAAAGCAGATGCAAAGACGTATGTACTTTTACTATATATTGTACCAAACCACTGAGTATTAATCCGGTCAACGCCCCGGCTCCATTTGCTTTTTTGGTGAAAATTCCCAAGAGAAACAGGCCGCCCAAACCTCCGGCAAAAAGCCCCACCACTTCATTGAACTGGTCCCAAAGGGAAAGGATATTCAGGTTGGCCATCAACAAGGCCGTTCCGGTGCCTAACATCCCGATAACCACCGTTACCTTCCGGGCAAAAGACAATTCTTTCTGCTCGTCAACTGATGTAAGATAAGGTTTGTAAAAGTCTTGTGTGATGACCGTGGATACGGAGTTCATACTACTATCCAAACTGGACATGGCCGCTGCAAAAACCGCTGCAATGAGTAGCCCTGAAATGCCTTCCGGCAATTGAGAAACAATGTACCATGGGAAGATGGTATCCGTATTTTCCAGGGTGGGATTCAAGGTGTCCGGATGATTTTTAAAAAACAAAAACAAGGCAGTCCCTATGGAAAAAAAGATCAGGGCGGAAGGCAACACCATCCAGGCTCCCGTCTTGATGCCATTGGCAGCACTTTGCTCCGTTTTGGTGGTGAGGTACCGTTGAATCACTGTCTGATCGCTACCATACTGGATGATATTCGAAGCTAAGCCACCAATGATCACCACCCAAAGTGTAGGTTGTGTAAAGTCAAAATCCAGATTGACAGGGCTGAATTTTTCATCTGACATTACTTGGTGCAATAATGCGGAAGGCTGGCCTCCGATTTGAAACGGAATCCAAACCAGGCAAAACAAAGCTCCTCCCAACAGCACCATCACCTGCATCACGTCCGTCCAGATTACAGCTTCTATACCACCCAATACCGTATAAACAATACTCAATACACCCATGATTAAAATACACAAACTCACATCCACTCCCGTCACTACCGAAAGCGCCAGGGAAGGCAACAACAGTACAATTCCCAGCCGGCTGATTTGCATCAATACATACATAGCCGCCCCCACTTGCCGGGTAGCGGTATTAAAGCGCTGCTCCAGGTACTCATAAGCGGATGTCACATTCAGCCTTCTGAAAAAAGGAAGGAAGAAATGGATAATTAAAGGGGCAACCATCAGTACGGTTATCAATAGAAAAAACATCCCCCAGTCGGTGGCATATGCTTTGGCCGGAATAGCCATAAAAGTAATGGCGCTGAGTTGGGTACCGAAAATACTGATGCCCGCTGCCCACCAAGGGATACGCCCACTGGCCTTGAAGAAATCGGTAGTGCTTTTTTGGTTTTTGGAAAAGAGAAAACCGATCCCCACTAACAATAGTAAATAGACCACTACAACCGTATAATTGATCCAGCCAAAGGAATCCGTTTTGACCGGAACCCCTCTGATAATAGCCGGGGTTCTGATACCCGGGGCAATTTCACCGCTGGGAATCAAAATTTCATTCTCCCAAACCAGAGACGGTGTTGTCACCAGGCTCTCTTCCGGAAAGTCATTGAGGTATTCCCAGGTATCGGTAACCGTATGATAAGCATACATCTTTTTGCTAAAACCGGGATGATTGTTTAAAATCAAATCCCGCTCATGGATGAGTCTGTCCTTTGCATCGCCTTCCGCCTGGGAGATTAATATTCCATATTGCTCCAATTGATTATGCATTTTTTCTTCAGACCCTCCGGTAATCACCAGTGAACCTGCTCCAAAGGCGACTCCAGTGGCTGCGGAAAAGGGCACGGCTTGTCCGGCATCATCTGTCAAACTCGCCACTTGCGTCCATTTTACATTGGAAGGATCATAACAAAAAGCGTCCGCATATACTTTGCTAATGCCATTACTTTGCAACTGCCGGCCACCCAGGAGATAGAAACATGAATTTTCTCCGTTTGACTGTACCAAACCCAAGGCATGCGACCGGGCCTCCCCCGGCCAGGAAAGAAGCTCTTTCCATACCTTTTGACTTTGGGAAAGGTTTAACGATAAAAACCTGGATGATACGCTTTTGTCTGACTCTCCTCCGGCCAGGAAAATAGTCTCTCCGATGATTCCTCCGGAAGCATTGGCCAGTGGATAGGGTAAGGACGTCTGTGTTTGTACAGAAACCGTTTTAGCCACCGGGTCCCACTGAAGTAAAAATACATCGGACTGTGCTCCTTCCCGGTTATTGCCTCCAATACACCAAAGCCCTTGCTCCGTAGCAACAGAAACCCCATAAGCTAACGGTAAGGGTAATTTGAAATGCCTGGCAGTGTACCACTGATAGTTTTCACCGTCTTTTTCCAATACATAAATATCATCCCACCATTTCTTCTGTCCGCCTTCCCAGGGTTTTCCTCCGGGGAAATTAGCTCCTCCGGCTAGAATCAAAGCCCCCTTGTGCACTCCTGCAAACATCCCCGCCAACCCGAACTGCCGGGTTTCACCCGGAGCTGCCGGCAATTGCTCTACTTCTTCCCAAGTAAAAAATTCCTGTTGTTGAACCTTCTGTACTTTTGGCTTGCAACTCACGGAGGCAAGCAACAGACAAAAGACTATCAAGTAGTTATAAATCATTCTCTTTTCGTTTGAAAATTTGCCCTGAAAAGACACGCAAGGCAAATCAAATTTATATATGGATCTATCAGAGGTTAAACCTTAGAGCAATAGTCGAAAAAGCCGATATTTTCCAAGTCTCTCCGGAGGGCCTCCAACTGTCCGGCAGAAAGATTTTTTACCGGAGTTCTGAATTCCCCACAGTCTAATCCCACCAGTTTCATAAAGGCTTTACCGGTCCCGATCCCTCCGTATTTTCCCAAAAAGCGGATAAAAGCAATGGATTCATTTTGAAGATGTTGGGCCTTTTCCATATCTCCGGTTTCAAATGCCTCCATGAGTCGATGATATAAGGGCGCAGCATAGTTATACGTACTGCCAACTCCTCCTTTCGCCCCCATGGCCATGGCCGCTAACAAGCATTCGTCCCTTCCCCAAAGCAGGTCGTATTTTTGATCTTTAAACTGAAGGCAAAGGCTAAAATCCATTAAATCCTCCTGGGTGTATTTGATGCCGGCCAGGTTAGGGATTTTATCTTCGGCTTCCAGAAGGAATTCATACATAGAAAAATAACATCCCGAAAGCACCGGAATATGATAGAAGTAAAACGGCATTTGTGGAACGACCTCCGCTACATCGGCACAAAAACGTACCAATTGCGCCACATTGGCTGCTTGGAAATAATAAGGAGCTACCAATGAAATTCCGAAATGCCCGCATTCCTGCGCATGTAAGGCCAATTGGCGAGCTTCCGACACGGAAGTTCCCCCTACCAAAGCGATGACTTTTAAATCGGGAGAAGCCTGCTTTCCCCAAGCGGAAAACACTTGTTTTTTTTCATCAAAAGTAAGCGAAACACCTTCTCCGGTAGAACCACAGATAAACGCCCCTTTGACTCTGTTTTTCACTAATGAACCGGCCAATACCGGAACCATTTCCAAATTCAGCGCTCCACTTTTGTCCATCGGAGTAAAAGGAGCCGCGATCAAGCCTTGTAATTTTTCAATTTTCATTGGGTATATTTTTCATAAATGAATTCCGGACACCGGATGGAAGTTGAGGCCTTCCAGGGTTTGAAAACCCGGAAGGTCTTGCCTCAAGGATTAATACCCGGGATTTTGGGTGATTTTTGAATTCAAGCTCATTGTACTTTCCGAAATCGGAAACAATAATAAATGCTCTTGCCCGCTGCGGTTTTGCAAGGAAGGCACCCGTTCGAAAGCCTTTCCGAAGCGTACCAGGTCCCACCAACGTTTACCCTCAAAAGCAAATTCCAACAAGCGCTCTTTCAAGATGGCCACATCGTTTTCAGCCTGTGTACCACCGGTAAAAACATGCGCATCAAAATCGTCTCCGTAAGCCCGTTGGCGCACTTCATTGATTTCCGCAGAAGGGTCTTGGTTTAGTCCGTTTTTCGCCTCGGCCATCATTAGCAGAACATCTGCATATCTATACAAAATCACATCGTCCATAAATTTGCGGGCCCCGGCATCCTCAAATCCTCTGAACTTTAAAACCGCAGAAGCATAATAGCTGGCGTTGTTCCCTTCATCATAAGTATATACCTCTACAAAGGTAACATCTTTCCGCTGATCCTCTTCAACAAACTGATTTCTAAGCTCTTCCGAAGGTGCCCAACGGTTCAATCCTCCTCCTGTTCCCAACATGGCTTTTACTTCTTCGGTTGTATTTACCGGAATTTGATCGCCCCGGATATACATACTGTTGTTGTAATTGCTTCCCGACTCCAAATCTTCAAAGTGAACGGCCATCAATACTTCCTGATTTCCTTTGTTGTCATAGCGAAAAACCCGGTCAAAATCCTCAAGCAATGCCACATCCGCATTTTGTACTTCTTTTAAGGCATTGAGAGCTGCCGTCAAGTCAGCACTTCCTCCATTCATCCGCTTGGCCGTCCACAAATACACCTCTCCTTTCAAGGCATTTACGGCCGGTTTAGACCATATACTTCTCCCGGAGGGAAAAGCATTACCAGGAAATAAAGTCAAGGCTTGGTCGATATCACTTTTGATTTGGGCAAAAACTTCTTCCACGGAAGTCCGGGCACGAAAAGTCGATTCTCCTCCATAACCTTCGGTCGGTTCCAGACTCAAAGGAACATCTCCCCAAGTCCGGCTCATGATAAAATATACATAGGCCCGCATGGCATAGGCTTGAGCCAAAATTTCATTTTTATCCTCTTCATTCACAAAGTTGATGGCCGGAACATATTTGAGAATCAAATTGGCATCGTGAATCACCGTATACAAGCGCAGCCAGTTGGGCCCGGCATAGTTGACATCCAAGGTATTTTCAAAATAACGCTCCCGGCCTTCCGAAGCCTGCAAACCATAACTCAATTCTTCACTGCGGGCCCCTCCCCAAAAATACAGGTTATTGGCAGCCTGGTCGCGGAAGCGCCCGTACATTCCGTAAAGTCCTCCTTTGGCATCGTCTTCCGTTTTCCAGAAAGAATTTACCGTCATGCTACTTACAGGAGACAGTTCCAAGTCTTGTGTGCAGGCCACTACAGCAAGTAACGGCCACAAGCCGATAATGAATCTATGTAGTATTTTCATAATTTACTTTCGGTTAAAATTTTAAAAAGAGACGTTCAAACCCATCGTAAATGTACGGGGATAGGGATATCGCCCACTATCGGTACCGCCATCTTCCGGAAGCAACCCCTTATAACTGGTAAAGTAGTGCAAGTTGCTACCGGTAGCATATACCCGCAGGTTTTGCATTCCGATTCTTTTAATCCACGGAAAGTTGGGTACTTGATAGCTTAGGGTCACCTCGCGCAGGGCCAGGTAGTCTCCTTTTTCATAGTAAAAAGAGCTTCCTCTAAAGGAATTGTTTTGAGCCAGCTGGTCCGCCCAATAATACCGGGGGATATCGGTAACGTCCCCTTGGTTCTGCCAGGAATTCAACACTTCGTTCGTAATGCCAATATCGCCTTGGTACTGACCGTTAAAAGTGGCTCGGCTTAAGTTATAAATGGTATGACCGACCGCAAAGTCCATCCGGATCATCAAGCTCAGGCCTTTATATGCAAAGGAATTGCTAATCCCTCCGGTCCATTTGGGATAAATATTTCCCATATACACCCGGTCGCGCGTATCGATGGTATCATTGGCATCCACATCCAGCCAGTTGACATCCCCTCCGAATTTGGACTTATCCGAGCCGGCTACCAACATATCTACCGGAGCTTCAGCCGCTTCCTGATCGGTCGCGTATACGCCCAAATGTTTGTAAGCGTACATTTCGCCCAAGGTTCCTCCTTCTTGCAATCCACCTTTCCATACATATTCTCCACTTCCCCGATCGTACACATAAATTCCTCCGATACGGTTATTTTCGTTGTCATTTTCAGGCAGTTTCAAAATTTTGTTTTTGTTCCGGGAGGCATTCACACTCACATCCCACTGAAAACCACTGTTTGCCTGAATCATATTGGCTGAAATCTCCAACTCCACACCCTTGTTTTCCAAAGTACCCAGGTTAGTGAGAATACTGCTGAAGCCCGTTGAATACGGCAGGCTGAGGTCGGTCAGCAAATTATTGGTTTTCCTCCGGTAGTAATCAAAGATGACGGACACCCGGTCATTGAACAAGCCCATGTCAAACCCCAGGTCAAACGTACGGGATTCCTCCCATTGCAAATCCTGATTGGCCATACGGTTGTTCTGGATCGCGGCATTTCCGTTATATCTTGTTCCGGCGGTGTAAGCCCCTTGTGCATGAAAGTCGTTCAACCCACTCAGGTTTCCGTTTACCCCGTAGCTCGCCCGGATTTTCAAGCGGCTTACTTGCTTGGGGATTGCTTCCCAGAAATTTTCCCTATGCAAATTCCATCCCACGGAAATCCCCGGAAATACTCCCCATTTGTTGTTGTCTCCCAGGTTGGAAGCCCCGTCATACCGGAGATTAGCCGAGAGTAAATACTTCTGATCGAAATCATACAAAACGCGTCCGAAAAATCCTATGGTGCGGAATTGAGACGTACTGCTGGAGACACTGGTCGGTTCGGCAGCGGCATTCAAAGTCGGCACATTGTCCGTAGCGGCTCCTCTACCTGCGGCACTCAAACTATAATTTTTTCTATCCTGATAAGTAGCCCCGGCTTTCAATTGCACATTGTGCAGGTTGTTTAGCGAGGTGTTATAAGTGAAGATACCGTCAAATTGCTTTTGCCAATAGGTAGAATGACTGGCAGAAGCATTTCGCGAATCGATAAATTGTGTCGGGGTATTGTAGTATGCCTCTTGAAAATTGTTGTTGATGGCTTGAACGGCATACAAGGAAGCCGAAGGTTCAAAGCTCAAGCCTTTGGCAATTTCCCAATTCCCTCCCACACTCATCGTCAAGCGATTGGTATTGTGAAATGCCTTAGCCTTTTCCAGATGATAAGCCGGATTACCAATACCCCGGTTTTGCCCGGGAGCAAATGTCCCGTCTTCATATTGGTATTTAGCTGTGGGAGGCAAAGCTAACGAGCGTTGGAAAAGCTGGTTCTCACTAAATACTTGCGTATTGGAGGAATTGGTAAAATTGATTTTTCCATACACCGAAAGTTGATTATTGATTTTCAAATCCCCGTTCAAGCGGGCGGTAAATCGCTTATATCCGGTGTGAATGGCAATCCCTTCACTGTTCAGATAGCCTACACCCAGGTCAAAGGTTGCTTTTTGTCCACCGCCCGAAGCTGACAAGTAATGGTTTTGTGTCACACCGGTTCTGAAAAGTACATCCTGCCAGTCCGTATCTTTAAAGATAATCGTTTTGGTAGGGTCCAAGGGATCGGGCATACTTTCCCAACCTTCCTTGAGCTTGTGCTCATTTTCCGGGGTAAGGTATTGTGTCGTAAAAGAAGTACTATTACTCAGGTCGTTGCCAATCCCCGAACCGGTTGCCAAATCCAAGCGGCTCAACCTTTCGGGATGTTTCTCACCTGTAGCAGCAAGCCCTAAGCGGTTAAAATAGATAAAATCTCGGGCCGAAGCCAAGTCATAGCGCTTTTGAAGTTCGGAAAAAGCCAGGTTGTATTTGTACGAAATCCGGGTTTTGCCGGCCTCTCCGGTTTTAGTATTGATGATCACTACTCCGTTGGATGCCCGCGAACCATAGATAGCCGTGGCTGCGGCATCTTTCAATACCTGCATGCTCTCGATATCGTCCGGGTTGACATCGTCCATTTGACTGCGAAATACCCCGTCAATGATGTACAAAGGCGTAGAACCGTTAGGATTATTGATAGAGGTTCCTCCTCTTAGGATGATTCTGGGAGAAGCCCCCGGCTGGCCGGAAGTATTCTGCACCCTCACCCCGGAAATAGAACCTTGCAAAGCCGAAGCGGCATTGGTATAAGGTACGTTTTCCAATACTTTTTGATCCACTTTGGAGACAGAGGTGGTCAAGGTTTCCCGGGATTGGGTTCCGTAACCGATCACCACCACTTCGTCCAGCTTAGTGACGTCAACACTCATGGTAATATTGATCATCGATTGATCTCCCACCGATACTTCTTGACTTTGATACCCAATGGCGCTAAATACCAAAACTCCCTCTGACGGAGCTTCCAATTTATATTTACCTTCAAAATCTGTTGTGGTTCCTTCGGTAGTCCCTTTGACGAGGATCGTCACACCGGGTAAGGGTTCGCCTGACTCTCCATCGGTCACGGCTCCGGATATTACGTGCCTTTCTTGTGCCAGAAGGGCCGTGGAAGCCAACAGGCAATACATCAGAAAGCATAGAAATCTGATACGTTGGTAATTTTCTTTTTTCATAATTACTCTTTTAAGGATAAAGAATACAGTCCGTACAAGAGGCTGTTGTGTAGTTTGTGAAAATGCGTGGTCAGGCGCCTCGACTCACAACTCAAATGTAGAAGGAGGGTTCATTTCTTCGGGGGGTCAATCGTATGGAATAAGGGGTACAATCGTCCGGAAGGGGCAAAACCATCCGGAAACCGGGGGGCAATCGTCCGGAATTGATTTTCTCTCTCCCTTTCCAAAGTTTTAATGGCCTCGGAAAAGTTGATACTTTACCATGTGATTAGGCTTTCTTTTCTTCAAAATACCACTGGTATAAATCACCGCTGACAAACCCATGAAAAAGAAGCGGTGGCAGACTCTTGCAACTTGGAGGATTGATGAGGGAAAAATTGAAAACTTCTTGGAGAGGGCGGATACATACTTCCTGTAAAAAATTAAATTTAATTGATTAGATAAAACACCATATTGTTTATGATGGGTGAAGGCTAATTCCACGATTTTCAGTTTATATTCAAGTTCGTTATAGTTAGAATGAAAGAAGAAGAATTCATACGGGGTATTATCTGCCAAGTACTCGTCAAAGAAAAATCAAGAGACTTGATCTACTCCGTACTGAATGAATTTATACCTGATTATGAGCCGTTAAACTTGGATTTTATCGGAAAGCCCAATGACGAAGCATATGAATTTGAGTCGGAAGATGAAATCATAAGTTATTACACCCATACAAAAGGAGTAAGACAAACTTTCTACTGGAATAAGTATGAAAACAACCCCAACAGAATTATGGTAGGGGCAAATATTCTAGAGGACGATCAAATCGTATTTAGTCTGACAGTTGACGGAACAAAAGAAAAAAAGGCTGAATACTTAAAAAGATTAAAAACATTGTTGAATTCAGAAACCGGTGTAATCTCCTATATAAACCCCGTGGGCTATGATAACGGACAAGATTTCGAAACAAAGTACGGCTCTATAAAATATAAATTTGAGTAAACAGACACCCAAAAACGTGTAAGATGCATTTTACTCTATGTTACCACACATCCCAAAAAGACACTGATGATGAGCCTCAAACTTCTTTTTTTCATAAACTTCCTACCCTTTACTTTATTTGCTCAAACGGAATTAACCGAAAAACAACTACGGGAGGACTATACTATATTCAAGAATGTATTAACAGGCAGTCACCCGGGGCTGTACAAATACACGACAAAGGCCGAGTGGGACAGTATTTTTTCGGATTTTGAGGCGGAAATAACACATATTAATAATGCGCAGGACTTCTTTAAAAAAATCAGTGCCCTTGCGCTTAACGTCAGGGATGGCCATCTCAGGATACTTCATCCTACAATGGATACCATTCCGACAATGTTCCCCCTGTTGGTAAAGATCATCGATGGAAAGCTTTTTACGGATACCGGTGATTTCGGTATCCCATTGGGTTCGGAGATTATAGCCATTGATCGATTAAAAAGTCAGGAACTCATTCAAAGGATGCTCAAATATGCCCCATCCGATGGCTATAATACCACAAAAAAACACAGGCAAATAGAGTTCGAATTCGGCATTCTGCTTTATTATGAACTAGGAGCCAAGAGCGGTTATACGGTTACGTACCATACACCAGATCACCGTATCCACACTTCGAAAGTCAAAAGTCAGTCTTTTCAAAGTATCGGAATCCGCAATCCGTACAGAAGCTCCTACTTTTCCTCGTATCACCGTAAGGTTGATAAAGTTGAACATGCCAAACATCACATACAGCAAAAATTGCCCTTTGTCTATTTTATTGATTCCATCAATACCGCTGTGCTGACGGTGAATTCATTCGGCATCGATCCTCAAGAATTCAAATCCGAGATTATTGACATTTTTAAGGAAATAAAACGTCAAAAAGCAACATCGTTGATCATTGATGTAAGACAAAACATTGGAGGATACAGGGCGAATGCCATCACGCTCTTCTCCTACCTTTCGGACCGGCCGTTTAAACAAAGAATTTCAGAGACTGCGATTACATCAGGCTTAATTGAAGCCGATTACAAAATACATACGATGTCGGGTTACACGGAATTTTTCAACGATTTCTTCGCCAATGCAGAAAACAGAAACGGGCGTTGGATTTTAACTACTGACAAGGCTGAAGAAACGATGAAGCCCTACAAACGGCCCTTCAAGGGAAATACCTATGTGTTAATTGGCGGAAATACGTTTTCGGCAGGTTCCGCATTTGCTTTAAGCGCAAAGAACAACCCCCAAATTAAGCTCATTGGAGAAGAAACAGGAGGTGGTTATTATTTTCATACGGGTCAGTTTCCCGTCTTTTATAAATTACCTCATTCCAAAATAGTTGTGAACATGTCTTTGGTTAATATCAATCATTACGTCAAGGACAATTCCGTGCCGGAAGGAAGTGGTATTTTACCGGATTATGAAGTAACGCTCACGCAAAAGGATTTGATTAACGGGACGGATGGCCCCTTGGACTATATTATCAAAAAATTGAAATACAGTAAACAATGAATAGCAGAAACCGAACTGGTAGGTAATAAAACAAATAGCACCTGAGGTTCTGTTTCCCACCCAATAGCCTCAATCTTCTTCGGCCCGTTTACCGTTTGCATATTCGGATGGAGCAACCCCAAATTGTTGTTTGAACTTTTTGCTAAAATACTTCGGTTGGTTAAAGCCTACCTGATAACAAACTTCCGAAATTTTCACCGGGCTTTGTGAAAGAATTTGCGCTGCCCGTTTCAAGCGTATACTTTGGATAAATTCATTGGGCGTTTGCCCGGTAATAGCCTTGATTTTCTCAAACAACAGGGTACGACTTAGTCCCAACTCTTTGCCCAAAAATGTTACATCCAGCTTCGCAGCATCCATATGCTCCTCCACGACTTGCAGGGCCTTGGACAGGAGTGCTTCATCCAACGAAGTCACGGTGATTTCTTTGGGTTCGATCCGCACCTGTCTTTGAAACTGCTCCCTTAACTTTTGACGGGACCTCAGCATATTTTTAATCTTCAAGGTCAATAGTTGCAAATGAAAAGGCTTGGTAATATAATCATCCGCACCGGACTCCATCCCTTCCAATTTAAAATCCATCGATCCCCGGGCTGTCAGTAAAATGACGGGAATATGGCTGGTTTCCACTCCGGACTTCAGTTGTTTGCAAAATTCTATTCCGTTCATTCCGGGCATCATCACATCACTAATGACCAAATCAGGTTTCAGTTCTTTGGCCATCTGCAAACCTGTATCCCCCTCTAAAGCGGTTGCCACCCGATAGGTTTCTCTTAAATTGCTTTCCAACATGGCCAATACCTCCGGGTTATCGTCCACCAACAATAAAGTAAACGGCTTATGTGCTTCTGTTTTTTTATCAGACATCTCCTTTTGAAACACTTCAGGCACTGCCGCCAACTCGCTTTGCAAATTGTGGACCGACCTTTGGGCAGGCAATAATTCAGGGTGTACCAACTCCTCCGCTTGAAAATGTGCATTACCCAAAGGTAAGCAAATCCGGAACAAAGTTTTTTCCTTGGGCCGGCTGCTCACTTCAATCCGCCCATGATGCATTTCCACCAGGTTTTTAGCAAGTGCCAAACCGATACCCGTACCCGAAAAGTATTTGCCCTCTATCCGTTCACTTTGAAAAAAGCGATCGAATATATGTTCCATATCCTCTTCCGGAATGCCCTTACCATTGTCTTCCACTTCAATGTAAATTTCCTGAGTGTTTTCCGGCTGGCAAACCCTCAAGGTAATCCGGCCGTTGTCCTTTGTAAACTTAAAAGCGTTGGAAATCAGGTTATATAGTACTTTTTCCATTTGCTCTGCATCAAACCAAAGCTTCAGTGAAGTTACTTCGCTCTTCAAGGTATACACAATGTTACGCTGTGTTGCCATCAGGTCAAAAGCCTGTTTGGCTTGTTCAACAAACCCAAGGATATCCGACTCTGTCACGTACAATTGCAAATGATTGGTTTCTTGCTTTCGAAAATCCAATAGTTGATTAATTAATCGAAGAAGACGTTCGGCATTCCGGAAGATGGAGGCCAACTGTTGCTTGATCCCTGTACTCAATTCCTTGTTTTGTAATAAGGCTTCCAGAGGCACTAAGATCAGTGTCAACGGTGTACGTAACTCATGGCTGATGTTGGTAAAAAAGGTAAGTTTCATTTGATTCAGTTCATCGGCTTTTTCCTTTTCCAACTTAGCTATTTTCAAATCCTGCCGTAGCCTGATCCGTGTAGCAATAATCTGTTGTGCCATAAAAGAGATTCCGGCAAATAGCACGAAATAGCCCAAGTACGCCCAGTAGCTGCGCCACCAAGGAGGCAATATGGTAAGCGACATATTTTTGACAGTACTAATAGGATTCCCCCGGTGGTCAATAGCTGCCAACCGGAACGTGTATTCCCCCGGAGATAGATTGGAATACGGGGCAAAACGCCTCTTGGCATCGGTAACTACCCAATCCTTGTCTTCTCCCACCAATTGATAAGCGTATTTTACTTTCTCCGGTGAAGAAAATGCCAAAGCCGCAAATTCAAATAAAAAAACATTGTTTTCATGACTCAAGGTCAAATGATCACTTGCCCAAATACTTTTATCTAAAATCACCGTTCCGTTGTAAGCCTTGCCCGGAACAACAGACTGATTGAGTACTCTCAGGTTGGTAAGCACCACATCAATAGAGTCATTTCCTGTTTCGAAATCACGGGGAGCAAATACGTTAAATCCATTGGTTCCCCCAAAATAGAGTTGCCCCGAAGAGTCTTGAAATGCCGAACCTAAATTAAATTCATCCGATTGTAAGCCGTCATTCACCGTATAGTTTTGAAAAACTTCCGTTGCAGGATTAAACCGGCTAAGTCCTTTCACTGTACTGATCCACAAATTTCCTTTTGCATCTTCGCGGATGGCTTTGATGACATCGCTGGGCAAGCCCTGTTGTTCGCGATAAACTTGAAAAGCCTGAGATTGAGGATCGAAACGGTTCAACCCGCCTCCGAAGGTCCCCACCCAAAGATGGCCTTGGTGATCTTCATAAATTGCCGTTACCACATCGTTACTCAAGCTTTGGGGATTACCAGGCTCATTCCGGTAGCTGATAAACCGTTCGTTTTTTTCATCAAAACGGCTTAAGCCGCCTCCAAAAGTTCCTATCCACAAGGTATGATCTGTACTTTCATACAATACCCTTACATCATCAAAGCTAAGGCTATTGGTATCCGATGCGGAGTACCTGTAATGTTTCACCTCTCCTGTGGCCTTGTTTAAGCGGTTCACTCCACCCCCATTCGCCAATCCTAGCCAAAGATTTCCCCGGTAGTCTTCCAAAATCGCCCATATTTCATCATTGGAAACCTTTTCCGAAAAGGTAGAAATAGTTTGAAAAGATTCAAACCTTCCGGTTTTCCGGTCAAAACGGTTCAAGCCTCCCCCATCCGTACCGATCCACAAATTTCTTGAACGGTCTTCATAAATACACTGTACACTGTTATGACTCAGGCTATAAGGGTTGTTTTCCTGATGTTGATAATGGATAAACCGTTGAGTTTTGTCATCATAGCGGTTCAGCCCTCCGGTAAAGGTACCCACCCACAAGGTCCCTGCCCGGTCTACAAACAGCGATTTCACCATACTTCCTTTCAAGCTTTCCGCCTGTCCTACCCGTGGAAAATGATGTTGAAACTGCTGTACTTTCGGGTCCAATTTATTCAATCCTTCTCCGGAATACATTCCTACCCAGAGAATTCCCGAGCGGTCTTCAAAAAGGGAATATACAGACTTGCCTTTCAAGCCATAAGAATCGTAGGGTGTCTCCCGGACGGTTATAAATTGTCGGGTATTGCGGTCGAACAGGTTCAACCCGCCTCCTAAAGTCCCTACCCACAAATTTCCCTCTTTATCTTCCAAAATTCCAGTGACATTTTGATGGCTTAGTCCTCCCGGAGACCCAGTAGCGGCGAAGTGGGTAAACATTTGTAGTTGAGGCAAATAGCGAAACAATCCATAATGCTCCGTTCCGATCCAATAGGCACCCTGAGTATCTTCAAAAACCGTTTTGACCGAATGTATTTCCTTTCCGTTGACCTTAGGAAGGTTAAATTGATGAAATGTTCCGGTAGCCGGATGATAGCGGTTCAAACCTCCGTCATAGGTAGCTACCCAGATTTGCCCCTGCCGGTCTTCATACACCGACCATACTTTATTATCAGACAGCGATGTGGAATCCTCCGCTTGGTGATAGAACTGTTGAATGGATTGGATGTCTCCTTCCTTTTCATCGATCTCGACTTTGTTCAGTCCTTTGCCCAAGGTGCCCACCCAAATATCCCCTTTCCGGTCTACACAAAGGGAAAAAACTTTATTATGACTAATCGTTTGCTTCTCCGAAGAGTATTTATAAGCCGTAAAACGGTCGGTCACAGGGTCGTACCTATTTAACCCACCTCCACTGGTACCGATCCACAAACGACCTTTGGCATCCTCTTCGATCGCCCGGATCACATTGCTACTGATGCTGAAGGGGTCTTCCGGGTTGTGCCTGAACACACGAAACGAATATCCGTCATAACGGCACAAACCATCGTCTGTCCCAAACCAGAGAAAACCCCATCGGTCTTGGTGAATGGCTAAAATGGAGTTCTGTGGCAAGCCATCCTTGCTGGACAAATGACTAAATTTAAAAGTAACCTTGGGGTTAAATTGTGCCATTAAATTTGTTGAAATCAACAGGCATAGTACCAGCAAACACTTCCATCTCATAGCTTGAATTCTTAACTAACGGACTTTCTTCAATCTTCACATCCGGCCCAAACCCTGACCATTATGGGACCTGGTTTTGATGGGTTAAAGATAATTGGCTTTTTCTCATAATAAGAAACAAAACGATAGTTTTCATCTCTTCCAGAGAGTTCTCACTTACCCCATTACAAAAAAATCAAATTGAAATATGTGAAAAATTACCCACTTTGAATTTACCACCGGAATCAATTTTATAAAATATTTTTTCAAAATGTTGTAACTTTCATTTATCAATCGTAATATTGCGATATAATAATTAGAATTATGGGCGTAACAAAAAGCGATTTATTTACCGATCAACAAAATGAGTTGGCCAGCTTGGCAAAAGCACTGGCTCACCCAGCGAGGATTGCGATCTTACAAGTCTTGTTAAAAGCCCAACAATGTATCAATGGTGATTTGGTCCAGGAATTGGGGCTGGCTCAAGCTACTATTTCTCAACATTTAAGAGAATTGAAAAATACAGGACTGATTCAAGGAACCATCGAAGGCACTTCGGTTTGCTATTGCATCGAACCCAAAAAGTGGAAAGCCGTTAAAACCCTGTTTGATGATTTGTTTGACGGTTACCAAGCGGCTAACTCTTGTTGTTAAGCTCTTCTCAATAAGAATCAATTCTAGCGAAACGGCACTGAGAAAAGTGTCTTAAAAATTGATTCCTTAGCAAAGTATATTCAAAGGAAAATTTTTTATTTATATACATCGTAATATTGCAATAAAATAATAAAATCATGAACACAACATCCTTTCCCAGAATGCATGTATCACTGTATGTAAGTGATCTGGAAAAAACCGTAAATTTTTACAATCTCTTTTTTGGTAAAAAAGCGGATAAAGTAAAACCCGGCTATGCAAAGTACATCCTGGAGGCTCCTTCTTTGATCATCTCTTTTGTAGAAAATGCGCAAAGGGTAAAATCAAGTTTTGGGCACTTGGGTTTGCAAGTAGCAACAAAAGAAGAAATGGAAAACAGACTGGCAAAAGCCAAAGAGCAAAAAATTGTCAGTTTGGAAGAAATGGGTACGGCTTGTTGCTACGCCATCCAGGATAAGTTTTGGGTAAATGATCCGGACGGACATCAATGGGAAGTTTATTACTTCCATGAAGACGCCGAATTCAACGATCCTAAATATACTCAGGAAACAGCCGAAGCCTGTTGTACGTCTGCACAGGAACCTTCCAAGGCCAAAATTAACCTTGCACAATTAAGTAACCAGGAGGAAGGAGCTGCCTGTGTACCGGGCTCGGGCTGTTGCTAATTTATTATCTATTAAAGAATTCGTTTCACTGGATAAGCTCCCGGCCAAAAGCAAGCCCCCTCCATTTGGAATGAACTTAACGATACAAGCACCCCTCCTTTTGATAAGGAGGGGAATTCTTCTTTAATTTTAATTAAAGGGCTCTGTAATTTTCAGAGCGACAAATTCTATATCATTCTACACAGTATTTTATTCAATTGATTAAAAACCGCATGGTATCATTATTTCCTAAATTGGAACAATATCTCCGGAATGCAGAAAACCGTTTCGATGCAATTTCTCAGGAGCGCAAGAAACTGTTAGAGCAGTTTGCTACCTATATTGCCGGCAAAAAAGAACAAAATTTGCCTGTTCATTTAAATTTTATCTGTACACACAACAGCCGGAGAAGTCACTTCGGACAAGTATGGGCAGCTGTAGCAGCGGGTTTTTATCAAATAGACGAAGTCTATACCTATTCCGGAGGCACGGAAGCCACAGCCTTCCATCCCAATGCAATTGCGGCCTTGAAAAGGGCCGGCTTTCATATTGAACACCAAGAAGAAAGCAATCCAAAATATCAAGTGTACTTCGGTGAAACAAAACCCATCGTTTGCTTTTCCAAAGTCTATGACAATGTACACAATCCTTCTTCTGACTTTGCTGCCGTTATGACCTGTACGGAAGCTGACCAAGGTTGCCCGGTGATTGTTGGGGCAGAAGCGCGTTTTCCGGTTTCCTATCAGGATCCTAAACTTGCTGACGGAAGCCCTCAAGAAGCGGCTACCTATGATACCCGTTGCCTGCAAATCGCTACTGAAATGGCATATGTATTTTCTCAAACAAAAGCACTAATCCGATGAAACAAAACCCTGTTGTCGCGAGAAAAAAATTAGGTTTTCTCGATCGTTTTTTGACTGTTTGGATTTTTCTGGCCATGGCCATAGGGGTTGCCATCGGGTATTTTTTCCCTACAACGGGTCAGGTGGTCAATGGTTTTTCCAGTGGGTCTACCAATATTCCTATTGCCATCGGGCTGATTCTGATGATGTACCCTCCACTCGCCAAAGTCAATTACAGCTTGTTGCCCCAGGTCTTTCGAAATGTAAAGGTATTGAGTATTTCGCTTTTACTTAATTGGGTTATCGGCCCCGTACTTATGTTTGTCTTAGCGTTGCTCTTTTTACATGATCGTCCCGAATATATGACCGGTTTGATTTTAATCGGCCTGGCCCGGTGTATTGCCATGGTGATTGTCTGGAACGAACTGGCGGAGGGCAGTAGAGAATATGCCGCCGGACTGGTCGCATTAAACAGTATCTTTCAGGTATTTTTCTATAGTTTCTATGCTTGGTTGTTTATCACCAAACTACCCGCTTTATTAGGCTATGAAAGTGCCATTGTCGATATTTCCATTGGCACGATAGCCGAAAGTGTATTCATCTATTTGGGAATTCCTTTTGCCGCCGGTTTTCTCAGCCGTTTGTTTCTGGTGAAATGGAAAGGTGAACAATGGTATCAAAATACCTTTATCCCTTTTATCTCTCCTATCACTTTGATTTCTTTGCTTTTCACCATTGTCGTGATGTTCAGCTTGAAAGGGGAATTGATTGTGAGCATTCCTATGGATGTGTTGGAAATCGCAGTGCCTTTGGTCATTTATTTTGTATTGATGTTTATCATTAGCTTGTTTGTCGGAAAAGCGATGGGGACAGATTACGCCAAAAATGCCTCCATTGCTTTTACAGCGACAGGGAATAATTTTGAGCTGGCCATTGCCGTAGCTATTGCCGTATTCGGGTTAAACTCCGGACAGGCCTTTACCGGAGTGGTCGGTCCGTTGGTGGAGGTGCCGGCACTGATTGCCTTGGTGAATGTGGCTTTTTGGTTTCGAAAAAAATACTATCGAAAAGCAATGGTGAAATTATAAATTCCGGAACTTTCTCCCCAAAATCAAACCTTCCAGGTTTTGAAAACCTGGAAGGTTTTAATGCCAAGGAGAAGGATATTGAAGTGAATTAACCATTTTCTTTTTCCTGAAAAATGTTTCAAAAACGCCTCCTCTGTGTTACTTTTATCAACAATAGCTTTGGCTTTGCTCTTCAAAAAGTGCCTTGATGAGCCGAATTTGATCCCATCTTCGGTCAAAAACTATACGTGGAAACCACTTCATTTTCTAAGGATCAAAAAACAAGAAAAGATATGTCTAAATTCAATGAATTAATCAACGGTTCGAAGCCAGTATTGGTAGACTTTTTTGCAACTTGGTGCGGCCCATGTAAAATGATGGCTCCCATGCTGGACGAATTGAAACAAGAGATTGGTGACAAAGCCCAGATTATCAAGGTAGATGTAGATAAAAACCCGAAAGTCGCTGTAAAATACAAGGTGCGGGGAGTGCCAACTCTGATATTATTCAAAAACGGGCAAATCAAATGGCAGCAATCGGGAGTGGTGCCCGGGCACCAGCTCAAAAAAATCATTGAGGCCAACAGTTAAATGCCTCTGTTTATGGGGACAGACCTTCCAGGTTTTGAAAACCTGGAAGGTCTTCACAATCAATCCTTAAACCTCTTCAAATCAGCCTTTTTAAAAGTCCATTCAGGCGTATATAATATTTCACCAAAATCCGAAGGGTACCAAGGGCTGATATCCGGGTCCTGTGGGTTTTTAAGAACCTGGATTTCCTGGGCCGGCATATAACTTTGGGCCAAAAGAAACACTTTTTCCCCCGTTTGGGGATGAATGGCCCTATCCACCACCATCACGGCATGTCCCGGGAAGCCGCCTTGTATAAACACATCTCCGGCTTTCAACTCCTCTATACCTGTCGCATGCAGCTCTTTGGAAAGGGAATAGGTCCCGGCATAGCTGAAAATGGTTTCCATATACTTCCAAAAATCCCGATAGGTATTGGAGGGAGCATATTTCGAGGTCCAGCTGACTTTATTGCCCTTGACTACAATTCGATTACCCTGCATCCATTTTGAATAGTCCACCCGGAAACCATTGGTGAAATTGAAATGTATTTTATCATATTGCTTATTTTGCCATAAATATTCAGCCCTGAGCCTCATAACGGCATCAGCACATTGATGCAAATCTTTACTTCCGATTTCCAATGCTACAACGGCCTCGTATACATCGCGATTGGGTTTGGTTTTTCCATTGAAATATAACACTTCCGATCCGTGAGGTTTCACGGGCAACTGCCGTAGATACCGGGCAAAAGAAGAGTCCTTTACTTCAGCTCTTTGGTAACCTTCGGGCGGGTTGATACGGGTTTCCAGCAGTTGCCCTTCCGGATTGAGTATTGTTACAAGATCAATTATTTCCGGTTTGCTTTCCATGGTCGCTTTATCAAGCGATGAAGATTTATTTTGCGTTTGTTGTCCACATGCCTCCAAAAAGAAAACAAACACCAGTTGTACGATTATCAAATTCCGCATATCTCTTATGAGTCAATAATTCTTTTGGATAAAGATAAGGGGTTCACCGTAGACTTTTCGCTCTGTTCTGCATTACCCCTCCATTTATATTTTTTTCAAAACCGGAGACGCAATGACATAAGGCTGACAGTGACAACGGTTTACTTTGATCCATGTTTAACTAATTTTTAACATACCATGGAAAAAACAGACTTAAAAAAACTATTTAAAAACTATTACAATGCTTCGACCCAACCAGAATTGGTTAGCTTTGGCAAAGCAGAGTTCCTCTCCATTACGGGAAAAGGCGATCCCTCTTCTTCCAGTTTCAAGAATTCCATACAAGCCTTATACTCCGTAGCTTACGGGATCAAATTTCATTATAAATCACAGGGAAAGGACTTTGTGGTGGCCAAACTGGAAGGGCTTTGGTGGTTTGATAACAAACGCTTCGGGCAACCGTCAATGCGTGAAGCTCCCTTAAAAGTCCCGCGAGACGAATGGCAATGGCGATTGTTGATCAGAATCCCTGAATATGTAGAGGAAAGCCAAATTCAACTTTGTAAAGAAAAAGTTATGCAAAAGAAAGGTTTGCCCTTGACCGATGCCGTGGAATACTTTGAAATGGGAAAGGGACAGTTTGTACAGGTATTACATCAAGGGCCTTTTGACAAAGAGCCGGAAAGCTTGGCCAAATTGGAAGCATTTATGACCCAAAAACGGCTGAAAAAGGCAGGGCTCCATCATGAAATTTACCTCTCAGATTTCACCAAAACAGCCCCGGAGAAACTCAAAACGATCTTACGGGAACCTGTGTATAGCATGTAAGGGTAAGGCCTTCCGGATTTTGAAATCCCGGAAGGCCTCTACCTGATTAAGAATTCTTTTCCAATTTTTGCTTGCGCAACAAGGCTTCTAAAAAGTAGTAGTCGGCATATACCAAAGGAACATCAATCTCGACTCCGTGCGGAATACTTCCCACACTGTGTTTTAACATAAAATTGTTGTTCTCTCCCGGTTGCGCCAAGTATTCGGAAGTAGAAAGCTCTTTGATGATGGCATCTGCTTGAGCTTTATATTTTTCACCGTTTTCCACAAAGGTTGAAAGCTCATAGAAGGCCGAGGCAATCACCGCAGCTGCGGAAGCATCCCTGGGGACGGTAGGAAAGTCGGCCGGATTGTATTTCCATTCCGGTCGGAACTCCTTGTTAAACACATCGAAATCCCAATACGGAATATGATCTTCCGGCAAACGGCTCAATATATAGTCGGCAATGTTTTGAGCAAACGTTAAAAATTGCGGGTCTTTTGTTTCACGATACACCATCGTATACCCGTACAAACCCCAAGCCTGTCCTCTGGCCCAGGCAGAAGCATCGGTAAAGCCCTGACAGGTGGCCTGATCCAGTACCTCTCCGTTCAAGGTATCATAATCCACTACATGATACGAACTGAAATCCGGGCGGTAATGGTTTTTCATAGTCGTTAGGGCGTGCCGGATGGCAATCTCCTTGTATTGGGGATCTCCTGAAGCCTTGGATGCATAAAACAACAACTCCAGGTTCATCATATTATCAATAATCACAGGATAAAACCATTCCGTTTTATCGTCCCAGGCTTTCCGGTAATCCCATGATTTGATACACCCGGTGTTCGGATGAAAACGCGTAGACAGTGACTTGGCTGTCTGAATCAAAATATCTTGATAAGTGCTGTCCGCTCCCAATCGTCGACCATTACCATAACTACAATACATCATAAATCCCACATCGTGATGGCGAGTGTAGTGTTGAATCGGTTCCAGAGCCCGGGTCCATTTTTCAGCAGCCTGTTTCCACTTTTCGTCATGTGTGTATTCGTACAAATACCACAAGCTCCCGGCAAAAAAACCACTGGTCCAATTGTGAATACCTACGGTCACCAGCGAGCTATCTTCTTTAGTGGTCCGGGGGATTTTTGTAGCATCCTCACAAACGTCCAGCATATTGGAAAAATGCTTTTCGGCTAACTGGAAATTATCAGCAATCAAACCATTGTAAATAGGGGGAGTGATCACTTCCGTGGATTGCTCTTTTTCCTTTCCAGGGTTACTACATGCATTAAATAGTAGGAGCAAACAAGCAAACAAGTATCTTTTTTTCATCATTCAACCAGGTTAAGTGGATTTAAAAGCCTCTTGGAAATGTTCCAAGAGGCCAAGTGGCCGGATAACCGACTTCGGATCACAATGCAACGCTATTGCTAATTTCACAATCGTCATCCGAGCTCAATCTTCCGGTAATTAAGGCGCTATGCCAGCCAATCTGGCAAGAGCCTTAATGGCTATTAGTATTCTTTGTTTTGTTCTAATTCCGGATTCAAATCCAATTCACTTTGAGGAATAGGCCACAAATAATCCCGCTCAGGATTAAAACTACGTGACTCTACCACCTTTCCGTTGGCATCGTGTATATCACCGTTATTCACTTCCTCTACCGTTTTCCAACGCAAAATATCAAAGTAATACAAACCTTCAATGGCGAGTTCGACTCTTCGTTCATGCCTGATCTTGCTTCTCATTTCTTCCTGTGTTAAGCCGGTGGGAACTTCAGGCATACCCACACGGGTCCGTATGGCATTGATCGCCTCATACACTTCTGCATCCGGACCGGAGAGTTCATTTTTCGCCTCCGCATACATCAATAAAACATCCGCATACCGGATTACGATAAAATTACCCGGAGAATCCCAGGCTTGGGCTTCGTCAGTGGAATCTACATATTTACGCATCAAAAAGCCGGAGCGCGATTGATGCTGCACTTCATTTTCGTCCGGATCCAAAGAAAATAACGCCCCTTTGAAATAACTTCCGGGCGTGATCACGGTAGAAGCTAATCGAGGGTCCCGGTTTTCGTATGGATTGTCCGCATCGAACAAAGGAGATTGATCAATGGGCAAGCCATCTATACATTCGTAAGCATCCACCAATTCTTTCACCGGAACCAAAGAACTCCACCCGCTGGCTGCGGCATTCCGGTTTCCTAACAATTTATCAAAACGGTTCCCTTCTCCCAAAGCACCGGCAATGTACTGTACATCGAAAACTACTTCCTCGTTATTTTCATTTTGCGGAGAAAATACATCTTCATAAATTCCCACCAAACCGTATTGATTCATATTGATAATTTGTTGAGTTAAGTCTACGGTTTGTTGATACTCCCCTTCGTAGAGATGTACTCTGGCCTTTAAGGCCAGTGCCGCTCCTTTAGTCACGCGACCGATATTGGATCCTTCGTAAGCATCCGGCAAGTTATTGGCCGCAAAATCCAAATCCGCGTGAATTTGAGCTAACACATCCGCTTTGGGAGTTCTCGGCACAATGGCTTCTTCCAGGCTTTGGGTTTTCAAGATCAAAGGTACGTCACCGTATAACATCACCAGGTTGTGATAGTAAAGTGCTCTTAAGAAGCGAGCCTCCCCTTGTGTCCGGTTTAACAAGGCCTCGTCTTCAATGGCATTTCCCACATTTTCCAAAAATAAATTGGCCCGGTAAACCCCTGCATAGCAATACGTCCACCGGCCTGCTACCGCACCCGGTGCCGTAGCGGTATGGGTACCGTTTCCAATGGCTTGAAAACCCTGGTAAGCGCCTTGTGAATAGGCATTGGGGGTCAATCCATCATTGTACATATAATTATTATACATGTAATAATCCCCCGTTTGCATGGCATCATATACCGCATTCAAACCCGAAAGTGCATCTTGTTCGGATCCCCAAAACGTATCGCCCGACACCTGATCTTTGGGATAGCGGTTTAAGAAATCGCTGTCACAAGCCTGGAGTAAAAACAAGCTTAAAAGGATATATATAAAGTTCTTATTCATCATTTTCATAGTTTAAAAATTAACATTCAAACCCAATGACATGATGCGTACATTCGGGTGTACAATTTGTGTTTTCTTCGGATCGCGTTCAGGATCAAAACCTTCAAAGGAAGTCCAGGTGAGTAAGTTTTGGCCATTGGCATACACTCTCACTTTTTCCACGCCCAATTTGTCCGTTACTTTGGCCGGTAAGGTATAACCGATTTGCAAGTTTTTCAAACGGATAAAGGAAGCATCTTCTATCCAAAAGCTTGAGTTTTGAATATTTCCGGTGAAACGGGAAGAATGGGTTAAGCGAGGCAGTTCCGTACTCTTGTTGTCAGGAGTCCAGCGGTCCAACCAACGGGTAGGAAACATTCCGGCTTCCGAAGAAGCAAATGGAGCAATGAAATTTCCTGTTAAGAATACATCCTGGTTGGCCACTCCTTGAAATAAGGCAGAGAGATCAAAACCTTTATAAGAAGCAGACAAGTTCAAACCGAAATAATATTCGGGAATGATATTCCCAATCACCGTCCGGTCGTCTCCGTCAATTTTGCCGTCATCATTCAAATCCGCATATTTTAAATCCCCTGCGGAAGTTCCAGGCCATTGGGTTGCATGTTGGGTCACTTCATCGTCTGACTGGAAGATGCCTTCCACTTTGTAACCATATAATGAATTGATGGCATGCCCTTCCCGGATCAAAAACACTCCATTTGGCGGTGCATTTCCTCCTTTGTATTTAATCACTTCATTGTCCACTTTGGTGACATTGAAACTTGCCGAATAATTCAATTCATTGATGGTATTTTGATGGCCTAGTGTTAACTCCCAACCTTTGTTCTGTACTTTGGCGATATTTTGAACCGGAGAGGTTAAATTTCCCATGGTTTTGGGAATCGGTACCGCCACCAAAATACCCTCTGTAGTACGGTCAAAGTAGTCTGCTGTCAAGCTGAATTTTCCTTCTAACAACTCGATGTCCAAACCGATATCCGTAGTCGTAGACGTTTCCCAGGTAATATCGCGATTCGCCAAAGCCGTAGGTGCGATTCCCGAAACCAAATTCCCATTGAAACTGTAATTCAGACCGGTCGTATACGAAGAGGCAAAACCATACAAGCGGTTAATATTCTGGTTTCCTAATTTACCCCAAGAAGCTCTTAGTTTTAAATTGTCGATAAAGTCAACGTCTTGCAAAAAGGCTTCTTCCGAAATCCGCCAGCCTAATGAAAGGGAAGGGAATGCTCCCCATTGATTGCCCTGTGCAAAACGGGAAGATCCGTCATAACGGATATTAGCTTCAAACAGGTAGCGGTCCCTCAATTCGTAATTCACCCGGCCAAAATACGAACGTAAAGCCCAATCTTCAGCAGTACCTGCCAGAGTAGGATCTTCCAACCCGGCATTGAGTTCCCGTACATTATTGTTGGGAAATTCTTTGATCGAAGCGCTGTATTCGTCTTTCCGGTACTCTTCTTGGTTAAAACCGGCCAACACTTTTATAAAATGGTCACGACCGATTTGTTTTTCATAGGTCAGTGTCGTAAACAAGGTGATGTTATAATCCCGGCGGTTTTTGTTGGTAAGAGAGGCACGGGTTGCATATGGGCGGTGTACCTGTTTTTCACCATCCGGCAAGAATTTATACAAATCCCCCTTGGGATTAAAATCCGACAACACCATATTGTAATACTTGATCGCTGCATTGGTCTGGAAAGTAAGTCCATCGACAATCTCATATTCTAAAAAACCTCTTGCCAAAAAACGCTGCCACTCCTCTTGCTTATCGCGTTGTTGAATCACTGACCAAGGATTGTTCAACTGCTGGTTTTCATCAAGAGCTTGTGCCCCTCCGAAAAAACCATCAGGTGATTCCGGTACGATGCCCGGAGCGGTTCCGCCTAACCAGTTCATAATGGTCGCTACATCTCCGGGCTCTTTCCGGATATTCCAGCTGCCGGATATATTCGCTCCGATTTTTAATTTCTTGGTTACATCCGCATCCCAGTTTAAACGCATATTGTACCGTTTGTAACTGGTATTCGGGATGATACCCTCTTGATCCAACACCCCTGTGGAAAACAGGAAGCGCATTTTTTCGGTCCCGCCATTCAACGAGATATGGTGTTCTTGCATGGGAGCGGCTTGGAAAATCAGCGAAGTCCAATCAGTATTGGGATATACCAAAGGATCCTTACCACTTTTCCAGGCATCGATGGTTTCTTGACTATATTTAGGCTGTCCGCCTACATTGGTCAAGCCTTCATTGGCCAACTCCATATACGTGGCATAATCGTTTACCGATTCGATGATATTCGTTGCTTTTTGCCAGGCATAATAACCATTGTAGCTCAGTTTTAACTTTCCTTCCTTTCCTTTTTTCGTGGTAATGATGATGACACCATTGGCCGCCCTCGAACCATAAATTGCAGCAGAAGCCGCATCTTTTAATACCGTCATACTTTCGATATCATTGGGGTTGATATCGTTCATACTCGCTTCAATACCATCTACCAACACCAAAGGGTTCGAATTTCCTAAGGTCCCTATTCCACGGATACGAATCGTAGCATTGTCTCTTCCCGGCTGGCCGGAACTTTGATTGACATGTACTCCAGGTGCCAATCCGGATAATGCTGTACTGGCACTGGCGATCGGGCGGTTTTGAATCGTTTCAAAATTAACCGAAGATACCGCCCCGGTCAGATTTTCTTTCTGTTGGGTACCATATCCTACTACCACGACTTCGTCCAACTGTTCTTGGTCAAAATCCATCAATACATCGATTTGAGAACGACTTCCTACTACCACTTCCTGGGTTTTGTAACCGATATAACTAAAAACCAATACGGCATCTTCCGCTACTGCAATGCTGTAGTTCCCCTCCATGTCCGTGGTGGTACCTTGAGTGGTTCCCTTCACTAAAATCGTCACTCCCGGTAAAATTTCCCCGGACGAATCGCTTACTTTTCCCTTCACCACCACTTCTTGTAGTACGGAAACTCTTTCCTCTGCAACTTTTCTCTTTGCAGGAGCCTTGGAAACCGTGATGTTTTCATTGACTTGTTTAAAACGGCAATCGCATCGTTCAGACAATTCAACCAACAAGCCGTACACATTTCCTTCATAGTTCAAATCTGCAATCGATTGCTGGAGATTCACTTTACGAGCATCGTACGTAAACTCATAGTTCGTCATCGCTTCAACGGTGTTGAAGACCTGCTGCAAACTCACATTACGCTTTGTTATATGTATGTATGCATCCTTCACGCTGGTAACCTGTGCATTCCCAGGAGCAGCCGAAATGATGCTCAACGTAAGTGACTGAATGATCAGGGCATAAAAGGTATACTTTGAGAGCATTTTAATTAGGAGTAGTAACTTCCATTTCATATCTTTAAGGTGTTTTTAGTGAAACTTTAAGTTTTGGCAAATGCCTCCCACCCCTATTTTTGGTCAGTAGATGAGTATGTGCCCTTATTTCATCTATTCAAAAATACGGTGAGGAGGAAATGAAACTTATCCGGCAGTCAGCGCAAATGATTGCCGGTTTTTTTTCTATTTAACTGGAGTTAATAAAGCGGTTCATCCGTTTGAGGGTTTAGAGATACATAGTTAATTGTAATCAACTGTAATATAGCTTAATAAAGGTTTACTTTTTTGTTTTTAATGCTAAACTGAAACTTCCGGGCAAAGCCGATGTTTTCCAAGACATTCTCCAGTGAAGCATGGTGAAATTTGCCTGAGTAATTCCAATCTCTTTGCAAAACTTTATCACAAAAAATGCTCACATCGTACCAGCGTTCCAAAGTACTTTGTACTTCCTGAAAGCTGGCGTTTTCAAATATGATCCAACCATCCTTCCATCCTACTTCTTTTTCAGAGTCAAACCTCAATTTGGTAAGCTTTGACCGACCGGAATACGCGAGTTTCTCACCCGGCACCAGCATGGCAGAAGCCTGCATTCTTTCTGCCTTTACCTGGACTTTACCGGTCACCAATGCCACTTCCACTTTTTTAAAGTCTTCATAGGCATTTACATTAAAAGAAGTCCCTAAGGCAGTGGTAGTAATTTCACCGGATACCACTGAAAAAGGTCTTTGGCGATCTTCCGTTACTTCAAAAAAAGCCTCTCCTTGTAAATACACCACCCGGGAGGTTTCCGAGAAGTGTTTGGGAAAGGACAAGCAACTTTCTGCATTCAATACTACCCTTGACCCGTCACTCAATGTAATCCGCATTTTGCTTCCTCTCGGTGCAACTTTCTCCATCATAGGTACTTTTGCCTCTTTTCCTTCATTCTGTTGCTGAATCACTCCCATCAAACTCCATCCGGCAATCATCAAAAACACTATCACCGCTACCAATCCCATCCGGTTTTTACCTTTACGTGGCCGGTTGATAGGCACCACCTCCCCAGATATTTCTTGATGAATCTCCTGGTCAATCATTTGCAATTCCTTAGACATCAGTTGCTCCATATATGCCTTGCCTTCGGGGCTATGCATCCATTTCAGCACCTGTTTGGTTTCTTCAGGTGTGCAACGGTTGGTTAAATACCGGTTTACCAATGTCTTATAATTACGTTCCTTCATGATTGCGATTCCCTTACACTACTATACACAGGGCAAGCCACAAAAAGTAGTATTGGGTGAGTGATTTTTTTTTTAAAAAAAGAAAAAATATTTGAGATTCAACAATTTGGAAAAGGGAAGTACCAAGTGGAGGAGATGTCAAACAAAATTAATTCTTTGATCTGAAAGTCAGTTGGCCCGAAGCCTTTCAGTAATAAAAAGCGCTCCATTACAATCGATTGTAATAATCGTGCATTATTGCAAATACCCTTTCAGAGAGGCTCTTACTGCTTTCAAAGCTTGAAAGAATTGTGTCTTCACGGTGTGAATGGAGGTGTTTTTTTGTTGGGCAATTTGTTGATTTGACAAGTCTTCAAAAAGCCGGAGCTGGAAGACTTCTTTCTTTTTTTCGGGTAAGGCTTCCATCCGTTTAGTCACCAGTTCGTTCAACTCACTGAAGTACACCTTATCTTCAGTACAAGTACCGGAACAGGATTCCTCTTGTAGTTTTTCGGCATGCCGGATAATTTGGAGAGACTTGGTTTGTAAAGTATTTAATACCTGATTTTTTACGGCACGGTACAGATAATCCTTTAAGGATTGACTGGTATCCAAGTGGGGTAAATTCTTCCAGAATTTCATAAACACTTCTTGCAGTACATCTTCCGCCAGATTTTCATCTCTCAAAAACTTCGTTGCAAAGCCTTTAAGAGGTTGGTAATAAACTTGATAATACGAATCAAATAACTCCTCGACAGAAGCCACATGTGATTTGGTCGGAACGAAGTGTTTACTTCCCATCTTTCTCAGTTATTTTCATATTTACTAAAAGCGTGAAACTAAGGTAGGAAAACAAATCCAAAAAAACAATCGATTGCAGAAATGTTGTTTTAGCTTCAAGCCTTATTCGTTAAAAATTAAGGATTTACATCGAAAAGAAAATTGCATTCAAGCCTTGAAATTGATTAATCCCCAAATATATGGCAGCCATTACCCGTCTTTCGAATTTTATTGACAGTGACTTATGAAAATAAAAGCCCGGAACGAATCGCTCCGGGCTCTATAAAAGGGTAACAGATAGTTAGTTGTGTTCATATACAGGCGTAACAGGTGCATGTTGAATCGTTACGCGAGAGGTAAATAAACTTATTACCAACCGATGGATTGTTCCAAATTCGGATTTAGTAACATCTGGGTTTCCGAGATCGGTAAATAATAATATTTCGGTTCGATAAACTTTTTACTCAGGTCTAAGTTCCGGGTAAAACGAATATGGCCATGGTCCCCAAACTCTAAATAAAAACTGGTCAGTTTCCCACTATCATCCTTCAAGAAATACAGGGATAAATCATCTTTGTTGGGCAACCCGTCAATCGGACCGGTTTTATCCGAAGACTCCAAAATGGCAATGTCATCCACACCATCTCCGGTAACGTCCATCGCTCCCAGGCCTTCCACATACATACCTTCCGGCTCTTTTTCCAACAACTTACCTAATTTCCAACGCATCAAATCCCCCAGGCGGAACCCTTCGCATGCCAGCTCTACCCTTCGCTCTCTTCTGATTTCCAGAATTGCACCTTTTTGCGGGCCGGTCACATTGAAATACCGTTGTTCCAATACCGGATCCATTTCGCTTTGCACAGTAGCCAAGTCCATAGCCGGCATTTCTACCCGCTGTCTTAGCAAATTCACCGATTTGTCTAAGTCCTCCTGAGTCAAAGTACCTAACTCTGCTTTAGCTTCTGCATATATCAACAGGGTTTCGGCATAGCGAAACACCGGCAGGTCCGTATACGTCAAGTCCCAACCGATATGGTCTTCTCCAGGTGGAAAGAATTTGATTTGAATATAGCCTCCCAGAAAAGGTTTCATCCGGTAAGGGTTACTGCTTCCGGGTATCGTAAACCCCGGTTGCATCACGGTATTCATCAATCGCGGATCGCGGTCATTAAAGATTTCGTGCAAAGTCGCCTCTTCATTGTCAGGAACGGAAGTAAATGGTTTTCCGTCACTTTTCTTCAAATAGGTATCTACCAGACTGCGGCTAAGGGCGTACTCGTAATCAAATACGGTTTGAGAATTATGCCGTTTGTCCAAGTCTTTGTCATAATCCACAAAGAGAATTGTCTCACGACTACCGGAAAGGTTTACCGACCGGAATAAAGAGCCGTAATCGGGATCCAGGGAATACCCACCTTCTTCCATAATGGTTTGTGCCGCAGTCGCTGCTTTTTGTAAGAACGAAGTAGCATCATCCAACCCTAATTCCGTATGGTATTTCCGGTAGGTTCCCTCCTGCAAGGCCACACGAGCTAATAAACTGAGTGCTGCCCATTTGGATACCTGAGTATTGTGCTGGTCGCTTCGGATATGCTCCACGGCAAAATCCAGATCAGCCAAGATAGAATCCACCACGACTTCGCGAGGGTCTTGCGCCTTATACAAAAGGTCTTCGTCATCAGTCTGTATTGTGCGTGGATACCAAGGCACATTGCCATAAGTTTTAACTTTTTCATAATAAAACCAAGCACGGAAAAAACGTGCTATGCCCATATAATGATTAATTTCTCCGGCCTCACCGCTTACTTTACGGGCATTTTCCAACATAAAATTGATATTCCGCAAATCCCCCCAGTTCCAGTCACCTACGGTAGTCGGGTCAATCTCTCCACGCATCACCCGTTCTATGGTAGTCGTACCGGAATTGTAATGGGAAATATTGTCCGACCCCAAATCATTATACTTAAGGCTCAATTGACCATAAAAGCCATTAGAATACGTTTCCAGATCTGCTGGTGTACTAAAAAAATTCTCAGGGGTAACCGCAGTAGTTGGGTAGCGCTCCATAAACTCATTGTTACAGGCCCCCAATATTCCAGCGAAAACCGAAAGAACTATGATATATATTAAAGTTTTCATAATGCTTCAACATTTTTATTCGAAGGATGAATGTATATTTCTTCCACGCTGCTCTTCTCAGCCCAATGAATAGCCGACAACTGAAGAAAAGCGGGGAAACAGATGAATTAAAAGATCACGTTCAGGCCAAAGGAATAGGTTCTTTGGAAAGGGTATACGGTTCCCCCTAAGCCTTCCGGATCCAGGTATTCATTCAGTTTGGTAAATTCCAATAAGTTTTCGCCACTCACATACAAGCGCACTTTGTCCAAACCGATTTTCGAAATGAGGCTCTTAGGCAAGGAATAGCCTAGGGTAAGGTTTTTCAGCCTTAAGTACGCTGCATTCTGCAAATATTTGCTTTGGGGAATTCCCAGCTCTTTTCCAATTTCCGCAGAATATGATTTAGGTCTTGGGAAATAAGCATTTGGGCTTTCCGGAGTCCAGTGGTCCAGGTTATGTGCCAGTAAGTTTGACCAAGGCTGGGCATAAATCCCCCAGAAGTAATGGTGACCGGGCCCCGGATAGAAATCTTTTTTGCCAATCCCTTGGAAGAAAGCCCGTAGGTCAAACCCATTCCATTCCGCATTCAAATCAATGCTATAGCCTAAGCGGTCCTGACTGTTGCCGATGATCCGGTAATCGCCTGGGTTTTCCAAGGTCCAATTTCCCCAATCCACGATGCCGTCACCGTTGGTATCTTCAAATTTCAGGTCACCGGGTTCAATCGGACGGCTTCCGGGATAAGAGGCTACTTTAGACTGGTCTGCATGTGCCTCAATTTCTTGTTCTGACTGAAAAAAGCCCAAAGTCTTCAACCCCCAGATATCGCCCCATTCCATACCTTCATAATGATCATCCAGGTAGTTTGTCGGATTATCAAACTTGGTAATATATGTCCGGCTATCGTAAAGGATAAACTTCACCCCATAGTGGAAAGGCTTACCGGCCACGTTCATTTGGTCCTTCCAATTTAAGGTCAGCTCCCAACCGTTCGTTTCCAAATCCGCAGCATTTTCCTTCGGTACAGAAGTCCCTAATACCGCGGGGAGGGTTTTTCCTTTGGTCAGCATGTCCACCGTATTTCTCCGGTACAGATCAAAAGTGGCGTTCAACTTGTCATTGAGTAGCCCTAGGTCAACACCAAAGTTGTAAGTTGTTGCTTTCTCCCAAGTCAGGCTGGCACTCACCAGGTTGGGTGCATACACGGCAGGCACCCAAGCACCGTTGAGAAGGGTGGATTGAGCACTCAAACCCATGGTAGAGATATAAGGGTATACCTGAGAATAGTTGTCCTCCCCTAAGTTTTGATTCCCCAAAGTACCGGCCGAACCGCGAAATTTCATATAACTAACCACCTTCTTTAAAGGTTTGAAAAAGCTTTCTTCTGACACTACCCAGGCTAAGGAAGCCGATGGAAAAAAATCAAAACGGTCTTCAGTGGGGAAGCGGGAAGTTCCGTCATAGCGCCCATTGGTTTCGAAAATATAGCGGTCGTTCAGAATATAGTTGAAGCGGTAGAATACGCCTCTGATGGCCCAGTTCAGGTTATACGCTCCGTTCGTCCGCTCGCCAATCCCTAATTGAATACTAGTGTTAAGTAAAATTTAAAATAACGTAATAATTCAGTACCTTTAGAAAAAAGATGAAAAGGTACAGGGTCAAATTACTGCAAGAAGAAGTATCCGAGCTTAGAGCGATAATTGATAAAG
>NZ_JBDKWZ010000015.1:0-178899 GCF_039710355.1 Rapidithrix thailandica | reverse complement strand
TGATGATCAGCGGTTAAATACACTTATCAGGGTGTTGGTGATTGCCTTTATCTGGTCGTATAATATAGGGATTTACCTACATGAAAACATCAAACAAATCACCATCAAAAAGCATGGCAGAAGAGCGGTTAGCTTTTTCTCCTATGGCCTTGATAAACTCTCAGAGGTGTTTTTAAATAATATCAATAATATGATTAAAAAAGCCCTCTGCTTATTTTTGTCATGTACTTAGGTCTGTTTTATTTATTTCATACAAGTGCACAGGGCCCAGCTTCCCATTCACAGTATGGATCATTTCTTCCGACAATTCTTCCCAAAAGGCTTTGATATCCCGTAAAATATTATTACTTTATCAACTTCAACATAGATTGCTTACCACGTTCTAAACAACACAGAGCCTTGCCAATTACAACACTTTTTTTTATAAAGCTTACTTAACTATCGAGTATTTTTTATGAAGCAGAGATGATTGATTTTTTCTTTTGATAAACCATAGGCACACCGTATTCTTGTAACTTCATAAAATCTCCTTTCAAATAGGAAACTTGTATAAAGCCGTTTTTCTGTAAAAGCGATACAGCCATCAAGGCATAATACGCTGAATCCCCATATACCACATACTCAGATATTGTATTCAAATCAAACATGTTTGATGACAACTGTGCCAACGGAATGTGTATGGCATTATCAATATGAGCTTCCTGATACGCTTTAGGATTACGCACATCTATTGCCATAATCTGATAATTTTTGAGTTTGGTTGCACTCTCTTCCAATGAAAACGGACAGATGTACTCCACAGCCTTGTCTTGCCATTCCCACATACCAAACCCTCCTTCCAGATAACCTAATACATTTTCATAACCAATCTGCGTTAAGCGGACAATGGCTTCCTCAGAGGCACATTGATTTCTTCCGATAAGAATAAGGGGGGTATCGATTTTCACCAAGGTACCCGTCCAAATCGCGAATTGCCCACTCAATCCGATATTGATGGCCCCTTTGATAAAGCCCCGTTGGAAGTATTCCGCCTCGCGGGTATCGATGACCAGCCCTTTCTTTTCAAGGGCCTGTTCAACGTCTCCTACAGACAGTGCCTTAAGGTTTTTTTGCAGTACATCTTGTAGGTCCGCATATCCCGTACGATTAATCCGGGCATTTTCAAAAAAGTACGAGGGGGGGGAATTTAAGCCATTCACCACTTCCTTCACAAAATCCTCTTTATCGATCTCTTTCAAGGCAAAATTCACCTTCCGTTGTTCCCCTATGGTCGAGTGCAGGGCAGGGCCTATATGCCGGGCACATGGAGAACCGTGCACATGCCCGGGGTACAGCAACACACTGTCTTCCAAAGGATTTAACTTCACCTGAATCGAGTCATAAAGTTGACGAGCTTGGTCTTCTATGCTCACCTCATTATTCAAGACCAAATCAGGCCGTCCTACATCTTCAATCAATAAAGTGTCTCCGGAAAACAAACTGTGAGCGTTCCCTTTTTCATCAAATGCCAGGAAACAGGTGGACTCCAGGGTATGCCCGGGGGTGTAAAGTACTTTGATTTGTATTTTTCCAACGGTGAGCAACTCATCGTCTTTGGCATGGTACACCGGGTAATTGGTTTCCGCATTAGGTCCATAGACAATTTCGGCTCCGGTTTTACGTGAAAGCTCCAAGTGCCCGGAGACAAAATCCGTATGCAAATGGGTTTCCAGAATATACTTTATCTTGGCTTTGTTCTTTTCCGCCAAACGCAAATACGGCGAGGCATCCCGAATGGGGTCAATGACAACAGCTTCCCCATCAGAACAAATAAAATAAGAAGCTTCTGAAAGACGCTTGGTATAAATTTGTTCGACTTTCATAGATGTATTTTTTAGATAAGAAGAATTCTAGTCCGGGCTGGTTGCTATTCTACATGGCTTATCAGGTGATAAACGCTAAAAATCGGATAAGCCTCTGATGGTTGATTAAGAAAAGGGTGTTCCTCGAGGTTGTAAGAATATTTCTTGCTGGTTTTGAATGCTATTGATCTTTTCCGCGGTTTCCTCTTTTATTTTCCGGGAAATACTTTAAATTTCAAAAAAATCTACAATACTTACAAAACAACATTTTCCTGGTGATAAGTTTAATTTTTCATTTTTTAAATTCTTTTTTCCGAAAATTTCCAAGAGAGTCCCGGAGATAGTTTACGCCCTAAAGCTCTTTCAAAAGCTTATGATAAAAAGCTGAATATCAAATACAAACATCTATAGTTAAAACCAAACCATGAACCGGTCAGAACTTTTACCATTGTTGAACGAACCTCAAAGTATTTGGGATGTTATTGTCATTGGCGGAGGGGCTACAGGCCTGGGTGCCGCCTTGGATGCTGTGACCAGAGGGTACAAAACGCTTTTATTGGAACAAGCCGATTTTGCAAAAGGCACTTCCAGCCGTAGCACCAAATTGATTCATGGTGGCGTGCGCTATCTCAAGCAGGGTGACGTATCTTTGGTATTGGAAGCTTTGCACGAGCGCGGTATTTTGCGACAAAACGCCCCTCACCTTGTAAAAAACCTGGCTTTTGTCATTCCAACGTATGATTGGTGGGGAGGCCCCTTTTATAACATAGGCATGAAAGTGTACGATGCCTTGGCCGGTTCTATGGGCTTGGGGCCCTCTCGAAGCCTGAGCCGGGAGGAAGTCATGCAAGCTATTCCCAATGTGGAAGTCAACGGATTGCGCGGGGGTGTATTGTATTATGACGGGCAATTTGACGATGCTCGTTTGGCAGTAAACCTGGCCCAAACGGTTTATCAATTTGGTGGAACCCCACTAAACTATATGAAAGTAACCGGTTTGGTGAAAAACGAAGGCTTGGTAGAAGGCGTAACCGCCATAGACCGGGAGTCAGGAGATGAATACCACTTAAAAGCACGGGCCGTAGTCAATGCCACAGGTATTTTTGCCGATGCCATTTTGAAGATGGACAACCCCAATACTGTCAACACATTGCAACCTAGCCAAGGTATTCATTTAGTTCTTGACAAAAAATTCTTGCAGAGCGAATCGGCCATTATGGTTCCTAAAACGGACGATGGTCGAGTGTTGTTTGCAGTTCCATGGCATGAACATGTAATTGTCGGGACTACGGACACACTGATACCGGATGCCTCTTTAGAGCCTTCTGCCTTAGAAGAAGAAATTGACTTCGTATTGAGAAATGCCGCAAAGTATTTAAATATTCCTCCCCAACGCAGCGATGTACTTAGCATCTTTGCCGGTTTGCGTCCATTGGTCGCCTCTACACAAGAAGACAAAAACACCAAAGAAATTTCCCGCTCCCACAAAGTAACCGTTGCCGAATCCGGGCTGATTACCGTATTAGGAGGAAAATGGACCACCTTCCGGAAAATGGGTGAAGATGTAGTGGACACCGTTGCCATGGTCGCAAACCTGCCGGAAAAAGAATGCATTACCAAAAATGTACTCATCCATGGTTATGAACGAAAACAGGACGAAACAAACCCATTGCATATTTATGGCAGTGACGCATTTAAAATCAAGGCTTTGAGCCGGGAACATCCCGAATTAGGTGAAGTATTACACCCCTCGTTGCCTTATACAAAGGCAGAGGTTGTTTGGTCGGTGCGGCATGAAATGGCCAGAACGGTAGAAGATATTCTTGCTCGTAGACAAAGAGCCTTGTTTCTGAATGCCCGGGCGGCCATGGAAATGGCTCCGAAAGTAGCAGAGCTAATGCGGGAAGAGCTTAACAAAGATGCTACCTGGGTAAAAAATCAACTTACAGAATTCAATCAAATTGCTAAAAAATACCTTTTGGAGGAATAAATGAAAAGCAACCTTGTATAACAGAACTTGTACCCGCTTTCACGAATACCCCCGTCCTTTTGAGACAACAAAAAGATGGGGGTGGTACATTTGGAAGCTCGGCAAGAAGCTAATGTTGAATTATTATCTTTTTTTGGTATTTCATAAAAGAGTTACTTAAGGTCAGAAAGTATACTCCATCCGGAATGTCTGTAGTATTTACACGTAACCCAAATCGGGATGAAACCACTTGTACAGGAACTTTTTGTCCTAAAGTAGTAAGTAAATCCAACCTGTACAAAGAAGCGTTCGGGAGCTTTACCTGTAGGTATTGGTCTGCCGGGTTGGGAAATATTTCCAAAACTTCCAACCCTTGTGAGGCCTCTACCGATACGATTTTGGAGTATTCAATGCCTCCATCCAAATCCGAGACTTTTAACCGGTAATATACCAAGCCGTTAACCGGTTGCGGATCCGGTAAACTATACCTTTGCAAGGTTGTGACATCCACCCCCATGCCCTTCACATCCCCTACACGGCTCCAATTCCGGGCATCTGATGAGCGCTCGACCGTATACCCCGCATGATTGATTTCACTGGCAACTTCCCACTTTAAAAGTGCAGAAAACTGCTCATTCAAAACGGCTTCGAAAGAAAGTAACTCTACAGGTAAGGGGGCTGTGCCTGCATCAATCGATCCGATAGAGAAATAATAGCCGGAGCCCCCGTCAAAATCATGTTGAAAGCTCACCATATCCGTGGAGTTGTCATAAGCAGAAGGACTCACTAAGGTCGCTCCACTGGCAAAAGTGCCGTCCCCATCCACCAACAGCCTCACCTTGTCCAGATCATTCTCCCCCAATACGCCTCCTACCCCTATTACCTGACTCATATCCAGCTGGATCGTTACGGTACCTACCGTCCCGACTTCTTCGGCTTTCCAGGTACGGGATACACGTCTTTTTACCTGTGCGCTGTTTAAATCAGTTTCATTGGTAGAGCTCATTGCTTCATTATTATGACCAATCATCAAATAGGAAAGGTCTGTCCCGAAAGCCGCGGGAGTCCCCACCGAAGTTCCGTTGATTAAAGTCAACACACTATTCACATTACTTGATTTGGATTTTCGCACATCCAAAGTATTACAATCGTCCCTACCGATTCCTATTATATTTGTATTAAACAAGGCATTTCCCGTATAATCCCATATGACGGAGTTATCAGAAAGGATATAGTCGTGTTGTAGTGATAAAGCATACTTCAATGCCAGGTAAGATTCGATTTTCTCCCGTTCGGTACTGGCATGATCGTCTTGATACATAATTATTTCGGCAACTTGCCCATCTACGAAATAGGCCCCATGACGAAAAGCTCCCATCGTGAAGTACCCGTTTCCTGCGGTACCTGTTCCATTAAAATCCGTATAGGTATCGGAATTGGTTAAACTTCCTTCCAGATACCCATACATATTGTTACTTCCGGCCGTAAAGGAAAGTAAACGGGGCTGAGCAGTTCCCATGGATAAGCCTGTTACTCTGTCATTGTTCCGGCCGAAAAACACTTGATTGGTTTCCAGAGCGAACTTATCACTACTATAATTAATCTTTTGCCAACCGGAAACCACCCCCCCGGCATCCACTTTCATCACTATGTAAAGTGACAATTGCTGCCCATCCATAAAGTTATCATACGTGATGGTGTTCTCTGTTCTGAAAAAATCATTTCCATCAAAATCAACCACCGGCTGAAAATTGATTCCTTCTTCGATATAAGAAGGATCTCCCCCATCCAACACATCTGGGCTACCACTTATGAAGGTAGAGCGGATCAAATGGGAGACTCCACCTCCCGAAGCCTGATTTTGCCAGTATTCAATGACATCTCCCCCTTCTGCCGGATCGCTACCCCCCGTATTTTCATATACTCCTTCATCAGCTTTAAACCAAATCGTCAGGTTAGTATCTTCCCCTCCGGGGGCCGGGTTAATACATTGTGTGTACGCATTGTGCCATAAAAATGTACTCAGGAATAAATTTAAGAGGGTAAATTTCTGCATCATGTTATTTGGAAAATAGTAAATAGTAATTTTCAACTTTGATTACCCGTTGAACGCCTGCAACCCGGTATTCGTAAGATTATTCATAAAAACAGTACCGGATTCCTATCTTTTGCCAATACGGACAAACTTTAACTAAACCTTGGACATTCTGTATTTTGTCTTAGAGCATGTTCAACTTTCATCCTTTGAGTATTGGGAGCCTCTTTTTTTGATCATAAATAAGTAAAAAAATAAAAGAAAGGCAATTAGATATACTCCAAAAACTTAGAAATGTACTAAGTCAATTTTAGAAACGGTGGGATTAAAATATGTATTTGAGAGAATCTATTGTATCTTGAATTATTGTTCAAAAGAACCCCTTTCCATACACGAACGGGTTTCAATAATGCTCATCAATTTACCCCCTCACGATAGGATGAGGGGGCAGGTATTAGTAAATTCCCCTCGAATTACTACTTTTGACCCGAATGTCAATTTACTTTCATGCAATCAGAAATCCTATACATCTCATCCTTACTGATAGCCTACCTGGTAGAGCTGATTTTCAACCACTATCTTCCCATTACACACCCCATCAAGTTTCTTCAGCCACTATTTCTTTCGGTTAACCGGCAATTAAAACCCAAAAGATTGCTGCTACTCAAAGTTCTTCTTTTCAGCGTAATCAGTGTGGCATCCACCTATTTTGTCGCTTTTTATTTGGACTTCTGGTTGATGAAGGCCCATTATTCTTTGGTTGTACTTCATCATGTATTCTGGCTGTCCATCACACTTTCCAACACAAGTACCATTCGGAAAGGAAAAAACCTATTCAAGTTACTCCATACGAAAGAAGAACTTGGAAAAGCGCGTAAGCTGTTTGCCCAATATACCGGGTCAGATTCTTCCAAAATGACTGTCAATGAATTGCGAAAAGCAATCTTGCAGTATATTGCCCATCGTTTGTGTGTGGACTTGGTGGCTCCGGTACTTTATTATATGCTTTTTGGCCTTCCTGGTTTACTTATTTACAAAACGTTGATGGTCATTTATGATACAGTCAACCGGTTCAAACACCATTCGTCTATATACACCCTTAACCGGTTCATTCATTATTTGATCCAAATCGTGCCTGCTCTATGTACAAGTCTTTTGATGATCCTTTCCGAAGGGGGCTTTATACATCTTCTTGCAATCATCAATCCTGAAAATTTCAAATTCAACCCCAGTAAAAGCTTTCCTTGCACAGCCTTATCCGTATTGCTAAAATACGACCTCAGTCCTCAACAATCCCTGACCAACTTACCCGGAAACCTCCCTTCCATCAGTATGCGTAAGACCGCCTTGATTGTACTCCGGACGGCCCTTTTGACAATACTTCTTGCAGCTACCCTCAGATACTTGGCCTGAGTATGCCGAATATTCCTTAGCTTTGCAGAAATAAAAGCTTTGTAAATGAAGTGGTTTAAACGTATAGTTTTTGACCGAACATGGAATCAAAATCGGCTCATCAAGGCACTTTTTGAAGAGAATAGCCAAAGCTATTGTTGAAAAAAGGAATACAGAGGAGGCGCTTTTGAAACCTTTTTCAGGAAAAAGAAAAAGGTTAATTCACTTCAATTGCTAACAGGCTTGTGCCGCTAGATTGTATGGGGACAAGACTCGCTCATTTAACGGCTTTTTTCCATTCTGCAAAGGATTAAACATAGAAAAAACATGAAATTCAAGCCAGGGAAACATCAACCGAAGGGGTCATTTAAGACTAAAAAGAGGTATGGCAAAACGGAGAACACCAAGGAGCAAAAGCCTAAAGTGTTTAAGAAAAAGACATCAAGTCAAATTCCCGAATATAACTTTCAGAAGATAAAAAAACTGGAACAAAAATACAGCGGTAAAGCTTCGGAAAACAGTGATTTGATCCGGCTGAACCGCTACATTGCCAATGCCGGGGTGTGTTCCCGCAGAGAAGCCGATGAACTGATCAAAAAAGGCATGGTAAAGGTGAATGGCAAGGTGGTCACCGAAATGGGTTATAAAGTAAAAGTAAGTGATGAAGTTCTTTATTTGGGAAAAAAACTTAAAAGAGAACGCAAAGTGTATGTGTTACTCAACAAGCCCAAAGGTTTTATCACTACTACCGAAGATGAGATTGGCCGCAAAACGGTCATGGACTTGGTTAACAATGCATGCGATGAGCGGATCTATCCCGTAGGCCGGCTTGACCGCCAAACCACGGGCTTGTTGATCATGACCAACGATGGCGACCTCGCCAAAAAGCTTGCTCACCCCTCGGGCAAAGTCAAAAAGATTTACGATGTCCAACTGGACAAGCCATTGACGCAAAAAGATGAAGACGTCATCCGGCTCAGAGACTTTGAGCTGGAAGATGGGGAGGTGGATATCGATGGATTGACCGTATTAAACGAAGAGCGAACCAAACTTGGTATTCAACTTCACTCCGGAAGAAACCGGATAGTCCGGAGAATTTTTGCCCACTTTGGCTACGAAGTAGAGCGGTTGGACCGTACCGTCTATGCAGAATTGACGAAAAAAGACCTTCCCAGAGGAAAGTGGCGTTACCTTGATGAAAAAGAGGTGATCTTATTAAAGTATTTCACCGGAAAGAATACGATGAAAAAGCCACCTAAAGAGCAACAAGCTTCTAAGAAAAAACCCTTTGTAAAAAAGAAAAAGCGGGGATAAAAGTGTTTTTACTCCAACACAACAACAGGCAAGCCCATCAACAAAGTTTGCCTGTTGTTTTCTTACTCATCGTAGCGGATAAGAAAGGTTTCAAACCCTTGCCATTTGTTTTCCCGAATCTGTACATTGGTTACCTGGGCCAACATCGGACCTTGCCAACACCAATCCACAAATTGCTTTAATGCAAACTCGTCTCCTTCCACTTCTATATATACCTTCCCGTCAGGTTCGTTCCGGACAAACCCGCAAAGGCCTAACGCCTCGGCTTTGTCGCGGGTGGAGGCCCGGTAAAAAACACCTTGTACCTGACCGGATACTTTAATTTTCAAACTTCTGGACATTGCTCTCTATTTGTTATTAATAATCAGGGATAAAATAGACTCTGAAGAAATCGATCGAACAAATCGTGGTACGGGATATGCATTGGCCTACATAGGCAAAAGCCCACCAAGACGTCAACTATCCAAGTGTATGATCCAGGCATCCGGATTGCCTTGCCGGATGATTTCCGGAACCGGATTGGTCCACTTCTTTACATTGTCCAAAATCCAACTATCGGATGTCACTGCAACACATGCATTATGTTCGGCTATGTATCTGTCCGGGTTATTCTCGATGAGCACCTCCCAGTTCCAATTGTATTCTACTGAGATTGCTTCCATTACTTTCCTTAAGCGACCACTATTGGAGATGGGTGCATCCAATACCCAACATATATGCAAGGGCTGATACATTTGAATCACTTGACCGATCAATTTGAGCGCGGGAAGGGTTTCTTCCACCTTCCGGTAGGTGCCGTGAATGCTGGCTATATCCCGGTAACATTGATCCAAACCTCTGAATACAGGTCCGTTGGACAAAATACTCTCGGTCGTAATCAATAAATTATATCCGTCTACCAGTATCTTTTCTCCTTGCAAGGCCTTCAAGGGCACATGCTTTTGGGCCCTGGATTGACGGGCTTGTTCACTACAAACAGAATGCGTCAATGCCAATCGTTGCCTTTCTGTCAATTTATACTTATCTCCTACCAGTTTGAGTGAAGCGCGCAATGGATATTCTCTGCTCAAGAGTAAAGAAAGATCGTAAATTGCCTCTTTGAGTTTTTGAATATTTATTTCCGTAAAAAGTTTATGGTCTTTGGGATTAGCTCCCCGGTGTTTTTGATGATGTGCCATCTATATAGTTTATGTTTGTTGATTGGTTGATATTGAAGTGGTTTACACGTATAGTTTTTGACCGAAGATGGAATCAAAACCGGCTCATCAAGGCACTTTTTGAAGAGAATAGCCAAAGCTATTGTTGAAAAAAGTAACACAGAGGAGGCCTTTTTGAAACATTTCAAAAAAAGAAAAAGGTTAATTCACTTCATTCAAAGCTTTTTCAAAAAGCTGTAGTATAGTAAAATTTAAAATTAACCATTTTCCTCTAATCCCTAAGGAGAAAACCCCAAAAACTGTTCTTCCCCCTCTCTTGCCAAATATTTTACAAATCGATTTTATTTATGTAACCAAGCAACTGCCCCGGTTGATTTTAATACCCTTTGAAACAAGAAACCTTGTTCCAAATCAGTTGAATAAAGTATAGGGAAGTGGTAAAATACGCTTTCAAACGGTACACTGAAGTAAATAATCCCAAAGGGTCATGATTGATTTTTTTCGTAAACTTTTCCCTCAAACAACTACCTTCCGACAACTCATCCCTCACCATGAACCGGGCACTCCACAGCAAGGAAGTCACCTTCAAATGCTTCCATTATTTAACCAACAGCTCAAGCAGCACTCATCCACTCAAGCGGTTACAAATACAGAGGCATTTACCAGTACCACAAAAAAGCAGGCACAAAGAAATTCCCTCTCACAAGCCGAAGCTTTTCACACTTCCCTGCAACACGGCCAAGTTTCCGACTTTGTAAATAAAATCAATTCCAATAAAGAACAAGCCCAACTCATAGAATGGGATACACGGTTTGAAGTGGGTAAACCCAATGTACAATTGTTTGAAGACCTGGATACATTACGACAACAGTTTAACCCTTGCTTGCCTTTTCAAGCCGGAGGGGCTTTCTTTTTGAACACCCTACTTATCGGTTTAGAGTGGTACACTTTTCCACACCAATGGCAAGAGGATTGGAAAAATTTATTCCAAAACTACTATGGAATCTTAGCTCTTAGTTATTACAAAGTATTAAAAAAACACCCCCATCAATCCGCACAAAACCGCACTATTCCTCAAGCGGCCAACACCCTGTCGTTGACGACCCAGCCACTGCCCTCTTCCCCCTGCCAACTCGACAGAGCCTTTGAAGCAATCAAGCTCAAACTACAGTTTCAAAAAGCGGAAAAAAACTACCGCTATTTTCAAGCTACTTCCGGTGAATATACCGGTTGGTTAATCATGGACCGGGAAACCCCACTGTACTTTTCTCTGCGTTTACAATCAAAAGCCACTACACAATTCCTCGAATCTTGTATTAAATTGTAAGTTTGTATTATAAACTCTTATAAACCTTTGTCAGAGCGCTTGTTAAATTTTTGATGACTCAAAAGGATTCAGCCTTTCTTCAATAAAGGAAAGGGCAAACCTCGCGACAAAAGAATTTCTTTAGCTTGCTTCTTACACATAGGTAAGAATACTTCTATGAACAAGAAAACAATTGGAATATATAGTACAGGCTTCCTTTTATCATTTGTGTTTATACTCTTTAGCGGAGCTAATTTAACCCAGCCCAGCTTTACATTCCCACCGGATGAAAAGCTGGTACTTAGCCATTCGCTTTACATACTTTTAATGGGCATTAGTGCATTGTATGCCCATTATCAAACAATTACCCCCAATAAGCCCCTTCGCTTTACTACGGTTATATCTGCTTATTGTAAAGGTACTTTGTATTGTCTACCCTTCCACTTGCCCCTCACCTTTCTAGCGGCTTATTTCACTGATAATGATTTCAGTAAAGAATCCGAAACCCTCTGGGGAGTACATTTAAAAGCTTCCCTTCTTTTCATCGCTATACTCAATATATATTTCAGTGTATTGTTCTTTTTAGTCAAAAAAGGAAACACTTCACAGAAAGCCCCCGGTCTTTCACTCTCTCAGGGGTTTATACTTGGTAGTATCGGTCAGCAAACAGTACATATACCCATTGACGAAATAGTATTTATAAAAAAGCACAAACACAAGGTACTTCTCTATACCTTTGACCATCGCAAAATTGCCAGCCCGGAGAAGTTCACCGTCATTTCTCAAAAACTCCATCCTGCTAAATTTCACTTATTATCATCGTATTTTCTGACAAGACCGGAAGCCATCCAGCACATTGAGCCGACAGAAGGTCATAAATACTTGATAAGGCTGGCGGAACCCTACAATGAAGAGGTTACGGTCTCGGCAAAAGAAGGGGAAGCCATACAGGAGTGGTGGCATCAAGAAATCATAAACAGTTAATGCTTCGCCTCAATCACCGAGTCATCCCACAACCTTATACCACATGAAATAGCATCTTCGGTAAAGACGAAACCTTCTCCGGTAAATTTATACTCGAAAACTTTCACTCATTGGTGTAAACGCTGTTTCATTTCATAATAAATTATTACATTTGCAGCCCGAAACGTTCCCTGTTTGAAGAGGGGGAGCAACTCAAATTAAGTCTAACCAAAATTTCAGCGTTTTATCATGTCATTAGTAAAACTATTTTCCGGATCAGCAACCCAATACCTTGCGGAAAAAATTGCTAAAGCCCATGGTAATCCACTGGAAGAAGTAAAGCTTCAGCGCTTCAGTGACGGAGAAATCGCCCCTTATTATGTAGAGTCCATCCGGGGACATGAGGTCTATTTAATACAATCTACGTTTAGCCCTACGGACAATTTGATGGAGCTATTACTCATGATTGATGCGGCCAAACGCGCATCTGCCAAAACAGTATCGGTAATTATCCCTTACTTTGGCTATGCCCGCCAAGACCGCAAAGACAAACCCCGGGTCGCGATTGGGGCCAAACTGGTAGCCAACTTGCTTTCCGCAGCAGGAGCTGACCGGGTCGTTACCAGTGAATTACATGCTGATCAGATACAAGGTTTCTTCGACATTCCGGTCGTCCATTTACAAACTTCCGGGATTTTTGTAGAGTATTTAAAGGGCTTACAGCTCGATAATTATATCTTTGCGGCACCTGATGTGGGCAGTGTAAAGCGCGCGCGCAGGTTTGCTAAATATTTCAATGTGGAGATGGTCATTTGCGACAAGCATCGCTCTAAAGCAAATGAAATTGCTTCCATGCAAGTGATCGGGGAGGTGAAAGGCAAGCATGTAGTGCTTGTGGACGACCTGATCGATACGGCCGGTACCATGTGCCGGGCGGCCGAAGCCTTGATTGAAAAGGGAGCTTCCAGCGTCCGGGCCATTTGTACACACCCGGTACTGTCCGGGCCGGCATACGAACGCATTGAGGATTCCGTGCTGCAGGAATTAGTGGTCACAGATACCATTCCCTTGCAAAACAGCAGCGGAAAAATCAAAGTGCTTTCGGTAGCCGATTTGTTTGCCGAAGCGATCCGCAGAATCGATGACAACGAGTCAGTGAACTCCTTGTTCATCTAGCGTCTACCCAGGTAGACTGTTTGGGAAGAATCATGTTCCGGGATGGGGCAAGCGAGCTTGCTGAGTACCGGAATTTTATACATGTTCTATTTAAATTATTAATGAAGTAAAATGAGAACCTTAGAATTAGTTGCCTACAAAAGGCAAGATCTTGGAAAGAAGACCGCTCAAAAATTAAGAGCTGAAGGTTTGGTACCTTGCGTTTTGTACGGAGGTAAGGAGAATGTACACTTTGCAGTACCCATGATCTTGTTCAGAGACTTGGCATACACCCCAGAGGTAGCACAAGTAAACCTGAATGTAGAAGGCACAGAATACCAATGTATCTTACAGGACCTGCAGTTTCATCCGGTAAGTGAGATCATCACTCACGCTGACTTCTTGGAATTGAACGAAGACAAAGAAGTGAAAATGGATGTTCCAGTGAAATTCGTTGGCAACTCTCCTGGAGTACAGAAAGGGGGTAAATTGGTAACTAAGTTAAGAAAAGCAAAGGTTAGAGCTTTACCTAAAGATATGCCGGAAGCTATTCAAGTAGATATTTCTAAGCTTGAATTAGGTAAATCAGTGAAGGTAAGTGAAATCAAAGCCGAAAACTTTACCATTTTGAACAATCCTTTGGTAACGGTTGCTACTGTCAGCATTCCAAGAGCGCTTAAGAGTGCTCAAGCACAAGCTGCAGAGTAATCTCCAAAGTGTGACAATACATTCACTCAAAAGTCTGGTCATAAAGGCCGGACTTTTTTTTGACTAAACACAACGCCTTGGGAGACTCAAAGTGTTGGATTGGGCATGTTGTTATGATGATAAAAAGGCTAATTCCGGAGGAATGAGGGATTTTCTCCCGAATTACAAATCCTCTATTATTATTTGTGTATAAAATTGTATTACGGAAAGTTCCCTTGTCAAATCCGCATGACCGGATTCAGAAAGCCTAAAAAAAATTTCTATCCCCAAGGAATTCCTCTAGATTTGTCCCACATGATCAATTAATTAATCTTACACCAAATGAACGCATCAGATCAGAACGCATTAGTTATTGAAGGAGGAAACCAATTAAAAGGAGAGATCACGCCACAAGGAGCCAAAAATGAGGCCTTGCAAATACTCTGTGCCGTATTGCTTACCGAAGAGAAAGTAACCATTCATAATATTCCCGATATACGTGATGTCAACCAACTCATCTCCTTACTTGAGGACTTAGGAGTGGAAATTCACAAAATTGGCGACAACTCTTATGCCTTTCAGGCCAAAGAAATCGACATAACCTACCTGCAATCCGAAGAATACAAAGCCAAAGCCAGCTCTCTCAGAGGGTCGATTATGACCTTAGGCCCCTTATTGGCCCGCTATAAATATGCAAAAATCCCGAAGCCGGGAGGCGATAAAATCGGAAGGAGAAGGTTGGACACACACTTTCTGGGCTTTGAAAAATTAGGAGCCAAATTTAATTACAACTCGGATCACAAGTATTTTGAAATTGATGCGCATGATTTGAGAGGTACATATATCCTTTTGGACGAACCATCGGTCACCGGAACGGCCAACGTCATTATGGCAGCGGTGTTAGCCAAAGGCACTACTACCCTCTACAATGCGGCTTGCGAGCCCTACATCCAGCAGTTGTGCCGGATGCTCACTTCCATGGGTGCCAAAATTACCGGAGCAGGCTCCAATTTACTTAAAATAGAAGGGGTAGAGCAGCTAAGCGGTACTACACATACCATGTTGCCGGATATGATTGAAATCGGGAGCTTTATCGGTTTGGCAGCCATGACACAATCTGAAATCACGATCAAAAATGCAAGAATTGATGAACTGGGATTGATTCCCGATATCTTCAAACGCTTGGGCATTCAGATGGAATTCAGAAATGATGATATCTTTATTCCGGAACAGGAACATTACGAAATTGACCGGTTTATTGATGGCTCCATACTGACAGTAGCAGACGGGCCTTGGCCCTTGTTCACTCCGGACTTGCTTAGTATAGTGTTAGTTGTGGCTACTCAGGCACGGGGAACAGTTCTTATCCATCAAAAAATGTTCGAAAGCCGTTTGTTCTTTGTCGATAAATTGATTGACATGGGGGCTCAAATCATTTTATGTGACCCTCACAGAGCCAATGTTATCGGATTGGACCGTCAGATCCCTTTACGGGGAATAAAGATGACATCCCCGGATATTCGTGCCGGTGTGGCCTTGTTAATTGCCGCATTGTCAGCCAAAGGAACCAGCACCATTTACAATGCCGAGCAAATTGACCGAGGCTACCAATACATCGACAAACGCTTACAAGCCTTAGGAGCAAACATCAGCCGGATCTAATCCGACTAATTTAGAAAGATATTCAAAACTCTAGTCCTCCTTACCCTCGTATTAAACAGTATATGGTAAGGAGGTATTTTTTTATATTGGCTATCTTGCTAAGCTTGCAAAGCTGTCAAGAAAAGACAGATACGAAGCAAACGCTATCAAAACCTATCGAAAGAGATTCTTCTACTAGTGAGAAAACTCTTGTCGAAACATTAGATCAAGAAGGTTTTGCAGTTCCTCCCGGATATCTTTCCATCCGGCAACAAATCTACTATGCCGATTCTTTGCGCACACTCAGCAATCCTCAAGGAAAGCCTCTATACTTTCATACAAGTCAACGAGCCAAAGGAAACACCTTTGCCTCTGCTCGTTTACATGCCCTTACCAAAGCCAAGTCAGACCTCGGGAAACAGGTTTTGCAAGCATTTCCCAAGAGCACATTATCCGATTCACCTATCCAGCTAGTCGCTCCGGAAATTGTAGTTCTTTTATACAAACCCAACACCCAAAGCAACAATACGGAAGTCTATCTAGAGATGATTTGTTTGCGCTCCCGGCATATACAATAAATTCTTTTTTTAGTTCAATTTTATCAAACCCCCTTTTCGAAGCCCTTTCCAAGAAGATGTAACATTTTCTCAACAAAACACTTTTCACACAGAAAAACCATATTCAATAGCGCTTTAAAAAAGACGAACCCCCTCCCAAAAAGCCTTAAACCTACACACAAATGCTTTTTTGTTACTTTTAACTAAAAACATTACATCCACTATATTTCAAAAAACATGAACATGTATAAATCTCCAAATTCTCAGATCTTTACCAAAAGGAAATAATCCTGGAATTGAGATTAACTTTATGGCTACCATCTTTATAGTAATAGCAATTGTCTTGGGAATGATGTTAATGATACATTCGGTGAAGGTCTTTTTGAAAAAGCTGATTCCAAGTTCAAAAGAAGTTGATATACCGGTTCCTTATCAAATTAAGCCAAATAAGCCGAAATAAGATATTGTGACTTAGATACTTACTTAAACCAAGTAATTCTTACAATCCCTACCAAAGGCAGCTACTCAATAGCTGCCTCTTTTTTTGGGGTTTTTGGTAAAAAAATGGAGCCCATAAAAACACCCATAACTCTCACTATGGGTGTTTTTTGGTATTGAAGCTTTGATTACTCAATTCCATATTATCAATTTTTATTGGTTCATGAATGGAAGATATCAGGTTTTGATTAAGAGGGTTGATCCACTAATTTAAAACCCACACCATGGATATTCTCGATTTTCACATTAGGATCCTCCTTCAGATACTTTCTCAATTTTGTAATAAAAACATCAAAACTACGGCCATTGAAATAATCACTATCGCCATAAATTGCCAACAAGGCAGCATCCCTTCTCAATATCTCATTTTTATGCAAGCTAAGCAAGCGTAATACTTCTGACTCTTTGGTAGTCAGGCGCTTGGAGTTATCCCCTATCACTAATAACTGATTGAGGTAGTCGAACTCATAAGCCCCGATTTGAAAGGAAGTTTCCTCATTGGTTTCCGGCAGTTTTTGGGTACGTCTGAGTATGGCATTAATCCGGTACACCAGTTCGTCCTCGTCAAAAGGTTTGGTAATATAATCATCCGCCCCTATTTCAAAGCCTTCCAGTTTATCGTTTTTCAAGGCCTTTGCGGTCAAGAAAATAATAGGGACATGTTCATTCCTTTGTTTAATTTGCCGGGCCAGGCTAAAGCCATCCGATTTGGGGAGCATCACATCCAGGATACATAAGTCAAACGCCTGTTCTTTAAACGCTTTGTACCCTTGTTTACCATCCCGGCAAAGGATCACATCAAAACTTTCGGATTCTAAATACTCCTGCAATAAGAATCCAAGGTTTAAATCGTCTTCAACTAATAATATATGTGGACTTTTTCGTTTGCTCATTGCTATTTTATATTACATAGAAAGCCCGTTAGTATCCGGAATACAGTATGAATAACCAAGGCCTTCAAAGCATTGCCATCATAAAAAATACAACGTATATTTCCTGTTACTTTTAAACCGCTGGTATAAATACTTCAAACTTGCTTCCGCAATTGGGTTCACTTTTTAACCTTACTTCTCCCCCATGGGCCTCCACCATCATTTTCACATAGGACAACCCCAGCCCAAAGCCTTTCACATCGTGTAAGTTGCCGGTAGGCACCCGGTAAAATTTATTAAAAATTTGCTTTTGTTTACTTTTATTCATTCCTATTCCTTTGTCTTCTACCGCAATCACAAGCCCCTCGTCTTCATTCCGGGTGCTCACCGTTATTTGCGGAGCTTCAGGGGAATATTTATTGGCATTGTCCAACAAATTGGAAATAATATTGGTAAAGTGCACCTCATCCACTTGTAAAGTATGTTGGGTCGCATCCAGTTGGGTTTGTATCTGACCTTTACGCTCAGCTACCTGAAGTTCTATGACATTGATCGAATCTTTGATCAATTTATGTATATCTATCTGCTCTTTTCGCAGGTTAAACTCTCCCCTTTCCAATCGGGCATAATCCAAAATCCGCTCTACCTGCTCTTTTAATTTATAATTCTCATCGTGAATGACATCGGAGTAGCGTTTGATTTTGCAAGGGTCCTGGGTTACTTTATCCTTTCGCAGCATATTACTCGCCAAGGAGATGGTAGCAATTGGTGTCTTCAGCTCATGGGTCATATTGTTGATGAAATCGGTCGTCATTTCTGCCAGTTTCTTTTGGCGGAAAATAGTGGTGATAGTTACGGCAAAGCAAGCCGTAATCAACAGGATAAACACCACAGAACCGACTAACATCAAGCTCATTTGCGAAAGCACAAACTTTTGTTTGTTTGGAAATTGTACGATCAATTCTACATCGCTATGTTTCACCGCCTGTTCGAGACTCTTTTTATAAGAAGCTTTAAAAACCTCCGAGTCATCACTTTGGTCATTATTATGCTTAATAATCGTGTATTTATAGGGGATATCTATATTGTGATAGCGGAATGCCTTGCTTATTAAAGTGTCCACTTTGGCCTTGCTTTCAAAGTCTTCCAGCCGGATCTTTCTTGCGATAATCGTATTGGAATTAATGGACTGCTTCAAATGCTTACAAATGCGTTCTTCATCCGATAGTTTATGAACTACATAAATCAAAGCCATATTTACACGATGGTCAAAATCCGCTTCCTTCAACTCGGTAGCCTGTTTGATCCAACGCAATTGAATCACCACCAAGCCAATCAGGGCAAATGCCGACAAGCCTACGATGATTCCTATGGTTTTTTTATTTTTCATAATCCAAAAATAATAAGCCCGAAACTGTGAAATCTCAATTTAACAACAAATTAACAGCGCCTTCACTCCATAATTAACTGATTTTTAACAAAAAAGAAAGGTTTTGACTGACTTCCCAAAACACTGACTTCATAAACCGGGAAAAACCTCTGTCAGAAGGAAGCTTTCATAGCATGTTTAAATTCCACCTTTCTGGTCAAAAACTTCCATTTCAGATACCTCAGCGCAGCATTTTGAGAATCCTAAACTAAGGATTTTCACCACCAAAGGGGTGGCTCCCGCAACGAATTTCAAACATGCTTTAAGCCTGCCAACCTTTCCAATAATTTGTCATGGGAAAGGTTGGACGGGAATACAAGGGCTTTGATTAATGCAAAGCCGAGCGGATTTTTAGCCCTTGAAGAATCTTAGCTTCTTCTTGCATCAACACTTCCAGGCGTTGGTATACATCTTTTTCATCAAAGTAATTTAAGGCCATTTTTACAAAAATATTCCCGTGTTTCGCTTCCGAAGTCCATAGCAATTTGTAAAATCGACTAAGCTCCGGGTCTTCCAGGGCCTCACTCACCAAACGAAAGCGCTCACAGCCACGGCATTCAATCACGGAAGCGATCAACAAACGGTCGCGAAACCGGGTGCCGGGCGTTCCCCCATGTGTCAAAGCCATCAAAGGCTGCACATACGGGTCTTTGCCTATTTCCTTCGACAAAGGCACGCCACGTTCTTTCATAATAGCGAAAACATCCCGGAAATGTTCCAGTTCTTCTATACCTGTTTCAATTAATTCGGGGATAATATCGGTTCTATCCGGATATTTGGCGACCAAACTCATCGCCATTGCCGAAGCTTTCCGCTCACAATCAGCATGATCCTGTAAAAAAGCATCAAAATCAGCCATGACGGCATCCAACCATTCTTGACTCGAATCGCAAGCCAGCTCAATAGAATATTTCATTATTTATAGCTTTTAAAAATTCTCTTCTGTCCATCTGGTTCCAAAAATAAAGGATTATCAACAGTTCCAAGAAAATGAAAGGTAGTTTAATGGGAGGGAAACTACCTGATCCGTACGGGGCTTTCGCCAATGCTACGGTTTCTTTTGTATACTTGCAGTAAATCGTTCACCTGAAAAGTTAAGTATATTTAAAATCTGATGATGATCAAGGCTTCTCAACTCAATACCATTACCCAGCTCTACTTTCAACGTTATGCCTTTCAAAAAGTGGTATTAACAGCTCCTCCCCAACCCGACACCCGGATGATTCTTGTAATTCCCAGCCATGCGGAACCTGCGCTTTTATCTACCTTAGTTTCTTTAACACAATGCGCCCCCACTTCTTGCCATACGGAAGTAATCTCGGTGATCAACCACGGACAAAATGCCGATGAGCAAGTGGTAAAATTACATGAAGAAACGTTGCAACTCGTTCAAGAATGGAAAAAAGCACATTCCTTGAAGCACCTAAGTTTTCAGGAAATTTATGCGAAAGATTTACCTAAAAAACACGCAGGAGTAGGCCTTGCCCGCAAAATCGGGATGGACGAGGCGCTTTGGCGGTTTAACCTCTTGGGATATGACGGGATGATTGTGTGCTTGGATGCCGACTGTACCGTCAGTAAAAACTACTTACGTGAGTTAGAAAAAGTGTTTGTTCAACAAAGTAAAAACGACCTGGGAGTCATTCACTTCGAACACGATCTTGATTCCATTCAACAAGAAAACCTCAAAGAAGGAATTATATACTACGAGCTTTTTTTGCGCTACTATATACAAGGCTTGAGCTATGCCCAATACCCTTTTGATTTTCACACGATAGGTTCCAGCATGGCCGCCCGGGCCTCTTTGTATGGAAAACAAGGGGGAATGAACCGCAAAAAGGCAGGGGAAGATTTTTACTTTTTACATAAACTCGCCCCACACGGAAAAGCGGGCAAAGTAAACCGCGCATGCGTTTTCCCCTCCGGAAGGGTATCTGACAGAGTACCCTTCGGCACGGGAAAGGCACAGGGAGATTGGTTAAACGGGGCTTCTAAAATTGCCCAAACGTACCGCTTTGAAATATTTGAAGACCTGAAACAACTGCTGCTCTCCGTAGAGCGATGTTATCAGCTCAATGCAAGCTCCTGGCAACAGCAGCTTGCACATTTGCCGCAATCTGTGCATTCATTTTTACAAGAAAATACCTTTGAGGAAGCTTTGGAAGAGATGAACAAACATTCCAAAACGCTGTCGGGATTTCGGAAGAAGTTTTTCCAGTGGTTAGATGGGTTCAAGGTGCTCAAATTCGTACATCATGCCCGTGACCGGTACTACCCCAATCTTCCTGTAGAAGATGCCGCACGGAATTTACTGCTTAAGAAATACCCGGAAGCAATGGATTTGAACCCAGTGGAATTACTCAATGTATATCGTGAATTGGACCGGGCTGCCCATTGAGAGCCTGTTTAAATTTTTGGCCTGTGCCGGTTGCATTCCTATTCTTCCGGAAGGTATTGCAACATACTCAATTTTTCTTCTGCAAATATTTCATTGGCAATATCCAAAAGAAGCTCTGCCGTGATGGCTTCTATTTTTTGAAAAATACTTTGAATACTTTCCACTTTTTCCAAGTCGAGAATGCTCTTTCCGATCACCAACATCATATTGATATTGCTTTCTTCGGCAATGGCCAACTGCCCCATCAATTGTTGTTTGGCTTGGTGTAGCTGCATGACGCCCAGTTTGCGTTCTCGCAAACGCTTCATTTCCTTTCCGACCAAACCGATACAACGGTTCAATGTATTTTTTTCCGAGCCGAAATAGATAGAGAAAAGCCCGCAATCCGAAAACGTATTATAACTGGCATTGATATCATACACAAAACCATACTTTTCCCGGATTCCCAGGTTCAAACGGGAATTCATACCCGGTCCTCCCAATACATTGGTTAAGAAAAAGAATGGCAAGCGTTTTTCATCATAAATCGAATAGGCAGTGGTACCAATGACACAATGCCCCTGAGAAATCGGTTTAAGGATTTTTTCTTGTTTGGGTTGGTAAATTTCAAACGGCAAACGGACCCGTTCAGAGGCTATGACAGGCAAAGCGGAAAGATATTTTCCTACTTTCTTAATCACCTCCTTCATTGGCAAGGCACTTACCGAAGTAAACACCAGACGTTCCGTAGACAGGTTTTCGCGGATAAAACGCAAAAAGTCAGCTTGTTGAAAACCCGATACACTTTCACGGGTTCCTAAAATATTTCTTCCCAGTTGATGATCTCCAAAAATCACCTCATCAAATTCATCCGCAATGGCATCCGCCGGGTCATCTTTGTACATAGACATTTCTTCCAGAATCACCCCTTTCTCTTTTTGAATTTCCTTTTCAGGAAATGTAGAGTGAAACGTAATATCTGTCAGCAATTCTACCGCTTTATCAAAATGCAAGTCTAAGACCGATGCATAAAAACATATTTTTTCTTTAGTGGTATAAGCATTCAACTCCCCGCCAACCGAATCAAGCCGGTTCAGGATGTGAAATGCTTTCCGTTTTTCGGTACCTTTAAAGGCCATATGCTCCCAAAAATGAGCCATTCCCTGTTGATCGGCCTTTTCATCCCGGCTTCCTATATCCAATACAAAGCCACAATGGGCTATTTGTGTCCCTTCTACTTGTTTGTGGACCAAACGTATGCCATTGGGAAAAGTGTGTAAATAGTAATCAACCGTTTCACTGGCTTGTGACTTATGGATTTTCCTTCTCTTCATAACAACTTTGAAAGAAGCAAAGGTAGCATCAGGGGGCTAATAAACCATATGCCTTGACAAAATCTCCACTTCTCTTTTTCAGATTTCATCCAATAAAAAAGAATGTACTGTCGGAATTTCAAAACGATGATGCAGTACGGGCCTGGCTCCCCAACTGGCCTTCCATGTCAAGAGCCCTTGGTTGAGTTGTACCCCTTCACGGGTGTTACTCACGCCCAAACTGAAGTACTTTTTTTGCGAATACCGTTTCATCAATGCATCAAATAGCAGATCATTCGCGCCTGATGCTCTGCCTTGAGGACTTGTAGCAATGTATTGAGCATGAACCAGGCCCGGGTGCAAAAAGACGACTGTTCCCGCACAAACCGCACTTTCTGACACAACAGTGTACAAACGGATATTTTCAGGAAACCGCTCTTTCAAGGTCTTTATTTCGGCCAATGTGTGTACAGGGTTAACACCAAAGCGTTGTTGAAGATTCTGCTCTAATACTTGCCAGAAGCCTTTCCAGTCATTACTTTCCTGAAAAGAAAGACCTCTTTTCACAGCCTTCTTTCCTCCCCGTTTCCTCCGGCTTTCTACTTTCCTATCAGCCTCCTTCAAGTGTACCAACATATTTAATTCCGAACTGTGACTTTCGGCTTTCAATACATAGAGTAAATAATCTTCCCATTCCCCCGGAAAAATATGAAAATACGCTGGCACTTGTTTGTATACCAATTTGGTAAACCCTTGGGCAGTCAAATATTCCAACACTTTCTGAAAAGTAGCCAATAATTGTTCAAAAGAAATTTGCCGGTGATATACCAAACCCCCAAACGGTAATCCTCCATGACTGTTCAATTGTTGCCCGTCTTCCGTTGCAGGAAGCAGGACAATGATTTTGTTATTTTGATAAACCAATAAGGAATGTTCCACAAAACGATGTTGGTGGTAAGCCAAATAGGCTCTTTGAAAAAAGAAGGGGGCATTGTTTGCCTCATTTCGTACAAACTCATCCCAGGCCTTTTGATGGCTGGGTTGATAGCGGACAATCTCTACTAAAGACTCTTTTGACATGCCAAACAAGACGTTAATGCAAAATTGTTTTATTGGTACAAACAAAAATAAAGACTTCCCTACATAAACCCGGACACAGGCGAAGGTTTCGCTGAGAGTATAATTTATTTAGTATTTTTCATACAAATACAAAAAGCCCCCCATCCTACACAGGACAGGAGGCTCGCCTTCTACTACATGTTAAACTATTTCATTAAAATAAATCCTTTTTCTTTTGAAGTGTCCCAATAATTACTGCACAATTACTTTGCGTATAGCTACACCGGAATCCGTTAGGACCTGCACCAAAATCAAGGAGGTATTATATCCTTTCAGAGCCAGTTCAACTCCATTACCGGTTGCTATGTCCTCAACCCGGGACAACTCCTTGCCCTCTATGGTAAGTAACCGGATTTGGCGGATATCAACGTTTGTTTCCCCCCATTCTAAAAATGCCGTATTGCCCGTTGGGTTCGGATAAATTTTCAAGCTTTTGGATAGAACTTCATCAATTCCCAATACCGCTTCATCAATCACCAAAATATTTTTGGAATATTCACCCTGACAACCCTTGGCATCAGTCGTAGTCAATATTACCTCATATTCCCCGGTCTGTTGATAGGTATGTTCGGGATGTTGTTGGGAGGAAATAGTGCTATCTCCAAAGTCCCAATGCCACTTCACAGCATTTGAGCTTTTGTCGGTAAACAAGACAGGGGCTCCGGTACCGTCAATAAAATACAAGGTATCGGGAGCCGAATACTCTGCATGCACCTCGTCATAAAGGTTGACCGGGTAGGCAAACCGATCACTCTCCAAAGGTTCCGAATAATTAGCGATGTAATAGACATCTTTCAATTCTTCCGGTTGTTGTATCAGTGTCTCTCCGATAAAAAAAGGTTTGGCATCCTCTTCTTTATAATAATACCGGAATAAATCCCCGTTTTGAGGACTGATTTCAATAGTTTCCCCGGAGCAATATGTTTTTTCCACAAGCTCCGGGTCATGGCTGGTATACCGCAAATAAGCCTGCATTTTAGAGCTTTGCACCACATCTTTCAAAGCATGCAAAGAGTTCGTATCAATGGCAATGGTTAAGGCCAGTGTCCGGGATTCTCCCGGTTTAATATTGTACAAGGGAGCTCCGATAATTTGCCCTACCTTTTTTTCTAAAACCGAAGTATCTTGCAAAATGCCATTGGATAGAGCATAATATTTTTCCTGATCCGAAAATCCATCCGACAAATCAAGCTTAGACCGTTCGTCTACCTCTCCCCAGTCAAAAGCAGCAAAAGAAACATCTTCATTAATCATTTGTATCCCGATACGCCAATTCAGGCTATCGCTGTAAAGATACCCCATTTGCAAGGCGGAATCATACCGGACGTGATTGGCAGAATCAGCCAGAATCCAACTGGAAAAAAGCCCTGCATACATTGTATCAATGGTATGGCTGTTGACATTGGTAATATCATATTCCACCATGACATACTGCAAATGCCCTGTGTTTTTCCAACCGGTCACTTTTTGGGCGATCCTCACCCCTACCGGATTGTCGTTGGAAGAGTAATCTTCGTACTCGCTTAAGTACGTTTCAAAAGTGTTATCATAACTATGCAAAATAGGCTCTCTGAGTACGGTAAAATCACTGTTTTGTTCATCCGTTGCTTTATATACCGCATCTGACACCACACCGGGACCACTGGTTAAAATCAAGCCCATCTCTTCCAGTACAGGCAACCCTAAGTTATTATTCACAATAGTAGTATCGTAAAACATCCCTCCGCCTCTTGGCACGAAATACGTACCCGTACGCCCCAGCCTTCCATCACTATCAATCCCCAATGCCAAACGGTTGAACTTGACAAGAAAATACCCGGGATTCACATTGATCGTAAAGATTTGAAAGTCCTGATAAGCTCCGTCCTGAATATCAAATTTCAAGACAATCTTATCCATACTTGACAAGTCCAAAGGCAGGGCGATGCGGAAAGGTGAATCATGGTTTGAAAGTGTTTGAAAAGTCTCCAGATTCGCAATAGCAAACTCCCCGTCAAGCACTTCCACTCCTTCGGTAAGGCTGCTTAAGGTCACTTTGGCGGAAGCCGATACCGGCTCCAGATAGTTAATAAAGTCACTGGTAATTTCAATCGTGTCTTTAGGAATGGGTTGTTTACCGCTTTTACCCGAGTAATTGATATTTCTTAGCCTTACAGCCGGCCATTGTCCTTTTTCGGTTAAAGCCCGGTAAATGTTCAATCTTCCTTTGCCTAATACATTGGCGTATTTTTCATCGTGAATTCCATAAATATCATCCGAAGTAACCCGCAATAATTCATGTACCTGATTCGCTTTCAAACCGGGGTAATAGGCCCGGACCAGAGCTGCCGCACCGGCAGCATGCGGTGAAGCATACGAGGAACCCACAAGGTTATTCTTATAGGTTCCGCCATTATTGGTAGAAGCCACATAAAACCCCGGAGCCATCAAATCAACCTTATACCCATAGGTAGACCAGCCGGAAATTTTATCTTCACTGGTAGAATGCGTTACGGATAAAACATTCTCATAAGAGGCCGGGTAATAATCCAGATGGGCATGCTTATTGCCCGCAGCCCCCACAAACACTACATCGTAATTTTCCGTAATAAAATTAATCACATCCTCTTCATACAAAGAAGGATTCCCCACACGTCCCCAAGACAAGTTAATGACATCACAACCTTGTAAAGCCGCATAAATGATGGCTTGAATGGTATTGCGAAAAAAATTGCCGGATGCCATTGCTTTTACCGGCAATATACGAGAATGATACCCTATCCCACTGACACCGATCCCGTTGTCTGTTTCGGCCGAAGCCACTCCTGCTACTCGGGTGCCATGTCCATGTTGATCACTCACATCCGTATCCCAATCTCCAAAATCAAACCCCAGGGTATCATCTACATAGCCATTACCATCGTCATCTACACCTTCTATTCCATACTTTTCCGCATAATTATACTGCCATTGATTAATCAAGTCCGGGTGGTCTGTATCCACCCCTGTATCCACCACCCCAATGAGCACACTGGTATCTCCTTTACTTATGTCCCAGGCTTCTAAAGCTTTGGTGATAGAAAGCTCCCAACGCTCAAAGGATACCGGATCATCCGGGGTATGCAACAATTCGTACAGGTAAAGAGGCTCGGCATATTCCACCCAATCCAGTTGGTTCAATTCATTCAGTACCTCTTCCGTTTTCACCCCGTTTTCCAGGGTAAGTTGGTAAATAGATTCTAAAGGATTATTTGGTTTAATTGTATTCCGTTGAGCCGGATAATTTGATTTCTTTCTATTGGGTTGTTTCCATACGGGCTCTTGATGAGAGACACCCAGTTTTTGAAACGTTTCTTCAACCACTATGTCTTGTATTGAAAGTGCACGTAATCCTTTCCCCCCTTCTCTTTTGGTCTTTAGTTTCACCACCACTTTTCCACTGACTATCCCCTGTTGCCTTGTTACTTGCGCATCTACCGTAAAGTGCGATATCAAGAAGCAAAAACAAATGATGATATGACTAAAAGTTTTCATGGCTGAAGCAGTTTGTATTATTCTATTCATTGTATATAGGGTGAACTTATAAGTGAATAAGAAGTTTTTTTGCTTGGGGAAGCACCAGGTAGGATTTGATGGTATTGACAAAACCCAAATATGTATAAGGTACTATGTTATGTTCTCTAACTACTACTTCCATAATACATTCTATAAATAATACCAATAAATTCTTAGATCAAGCAACTTCTAAAAAAGTATGAAGATGTATATAATATCATTTAAAAAGTAGCTTTTTTATTTCATACACACGGAGGAATTCAATTTTCCCGTTTTACCGCCATCGCTATCCGGTCTTTTCCTTGTAAGTCTTTGAGGATTTCTACGGAATGAAACCCGGTCTTTTCCAAAAGCTCACGCATCTCCTGACCAAAAGCTTCATTGATTTCAAAAAATAGTTTTCCGGATTTCTTTAAAGAAAGCATGGCCAGGGAAGCAATCCGCTCATAGAATAACAGAGGCTCCGTATCCGGCACAAACAGCGCTGTGTCCGGTTCAAAACCCAAGACATTTTTGTGCATGAGGGATTTTTCAGAATCACGGATATAGGGAGGATTACTGACAATGACATCCAACTCCGGAAATGGCTCCAAGGTAGCCCTTAAGATATCCATGGGAGTAAATTGTACCTTCACCTCATGCCGTGCTGCATTCCGCTGGGCTACGTCCAATGCTCCGCTGGATATATCCACGGCAAGAACTTTGGCTTGAGGCAGGTTTTTAGCCAAGCTAACGGCAATACAGCCACTACCTGTACCCACATCCAAAAGCGTAATTGATCCTTTATTTTTAAACTCGGTGACAATTTGATCCACAAGAAACTCTGTTTCCGGGCGGGGAATCAACACATGCTGATTCACAAAAAATTCCAAGCCGTAAAAATCGGAAACCCCTGTGATATATTGTATCGGCTCGGCAGCTAACAGACGCTGCATGACGGTGCTCAAACGCGCTGTTTGTGGCTGTACGGTTACATCCGCCAACACAGAAGTTTTCGGAAGCCGATATATATATTCCATCACCCAAAAAGCCATTGCCCCGGCTTCCGGCTCGGAATAAATCTCTGTTAGCTTCGCCTTAATCGCTAACCACAAAGTTTTGGCGGAGGTATTTGAAGTAAAATCCAGGTTGTTCACAAGTTTAACATTATTGTATTCAACAGGGTCCAGGAGAGTTTTTTAAGACCTGTCCCCCTTCAATCATTGTATATATACGATCACAAACAAAATCATTCTATACAGATAACGGACAAAAAACGCCATTTCTGCAAAATTTACATGCAGATAGAAAGGGATTTCTCCGAATCCGCTCCGGCACCTGCTAATATTTGAAATCCGATAAGCTCCGGTTCGCCCGGAAGGACTGGCTTTGGGTTTATTATTTTATCAATAAAAAACTATATTTGTGCAGTTATACTGAAAAAATGTGGCTTTATTCGCTCTACCTAAGCAAAGCCCTCTGTAAATTAAGCACACAGATGAAAATCCATTTTTTGCAGATAGCCAATCAAGCACCTGGTATTTGAGCAGGGAATCACTTTTGTCAAGTGGCTCAAAAATAAACAAAGAAAAGAATTTCGAAATTACACCAAATAAGATAATGAGTAAAATCATAGCAATTGCTAATCAAAAAGGAGGCGTTGGTAAAACTACTTCGGCAATCAACCTGGCAGCAAGTTTTGCAGCGCTTGAATACAATTGCTTGGTGGTAGATGCGGATCCACAAGCAAATTCAACTTCCGGATTAGGCCTTGACTCCAAGGAAAAGCGCTATAGTATTTACCATACCATGATTGAGGACATTGATCCCAAGGAAGTCATCGTACAAACACAATACGATTATCTGGACGTCATTCCCTCTCATATCGATTTGGTAGGTGCCGAAGTGGAAATGATCGATATAGAAGAGCGGGAAATACGGATGAAAAAGGCTTTAAATAACCTCCGGGATGCCTATGACTTTATCATCATCGACTGCTCTCCTTCCTTGGGACTGATTACAGTGAATGCTTTGACTGCGGCAGATTCGGTATTAGTACCCGTACAATGCGAATACTATGCAATGGAAGGCTTGGGAAAATTGTTAAGCACTATCAAAATCATCCAATCGCGATTAAATCCCCAATTGGTTATCGAAGGAATTTTGCTGACCATGTACGATGTGCGATTGCGCTTGTCCAACCAAGTGGTGGAAGAAGTCAATACACACTTTAAAGAGATTGTATTCAAAACCATTATTCCACGCAACATTCGTTTGAGCGAAGCGCCTAGCTTTGGGATTCCGGTCATCGCCCATGATGCCGAAAGCAAAGGGGCGGTCAGTTATTTAAACTTGGCTCAGGAAATTATCGACAATAATCAGATGCATAAATAAAAAATACGTATATTCCGGTTTCAGAGCATATTTTATGCTTTATTCATTGATCACAAAAGGAAAAAAAACATACTACAGGAGTGTTTCCATTTGGTAATTTTTTAAGATGGCAAAGAAGATTTTAAAGAAGAGACAGGCATTAGGAAAAGGATTGAGTGCATTACTTTCAGACTCACCCAGTTCCAACAATCGTGAAGAGACCAATGATTCCCCCTCCTTGGGGTCCATATCGGAAATAGCATTATCGGTAATTGAAGTAAACCCCTTTCAACCCCGAAAAGAATTTGATCGGGAATCCCTGCAAGAGCTGGCCGATTCCATCAGTACACAAGGAGTGATTCAACCCATCACGGTGCGCCAATTGGAAACAGGGCGTTACCAACTCATTTCCGGGGAACGCCGCTTACAGGCTGCCCGCATCGCCAACTTAGAGACGCTCCCTGCTTATATTCGTACCGCAAATGACCAGCAAATGCTGGAAATGGCGCTTATCGAAAACATTCAGCGGGAAGACCTCAATTCCATTGAAATCGCCTTAAGTTATCAACGCTTGGTAACCGAATGTAACCTGAAACAAGAAGAACTGGGCAAACGGGTAGGGAAAAACCGGACCACGGTCAACAACTATATGCGTTTGTTGAAACTCCCTCCTGAAATTCAAAAAGGCTTACAAGAAAAGAAGATTGACATGGGGCATGCACGCCCGCTCGTTAATCTGGAAAATATCGAACAGCAACTGTATATCTATCAGCGTATTGTCAACGAAAAGCTTTCCGTGAGGGAAGTGGAAAAGCTGGTCAAACAGCTCTCAAATAAACAAGAACCAACCCCCAAAACGGTCGATTCCAATATCCCCACCCATGAAATTACCCGTTTACAGGCCGACTTGTCTACACATTTCGGCACAAAAATTAAAGTAAACACCTTGGGAAAAGAAAAAGGAGAAATCAAAATCCCGTTTCACTCCGTAAGTGAACTAAACAGGATATTGGACATCATCAAAAATGAATAATTTGTTGTGAAACCACCAACGATCTTACCTTGGGCCTGGAAAGCGCTATTATGTATTTTCATGGCCGGCTCAGTGCATTTTGCCTCAGCGCAAAAAAAAGAAACGGTAATACTCAGAGATACCGACCAACAGGCTACCCTTGTTCAAGACAGCAGCAAAGTAGCCATTGAAGTAGAGAACAAGCCATTTGTAAAAGAACCTACTAAGGTAGCGCTTCTGTCGGCTATCTTGCCGGGCGCAGGGCAAGCCCGGAACAAGCAATACTGGAAAATCCCCATCATTTACGGTGGGTTTGCTATTTTTGCCTCTATCATTAAATTCAACCATGACGAATTCATTATTTCCAGAAATAATTTAGCTTACTTAAGCGAAAACCGGACGGACTTAATGGACCCCAGGCTGGCCCGTTTTAATGTGGAGCAATTGCGGCAACGCAGGGATATCTTTCGCAGAAACCGCGATTACAGTATCATTCTGGTCACTGTATTTTGGGGAATCAATATAGTGGATGCAGCCATCGATGCACATTTCAAATCCTTTGATGTCTCTGATGACCTCTCTGCCAAGATTGTCCCGTCATTTACTTCTACCGTTGACCGGAATATTCCTTCTATTTCTTTAGTTTTGACTTTTTAAAATAATAAATTAACTATCATGAACATACTTTTAATCGGATACGGGAAGATGGGAAAAACCATCGAGGGGATTGCCAAAGACCGCGGACATCAGGTGCCGGTGGTCATTGATGTAGAAAACCCTTTAACTGAGCAAAGTATCAAAAATCAGTCAATTGATGTAGCCATTGAATTTACATCTCCGGAAGCGGCATTTGAAAATATAAAATTTTGCGTGGAACATAATATTCCTGTGGTAAGCGGCACTACCGGCTGGTTGGACCGTAAAGCGGAAATCGAAGCGCTTTGTGACAAACACAAAAGTGCGTTTTTCTATGCTTCAAATTATAGCCTGGGCGTGAATCTCTTCTTTAAATTGAATGAGTACCTGGCCAAAATGATCAACCACTACCCGGAATACTCCGTAAGTATGGAAGAGATCCATCATATCCAAAAGAAAGATGCACCCAGTGGCACGGCCATTACCCTGGCCGAGGGCATTATCCAGGAGATACAAAGAAAAAATGGTTGGGTATTAAAAGGGGAACAAGAAGCCGCTCAAGAGCAATTTGCCATCGAAGCCAAACGCATTGAAAATGTACCTGGCACACATACCGTAACCTACGAAAGCGAGATCGATAGCATCGAAATCAAACATACGGCACACTCCCGGCAAGGCTTTGCTTTAGGCGCTGTAGTGGCAGCCGAATGGTTAAAAGATAAACAAGGTGCATTCGGGATGAATGACATCCTGAAGTTTTAACCTCAGGATGTCATGGAGGTGCAAACCGGCCGCAACCTTGAGTGAAAGTAGCCTGAAGGGATCACGCTTAGAGAAGGAAAGTTCTCTGAAAGTACGCGATACAGGGTCAACTAATCATCTGTTCAGGCGGATATCCATTGACAAAAATTATATTGACTTTAAATAAAATCACCCATGAGTATACTTAGTAATCCTAAGTCTGATAATAAAGATAAACCCAAAAAAAGTGTCGTTCGGGAGTGGGCCGATGCCATAGTGTTTGCCGTCATAGCGGCAACCATTATCCGGTGGTTATTCATCGAAGCATTTACCATTCCGACTCCCTCCATGGAAAAATCCCTTTTGGTTGGTGACTTTCTGTTTGTCAGCAAAATCCATTATGGACCAAGGACGCCCAAAACCCCCTTGCAGGTACCTTTAACCCATCAAAAAATTTGGGGAACGGACATCCCTTCTTACCTGGACTGGATAGAGCTTCCTCAGTTCAGACTACCGGGCTTTAGCTCAGTGGAAAATAATGATGTGGTCGTATTCAATTACCCGGCGGAAAGCGGGCATCCTACCGACCTGAAAACTAACTATATCAAACGTTGTATTGGCATCGGTGGAGATACACTGGAAATCAAAAACCAACAGGTGTTTATCAACGGTCAGGCACAGGCAGCTCCCGAGCATATGCAAAGCAGCTATTTTGTGACCGCAGACAATGGCATCAGCGACCGGGTTTTGCATAAATACGACATAACGGACTATGATAACTATGGCAATGGTTTAGTGGTACAAACCACTCCCAAAAATGTGGAAACATTACAGGGGTTGAATTTTGTCAAGAAAGTTGAGCCTATTGAATATCCCAAAAGCAGTGAAAGCTCCAACATATTCCCTCAGTCCAAAAGGTTCGATTGGTCTTTGGATAACTTCGGTCCTTTGTACATTCCGAAAGAGGGTGACCAAATCAGCATTAATGAGGAAAATCTGATCCTTTATAAAACCGCTATCCTGGAATACGAAGGAAATAAAAATGCGGAAATTAAAGACGGTAAACTGTTTATAGATGGCAATCAGGTAAGCGAATATACCTTTAAGCAAAACTACTACTTTATGATGGGAGATAACCGGCATAACTCTCAAGACTCAAGGATCTGGGGATTTGTGCCTGAAGATCATATCCTGGGTAAAGGCTTGCTAATATGGTGGTCGATTGACCCGAATGGCGGCTTGGCTGATATTTTCAGCAGAGTACGTTGGGACCGTCTGTTTAATGTGATTAGATAGTCTTTAATAATTGAGGTGAAGTAAACTTTTTTTTGAAATGTTTCAAAAACGCCTCCTCTGTATTACTTTTTCCAACAATAGTTTTAGTGCCTTGATAAATTGGTTTTGATTCCATCTTCGGTCAAAAACTATATGTGTAAACCACTTCATTGTTACCAAAAAAGGAGTTGTGTTAATTTAACGCAACTCCTTTTTTGGTCCTACGGACTCAACTCTTATAAGAGCCATTCGGCATGCAAAGGCATTCTCTACATTGTGGGGCTCACTTTGGGAAAAACATTTCTATCAAGCTTATTTCTTCAAACTTAAAAAGGCCTGATCGTCTTTAATTAGGGTCAACGCTTGTCTGAAGATTTCATCATGTTCTTGAAAGATCTGATAAAAACCGGCATCTCCCCAGACCGTCCGTGCAACAAAGGCTTTCAAACGATTAGAAATAAAATTTTCCGAAATGGCATATTGTGCTTCATCAAAGGAAACCTCATTGTTCCGGACAAGAGTTAAAAACTGTCGAAGCAACTCTTTTTCCAGTTTATAATCGGCAGCAAATTTCTTAATCCCCATTTTTTCCAACTGCTCAAACCGCTCATTGGCAAAATCCAAGGCAAAACTTCGGATCAAGTCCAACTGATTAATCGCCCCCAGAAAGGGCGTGTAAAAGGAAGTGTCCAAGGGCACAAAATAATCCGGCATAATGCCCCCTCCGCCATATACGGCCCGGCCATTGGTCGTTTCGTATTTTAAGGAATCCGAAAATTTAATGCTATCCACATGGAAATATTCTCCATGTTGATACCGGTTGCTTAAATCCGACTGATAGCTCTGCTCCACTTCGTACGGTTTTTGAATGCTGCGCCCGCTGGGAGTATAATACCTGGAGATGGTCAAACGCAATTGAGAATTGTCAATCAAACCGATTTGCCTCTGCACCAAACCCTTTCCGAAAGAACGCCTTCCCACGATCAATGCCCGGTCATTGTCTTGTAAAGCCCCGGAAAGCACCTCTGATGCCGAAGCGCTGCTTTCATTAATTAAAACAATTAGATCCCCACTTTCAAAATCTCCTTTCCGCTTGCCGTTTTCACGCGCGTCAAACTGATCATTTTTCCCATCGGTATACACAATCAACTCATCTCCTTGCAAAAATTCATCGGCTATTTGTACGGCTTTGTCCAAGTAGCCACCGCCATTGTCGCGCAAGTCCAGAATCAACTTTTGCATGCCTTCTCTCTTCAAGCGGTCTAAAGCCACTTTGAATTCATCATAGGTTTTGATGCCAAAGCGGGAAATTTTAATGTAACCGATTTCGGGATTTACCATATAGCTAACATCTACCGTTTGTGTGGGGATGGTTCCCCGGGAAACAGTAAACTTCATAGGAGCTTCTTCCCCTTTTCTCATCACCATCAAGAGCACTTTACTACCCTTTTCACCTCGCAACAAGTGAACTATTTTGTCATTGGTAATCCCAACACCGGCAATGGTATCCTCATCCACCATGAGTATCCGGTCACCGGACTTCAACCCGGCTTTGGCAGAAGGCCCTCCTTCTATCACCGACATCACCGTGACGGTATCCCGGAAAACATTAAATTCGATCCCAACCCCTTCAAAATCACCTCGCAACTGGGAATTTACCAGTTCCGTATCCTCTTTGGGAATATAGACAGTGTGCGGGTCCAGTTTGGTAAACATTTGCTTTATGGCGTACTCGGTAAGCTCATTGATATCCACGGTATCTACATAGTACTCTTGAATATAATTGAGAATATCACCAAACTTCCTCACACTGACATTGACCTTTTTGGTGGACGGAGCCCGGTTGCCAAAAAACTCCGATCCGATCAGAATTCCTATGGAAAGGGTCAGAGAAAGTAATAGGGGCAAACGAATTTGAAACTTGGAATTGGTAATTTCTTTTTCTTCTTTCATTGACTATTTGTATTGATCATTATTCCAGGATACCTACAATCTAATGTAAGGCAAGTTCCTTAGAGCTTCTTCTGGCTGTATTCAACAGCGTTGCTTTTATCAACTCTAACCTTCCGTTCAGGGTACTTCTCTAAAACAACTTGCCGTATCCGTATTTTGTAATTTTTTTGCCCGAACTAACAACAATCTTCAGGGAAATGAAACTTGGTGAAGCGGTTGTGGAGAAGTCTTTTTCAAATCACGCGTTGGCTCCTTTATTAAACACAAAGCCTCTTTCTTCTGTTCTCTCTTCAAAATCCAACTCTACATCCAACAAATACATAAAGTATTTCTTTTCAAAGTACACCTTCACCCCTTTAATTTGATAAGCCTCATCGCCTTCTTTTTGTTTGTCAAACCCTAAAAAATAACCGGCCGCTCCACAGCCACCTCCACGAATACCAATGCGCAGTCCGTAACCCTCCGGGATATTTTTATTTTCAAGGATATATAAAATTTCTTTTGCCGCCTTATCCGTAATTTTTATCGGTGTTTTTTCCATCTGTTTGCTTGGTTTGATCTTCATGCCTAAATCCGTGCATTCTTAGGACCCTCGTGTACAAAAATAAATTTTACGCATCAAAGCGTATGTTAATTCTTTGAAAATTAAACAGTTCAGTTTTTGGCCAATTTAAAATTAATCCTAATTTGGATTATGCCAAACAAAAATATAGTGAAAAAGTAGATTTTTAAATTATTTTTGCGCGCGTTTTTAGCATTTTTGATGCTTTTCCCTAGGCGGATACAAAGGCTATCAAAAACATAAAAACCTTATTATCAATATTTTAAAACAAGTACTATTGCTTTTCAAACTTCCGATGAGTTGTGTTTGGTGAAAGCAGTATTAAAAAACTTCTTTAGTAGAAAAGAAAACAAGTAGAATGCCTGTTTTCATACTCAAAAAAAAAATCAAAATACATTTTTATGCCATTTGTTTAACTTGATAAGCAGTAAATGAAAAGTTACCTGGACCTAATTGATCAGACTTTCTATTTTCCGACCGCAGAGTTTCGGATAGAGTCCAATTCCTTATTTTTCAATGATATTCCTTTGGAGGAAATCATCCGAAAATACGGTACTCCTTTAAAGATCAGCTATTTGCCTAAGATCTCCTATCAAATCCAACAATCCAAAATTGCCTTTCAGGAAGCATTTAAAAAGCTAGGATATAGCGGTAAGTACATTTATTGTTATTGCACGAAGTCTTCACATTTCAAATTTATTTTGAATGAAGTGTTGAAAAACGACTGTTACCTGGAGACTTCCTCCACTTATGATATCGATATTTTATGGAAGCTGTATCATGACGGCCGGATTCATAAAGATTTTCTGGTGGTGTGCAACGGGTTTAAAAAGGAAGCATATGTTCGAAGCATTTCGGACATGATCAATCAGGGTTTCCAAAAGGTTACGCCCATTCTGGATAATTTGGAAGAAGTGGATTATTACATCAACCATATCCCTGGCGAGTTCCAGGTAGGCATCCGGGTAGCAGCTGATGAGGAGCCTAATTTTGACTTTTATACTTCCCGGTTGGGCATTCGCTATGGAGACGTAATCAATTTTTATCAACAAAAACTCCAACAGCATAAACGTATCAAGTTAAAAATCCTGCACTTTTTCATTAATTCGGGAATTCGCGATACTCAATATTATTGGACGGAATTAAGTAAATTTATTTATAAATATTGCGAATTGCACAAAGTGTGTCCGGACTTGGATACGATTGACATCGGAGGCGGCTTTCCCATCAAAACGTCTCTGGCCTACAATTACGACCGGATATTTATGACTGAGCAAATCATTGAAACCATCAAACAGATTTGCGATCAGAACCAAGTGCCTTATCCCAACATCATCACGGAGTTTGGCAACTACACGGTGGGAGAAAGTGGAGCCATGATCTACAAAGTAATCGGTCAGAAACTACAAAATGACAAAGAGCTTTGGTACATGGTGGACGGTTCGTTTATTACCCATATCCCCGATTCCTGGGCAAAAAACCAGAAATTCATTCTTTTGGCTATCAATAACTGGCATAAAAACTATCGAAAAGTGCACTTGGGGGGAATTACTTGCGATAGTGACGACTACTATAATTCCGAAGAACATAGCGGTGATGTGTATTTGCCGGCGGTCGAAAAAGGTGAGCCTCAATACATTGGTTTTTTCCATACCGGAGCATACCAGGAAAACCTGAGTGGCTACGGTGGCTTGCAACATTGCCTGATTCCGGCCACCAAACATATCATCATCGACAAAGATGAGAATGGAAATTTCTCATATGAACTATTCAGAGATGAGCAAAAAAGTGATGAGATGCTACGGTTGCTAGGATACTAATCAATACCCGGAAAAGTAATTATTCATAAATCCAAATCCCTCACTCCATAGCATTGGGCGAGGGATTTGTCATTTGGACACTACCTGTAAAACATTTGGTCATGCTTACTTCCGCAAAGAAGTTTGAAACCGTAAACGTTCTTCAGACAAAACTTGCAGTTTATCGATTTTCCAATACCCTTCTTCGTTCTTCACAGAAATTTTTCCCTCGTACAGGTTCTCCCGGTCGTGCATATGCCCCCAATGCTCTACCCTTCCGGATACGGTCCAGGAAAGCCGAACCGTAAAGGCTTCCTTTTTGGCATTGAGTAACTCACTCTCTTGTATATCCATTTTCCGGATAGAAACCAAAGCCCCTCCTTGCTCTTGCATAGCCAGGCCCTTTTTGATTTGTAAATATACCTCCGTCAAGGCTCCTCCGGTAGCTGTCTGACTCAAAGATTCGTAAATGGCATTTTCACTACGGTGAGCGAATGCCTGATAGAGGTTTTTCAATAACGTAGCTGCAGCCGCCTCTGCTTTTTCCGGAGGAAGTCCGGAGGAACTCAACCAACCCAACCAGGAGTCATTGTTTGCGACATGAACTGCCTTTACTTTTGGAACAGCCAGTGCTCGATCGTTTTTCCACTGCAATACAGGCTGATAACGGGTGAGTTTTTTCTGAAAGGTTTGTTCGTATGTGTAAACAGTCATATTGAGTTTCCGGATTTGAAAATTGAACTCTTTCCAGTTCACACGTACTTGGTTGACGGGTAAATCCACCGGAAAAGTAAGAATCACGCCCACCCGGGCATGCGCAATATTCAGCCGCTTCCGGGGAGCCAATTGTGCAAAATCCCTAAAATCCAACCCGTAAAAATCCACCCGGTGAACAGTAGCTGATATTTCCCGGCCATTAATTTCCACTCTACAAATACCTTTGAAAAACCGGCCGATTGCATCTTCTGCTTTTTGCTGCTCCTCTACTTCCAAAAACAAATCATCTTTCCGTTCCACACTGATCCAAGTTTCCAGGGTGGCAAATGGAATTAAAATCTCATGGCGTACCTCAAAGGTTTGAACATACAAAAATGAGTGCAAAGCACTATAACTCCCGATTCCCAAAAGGGAATGCTGATTTTCAACCGGCAAATCGGATTGAAATAAACCGGGCTTCTTGCCAGGGGATTCCGACCAGTCAAAGGAATGAATATAAGGCTTTTCCCGTCCTAACTCTACGGTCTGTTTATCTTGACTTCCCTCTGTGGTTACTGTCAAGAGCATTAAGGCATTATAAGGGCTATGTGCTCCACCAAACTGCTGATAAAAGGCAAATTGACGAGGTTGGCGGTGGGTATATTCCAAAACGTAATACACCGAATACTCCATCAGGTTACTCACTTCAATACCCTCTATTGACAAGTTACTCAAATCAGTTTTCACAAACTTTGCTTCTAATTTGTTCCCTTGTTCATCCCGGATAAAAAAGTACTTCTGAAGAAATAGTTTATGCTTTTGAGCGGCTGAATACAAAGCATCCAAACTTATTTTGTCTCGCGCATCCGGTTGTAATTGATGATACAGGTATAAATCTTCGGCCAGAATACGCAGCCGGACAGTCGTTTTTGATTTTCCTACTTGTGCCTCTGCCCAACTGATAGAGATCGGATGGGCTTCCAGGTTCAGTGAACAACAGAAATACAAACCGAGAATTAGCCAGAGGGTACGCATGATTACGTTTTTTTATTCGCAATGAAACCTTCCAGGTTTTGAAAACCTGGAAGGTTTGCGAGTATCCGTTTTGTTTATTCTTTTTCTATACGGAGCGTGATAATTTCCCAACCGGAAAGGCTTAATTGTGCTCCCAACGATGCTCCTGTCAATTGGTTTTTGACTTTCCCCCAATTTTCCAAACTCAAAGAAGCCGGATGAGAAGAAGTATTAAACAAACGCACTATCATTTGTCCGGAAGTATGGTCCGCTCGTATTGAACTAACGATCACAGAGGTCTCTTCGGGCAATGGCAGGAAAGAGGGTTTTGTATTCTGTTTTTTCGCTACCGGAACAAACAACAAAGGCTGACTGCTTTCTATCCCGAATTTTTTGTTTTCCGTATCGGAATAGGCTCTGTGCCCGCGAAGAACATATCTGAAATTTACTTTTCCACCTTGACTGGCTTTGTAATTGGTATGCCAGGAGTTGTTCATCACCCAGGAATACAACAATTGTGAAGGCTCCAAACGCTTGATCCACGGGCGATGCGGTGCTGACATCCAAGCTTCTCCATTCATTCCCCCTATCTCAATCAAAGGGGCATCCGGATTGGCCCAGGTGATGCCGTACGTTTCGTTGGACACATCCACCCAACGCTGAGGAGTCAGGAAGTTTTTATTCGCCCCCTTCAACTGTCCTTTTTCCGGTTCGAAGCTACCCCAAGCCATGTCCAGGGTCATCTTTCCATTAGGCACCTGGAAAGGAAAGGCAAAGCGTACATTTTCCTTTTCGCGGACATCCTGTTTGTCCAACTGATTATCGATATACAAACGGTCTATTCCCCGAATCAACTTCAACTCTGTAACCAATTGATTACAGCCGGGAGCTTCTGAGGTGACGATTAATGATTTCACTACCGGCCCGTTTTCTTTCACTTCAATAGTTACTTGGGAAATGCCTTTGGGATTTTCCGCATTTTGTCCGGTGTATACATAATGATTCCAACCAAACCCTTGTTTGTTGTCTACCAGATTTTGCGTTACCCCTTGGCTTGTCCACTGGATAATATCCCCATTCTTCGGATCAATTTCAATCGTAACCAAGCCGTTCGAAAGGCCTTTTTCAGAGACAAAACCTTCCGGACTTCCCGTTTTTTGTTTTTTCTTTTTAAAATAAAACTTGGTACTTCCCAAAGGTTTTACCTCTTCGGCAACAAACACCAACGCTCCATTTTGCAAACGTTGCGAAGGGTAGTGTTTTCCTGCTGCATCCGTCACATAATCTCCTTTCAACTGCCAGTCAGCAGGAACTGTCACCACATCTGTTCTCATCCAGGATTGGGTGTTGAATACTTCAATCGCTTCCACGACATCTCCTTCTGCCAACGACCTTTCCTTTAACCCTTCATCGATCAGTACATCCGCCAAAGAATCGGCATCCAGAGCCATCCGTTGTTTTACTTTCCAAAGCTTTTGGGTAAACTCACTGTCCGGCTGAGAGATACTGATATTGGCTCCCCAGGTATGCTCCGAATAAAGAATGGCATTGTGCCAGGCTTTGTAAAAGCCCTCGAAAGGATACTGCTCCGGTTTCAGCATTGTCCAGAGTTTTTCCGCTTGCACCAGTTTTTCGGCAGCATCGCGGTTTACAGCCGTTTCTTTGGCCGAGCTGGCCGCTCCGTCCTCCCAATAAGGCGTAAAGTCTCCTTTCAATACCGGTAACTGATCTCCGTATTTTTCTTCAAATTTTTCAAACACTTCTTGTGTGGTAGAAATTTTGAATTTGGGATATTCGTAGGTCTCGTTCCAGTTTTTGATAAAGTCAGACATTTTCGGATCCGGTGGGCCATTGTCCGCTCCGATGGTATAGCGCAGATACACCATATCATAGGGATACCCGTTGTCGTCCAGCTCTTCCAGGTGTTGTAAAACAGGCTCTCCCCCCGCTTCACTGATGGTTCCTAAAATCCAATTGTGAAACCAGGAATATCCGTGTCCGGTCATCCAAAACAAGACTTTCTGTTTGCCGGAAGGCGTTTCCCAATAAAAAGGAATATCGCCCCAGGCTTCCAGTGTATACCCTACCCGGTCGCCTCCGTGAGGCAAGGAAGGCATATGGTTGGGCCCGGCCGAAAAATACTTGATGCCGTTATGTGCCAGTGCGGAAATTGCTCCCCAACTATAGCCCGGCACATCGGTAATCATAGCCGAATTAATTTGGAAACCGTATTTTTTGTACAAGTCTTGGGTATTTTCCCCTGCCCAACGCATCAACTCTTCCGGCCGCTCGATCCCTGTCAGGTTACTTCCGTATAAACCGTCCAAAGCCAACCAACCTTTGTCGATGGCGTCCAGCATGGCTTTTCTTTTTTCTTCCGGGGCTTTTCGCAGATAACTGTCTACTGCCCACATCACTTCGGCATTCCATTTAAATTGCGCCCCCTCCGGGTAATGAGCGGTTTTCCGGGCCAGCTCGATACCCTTTTCCATATTTTCCCACTGAGTCTGTTCCACTTCTGCCTGTGTATGTGTATAACCGATGTCCACATGCGAATGCGGCAGGAAGTACACCGTATAGTTTTTGACCGGTTTTAAAGCGACTTGTTTGTAAACCGGCTCCTGTCCGGCTACCGTAATTTTTATTTGTTTGTCAACCGGTTCTTTCACCAAATCCACCCAGAGATAGTAGGTATTTTCTCCCAAGTGCAAAGTATCTTCCGCCAATGTTTTTCCATCCATTTCAAAGGTAACCGGAGCGGGTTCTCCATGATACACCGCTTTTACCCGGATGCGTTGCCAAAGCTTCTCCTCTTTGCGCAATACGGCCATTTCCGTTTGCAAGTTGATGGATGATTGCAGCGAATAGGCTACCGTCATGTACCAGGTAGGTTTGCCCGCACTTTCTCCCGCAATTTGTAAGGAAAGCGGTTTCCCTTTTTCAAAAGACTTCACAGGCAATTTCAAAAACTGATAGCCCATGTAATCCCCATTGGGGTCTTTTTTGATCAATTGGAAACGCAATTCGGCTCCATCTTTTCCATCAATCTTCCATTCGGATTCAGGGTTATTGGTAAACGTAAACCATGATTCTCCATTGATGGACAAATCGTATTTTCTCCGGTCATTGTTATGGTCATAATTCGCTAACCAAACCAGCATTACATAAGGTTGTTGATAATCTTCCGGGATGGATGCCGATTCCCAGGCAATGGATTTCTCCCGGTCAATCGCCCGTACCAACAAACAATCGTTGACGCCTTTGATGGCCGTATTGTATCCAATGTATTCTCCATGCAAGGTTTTGGTATAACCGGAAAGCCAAGGGAGCTTCGATTGGCCGTACAGTGGCTGGACAAAAAGCCAACCAAGCAGTACTATGGCCCACCATCGAAGTCCTTCGGGTCTGAATTTTTGATGAAACATATTTTTGATGAGGTTTTAAAATTTATGATTGGAGTTTATTTGCCGCTTAAATCCGGTTCTGGTATTAAGGTAAGTATGGCCAATAAACGTCCTGTCCTATAGGGAACCCCTCCCGAGTCCAGGAGGGGAAGTCAGGTATTTAAACATACAACCACCGCCAACAAATAGCCTTACTATCGTACATAAGCCTTTAAGGTTGCCAGTGGCTTTTCAGGATTTTCTTCTACGGGGCGAATGGTATAAGCCCCCACATGTGCCGGGATAATGAACGTTTCCGCATAGTGTACGGTAAAAGGTGCAAAAGCATTTTCCGGGCTTTCCACCAAGGCTTCTTCTCCTTCTACCAAGCTCAGTACATGTACCGTTCCTTCTGTGTGATGGCTTACTTTTCGGGTAAACCAGTGCCTACGGGTTTCGATAAATTCCAATTCGTGTAGTCCGGTGCGTTCTTCGGCCCAACCCTCTCCTTCCGCTACTTTTTCAATACAATTCACCAAATTTTCCTTCACCCATTCGGTAGTCCGGTCCATTTGAATCACATTCATGCCATGATCGATATGAATCGGGCGGGGTTTTCCGTCCAAGCCCAATCGCCCCCAATCCCAAAGTTTGAACGTGAAGATGTAAGGCGTTGCGCTGATTTCCAAGACCATAGAATCCGTTCCCGAGCAGTGAATCGTTCCGGACGGAATCAGGAAATGGTCATGTTTCTTTACTTCAAAGCGGTTGATATATTTTTCATCGGGAAAAGCCCCTTCACCCCTTTGTGCTTTTTCCAGATCCGCCCGTAAATCTTCCTTTTCCACGCCATCTTTCAAGCCCAAATACACGATTGAGCCGGGCTTGGCATCCAGCATATAATAACTTTCGTCTTGTGTGTACGGCATTCCGAAATGGTCCTGAATATATTCGGTAGTCGGGTGCACTTGCATGCTTAGATTGCCCCCCTCTACCGTATCCAAAAAGTCAAAACGTATGGGAAACTCCGCCCCAAAGCGGCTGTATACTTTTGTCCCGAGCAATTCTTGCGGCCGGTAAAACACCAGGTTGATAGACGGGCTTTCCATCACCACTTCACCAAACTGAAGTAAGATGGAGTTTTCTTCCGGTACACAGTTAAAACACCAGGCAAAATTTTCCCTGTCTTTGTCCAGATCACATACCTCCTTCATCCACTGTCCGCCCCAAGGTCCCGGATCAAAGAAAGGGACCAGCATCAACGGTTGATTTACCGCTTGGTTCAAGGCTTCCCGGTAGGCCGCTCCTTCCACCATCTTAGGTTGTTCGGCCCGGTTGGTATCCAATATAAAATCCCAACGATGCATCAATTTCTTTTTCAATCGATCGCACATGCGCCAATCAATAAAAAAGCCCCATTTGTATTGGCGACTTACCTCGTCAGCGGCATTGTTTACCCCAATATTGCTCACAGTGTTGCTCCGCATCCGTTGTTGGATTTCCCACCGGGCCATATCGGCATACACCAATACATCCGGCTCCGCCAACAAAGAAGCTCCTACCCCTATGATGACGACTAAGCCTTGCGTCTGATCCAGCTGTTTTTTTAATTTTTCCGTTTGAGTATCGTCAAAATAATCCTCGATTTCCCAGTTAGTCATTTTCCCAAACACCCGGTCGTCTGTCAGATCGCGCTGCACCATGGCCCTAATAACGGACTCTTCTTTAAAACAAGCGCTACTTTCGATCAATCTGGCCGTCTGAAAGTACTTTTTGACCACACTGACAAGCGCTTGCTCATAGACTCCTTGGTAACATTCGATGGCCAATACGACCCGTTCTCCGGATTGTTTTTGCACAGCATTTTGAAGCTGGCTTGCAATAGCTTCCCAGCCTTCCCAGGCAAGTTCATCCTTTACGTTTGCCTTTAAAATCGGAAATTTGTTGAATTTAGACCTCTTCACGATAGATTTAGGTTTTGCACGCCCCTACTAATCCCTTTAACAAGTAGTAGTAGTATCAGGCATGCGGAGTTGATTTTTATGTTTTATAAATGATTGAAAGACAAAGTTTTTACCTCTCGAAGCGGTAATACCCCCCCAACAAAGCCGCTGATTGATCGAAATGCGCTTTTACTACCTTCACCTCTCCCCAGGGGGTCCAGGCATGCTGTTGTACGTACTGTTGGATATAGGGAATGATCTCCTCCGCACTTTGCATAATTCCCCCACTAAGAATTACCAACTCAGGGTCGTAAGCATGGATTAAATTAATCGCCACAGCCGACCAAACTTCCAAGCTTTGCTGTCGGATACGCAAGGCCAATGCATCTCCTTGTTGAGCCGCTTCAAATACTTCCTTGTAACCAGGCTGAGGCAACTTTCTCAATGGACTCTCCTGACACTCTTCACTTTCCCGGATCAACCCGGGCAATGCCCAAGAAGAAGCTAAAGTTTCCGCACAACCTCTGTTTCCGCAAATACAGGGCTTCCCGGAAGCTTGCAAGGTGAAGTGCCCGCCCAAGCATCCTGCTTGAAAGTGTGTCCCCCGCAAGGGTTTCCCTTCCATAATGACGGAAGAGCCAATACCCGTACCCAAGGTAATCTGCACAATATTTTGATATTCCTTTCCAACACCGAACTGCCACTCACCCAACAAAGCCATATTGGCATCGTTTTCCACGGCTAACGAACATTGCCAAAGCTCCCGGACCATTGCTTCCGGGTCTACCCCAATAGCATCTTCGAATTTATCTTTCGGTGTAGAATGAATCCGGTTGCTTTTTGAGTCTACCAATCCCGGAAAGGCCAGTCCCACTCCTTGCAAGTCGTTTAGCGAAGCTCCTATTTGTTGTGCCAGTTTGATACTTTCCGATTTGCACAGCGATAAATTCTCCAACATACTGCTTTTGGGCAAGGCTTTCACCTGGCTCGTGGCCAGGACTTCTCCATTGGCCACCCAACCTAACTTGAGGTTTGTGCCACCCATATCGATTCCGAGTATTTGCATACTTGTTTTTTAAAATAATGCTGTATTTCTGTAAGGAAATTTTGATTTGTTTAATTGTCCATACATATTGAAATTCAAAAAAATAGTCAGTTATAAGCTAATACTACAATCCTTCAAGTGTATACCGTCTAAAAACTTCCGGTTAATGCCGCTCAATCTCTATGGAGTAGGTAAAGCTATCGGCCCTGTATTGCACAATATTGTATTCGATAGGCCTTCCCCCCGGATCACATACCAGACGCTTCCGGTGCAGTACCGGGTCTCCCTCCTCTATTTCTAAGAGATCCGCTAATTCCTTATTGGCTATTCTGGCAGAGATTTCCTCTTTGGAAATAGCTACCAAGATGGAAAAGTTTTCTTCCAAGAGTTCGTACAAGGGTTTGTTAAAATCCTCTTCACCCGTAAGTCCTATACGCGGATGGAGATACGATTCGCTGACCAGGCTAGGTCCTTCGTCCGTTCCCCGCAGACGGGTCACTTTGAGTACCTCCGTTTCTTCAGGAATTTCAAAAGCACTGGCTATCGCCTCATCCGGTTTTTGCCAGGCCACTTTGATTTTATAATTAATAACTTCCAAGCCTTTTTTGCGCATCTCTTTGGTAAAACTCACCCAATCATCCAAGCGGGTGTTTACCTGAGAATGCGCCACTTTTGTGCCCACTCCTTTTTTTCTGATCAACAACCCTTCATATACCAGTTTGTTAGTGGCCTGGCGGATGGTATTCCGGGAAATCCCCAACTGATTGGCCATATCTACCTCTTTCGGCAAAAATTTTCCCTCCTGGTATTCCGGCTGTTGGATTAATTCCCTGAGTAATTCTTCTACCTGTAAGTGCAAGGGTACTCCGCTCTTATGGTTTATTTTTAGTTTTTTCATAGAAATTTCAGGTATTAAGGATGATGATCAGAGGTTTACTATCAATACATTATCAACTTTTCATTCATAAACCAAGGCCATCCGTTTGGTTACACTTAAAAGGTTGTCTAAAAAGTCAAAAGAACATAAAATATCACGAAGGCTCTAAGATAGAAATAGATGCAATCATATGACTTACAATAAGTTATCCCTATACAAACCTTAGTCCTTTGTGGTTATATATTTGACTTTCTTAGACAGCCTCATTTATTTACGGTTGACTCTCCACCGTACCGGCCCACTCTTCCAGCATCATAATGGACTTGGCCAATACTCCGGCAGAACCACGGAAAATACCGGAGCCTTTCGGTTGGTTGTCAACGGTATACCACTCAAAAAATCCCTTATTGGCAACGACCCGGTCCGTCATAGGCAATAGTTCCTGATACGCTTCTTTGACAAACCCATGGGTAATCAATGCCTGGATCATCCTTCCGCCAAACCAAGTCCAGTCGCCTCCGTTTTGGTAGCTGTAAGGGCCCATGCCTTTATTTTTAAAACTTCCCTCCGGGTAAGTCGGATACAGGGTCAGTCCGATACTGGCTGCTCCGCTATTCTTCACATTTTCTTGCATGGCCTTCAAAGATAATTGAATCTGCTCTTTATTCAACAAACCCGCTTCAATCGCTACGGCTGTTCCTCCGTGATAGAAGATCGCATCTTCCTCCAGATCTTCGGAAAAAGGAGAACCATTCAGGTAAATATGTGGGATAAATTTCTTTCCATTCCACAGGTGCTTCATGGTATTAGTGGCAATCTCATCCCTGATTACTTCCCACTTGGTAACTTTTCCTGCATCGTCTTTTGCCAAATCCAAAAAGTTATTGATAGCAATCACAAACATTGCATTGTCATAAATATCAATAGCGTAATGCGTATCGTCTGTCAAATACACTCCCCAATCGTGCTCGGGCTGTACATCCCCCCAATCGGCTGTAGTTGCCCCCCAAAGCAAACCATACTCTTCGTTATAGCGATGCTTAAGCAAAAAGTCCATCGACCATTCCAATCGTTCCAACACCGTTTTGTCCTCGACCTTTTCCGCCAAAAATGCCTTGTCTCCGGTCGTTTGTACATATTTCCACACTGCTTGTACCAGTGAAGCTTCCTGGTCGGTTTCTACCGTATTCTTATGTGCGGCATATTCCGGAGCCAAGTCCGAATAGCGATAGTCGTAACCACCCGTATGTGCTTTTTCTTTAGGGATATAACCGTCAACAATGTTTCCGTCCTCCCCTTGAAAATAGAAAAATATCAACAGGTTCTTTTTAATCGCGGTATGTTCTTGTACCTGGCAAGACAACTCCAGAAAGGTGTTAAAATCCCGAATCCAGACCTCTCCGTATCCGTCTCCGGCCGTAAAACCGGTTTTCAGAATTCCTTTGGCCATTTCCATTACGGTTTTAAAGCTTTGGTTACTTCGAATCGAATCAGCCAAAACCTGTGACTCCGTTGCCTTTCGGGCATTCTCCGCTTTTTTTTGGCCACCACAGGCCATCATCCATACGGCAGCGACTGTAACTAAAAGTAAGTTTCTCATTTTTATGTTAAGTGGTTTTAATTGGTTACCCTTATGATTTAATTTCCAAATGTTTCTCTTTGGGTGTGGCACCGTCTTTTTGCATCCAATGCGCTTCTATTTCTTCCAAAGATTTTCCTTTCGTTTCCGGAACGAATTTGATGACAAACCAGACCACCGGAAAGGTGATTGCGGCAAACAGCCAGAAAGCACCTTGGGGGCCGAATGTTTCCAACAACCACGGAAACGTTTGACTCACTAATGCAGCTCCTACCCATACACAAAGTGTAGCGATGGACATGGCCCGTCCCCGTATCCGGGTGGGGAAAATCTCGGACGCAATCACCCATACCACCGGACCGTAGGAAAAGGCAAAACAGGCAATGAAAAATAATAGCATAGCAATTAGAAAATATCCTGTGGTGATTTGCATCTGAAACAATATTCCCACGGTGATTAATGAAAACAGGGTCCCAAACATTCCTGCCAGCAATAAAGGTTTACGTCCCAATTGGTCGATTTTCCAAATGGCAACGGTGGTAAATAATACATTGACGACTCCCACCGTGACTTGCCCGCCAAAAGCATCTCCCAAGGTAAATCCGGCTTCTTTGAAGATCTTCGGACCGTAATAAATGATCGCATTGATTCCGCTTAGTTGCGAAGCCAAAGCCAACACAATTCCGATCAACATGGCCACCCGGAACTGCGGACTCATCACCGATACATGTGCATCTTGTTCTTGTTTCAGTGAAGTTTCAATTTCTTTAACTTCTCTTTCAGCTTCTTCCCGGCCATTGACTTTGGTTAAAATGGCAAATGCTTCTTCCCTTTGCCCCATTCTCAAAAGCCAACGGGGGCTTTTAGGTACTGTAAATAACAAAACCAGAAACAACAATGCCGGTATCGCCTCGGTCATAAACATTCCTCGCCAAACTTCTTCGTGAAATAACCAACTGACTAAACTGCCCGCTTCAAACCCATCCCCGGCAGCATATTTCAATAGGAAGGCATTGGAAAAATATGCTGACAAGATACCCACCGTAATAGCAAACTGGTAGAGGGCAACCATCCTTCCCCGCAAATGCCGGGGAGAGAATTCCGAAATGTACAAGGGTGATAGCATTGAAGCAATCCCCACAGCCACTCCTCCTGCCCAACGGGCGATGATCAATACTTCCAACTGCTCAGGCAAAGCGGAGAAAATAGCAGAAACGAAAAACAAGGCAGCCGAAACAATCAAAGTCAATTTCCGGCCGTACTTGTCGCTCAAATACCCGGCAAAGGCCGCTCCGATGATACAACCCAATAAGGCAGAACTTACTACCCATCCTTCCATCACTGCATCCAAGGCGAATTGGTTTTTCAAGAAGCCAATGGTACCGGAAATGACAGCCGTATCAAAGCCAAACAAGAACCCACCGAGGGTGGCAATCAAAGTGACTGCGGATAAGTAAAGGATATTTGAGCTTGTTTTCATTTTCTTATTTATATAATGTTCATATGTTTGAACATACTAAGATACATCAATTATCCTGATAAATACAAATTGTAAAAGAAAAACTTATGGTGACAGGAAAGGGAATGACAAATAAAAAAACCTTCCAGGTTTCCAAAACCTGGAAGGTTTAGAGGCTTAAAGATTCCTCCCTGATTGTTCCAGCAGTTCTTTCAAGCGAGTATTGAAATTTGTTTCTTCCATCAATTCTTCCAGGTTGATATGCATCCGGTACTTCCAATAGTTACGGGGGTTACCCGGTACATTGATCCGCTCGGCATAGACATCCGGCCTTCTTAAATGCTCATCCATTCCCAATAAATCTTGCCATGGAAACACCGCCCACATACTTGGAGAATATAAATGTTGAACAATGATATCCCGGACAATCCAAGACTCGCAAGCATAAGGCGCATTGCCATGATGGCCAAGAATATGATTATAAAACCGCTGGGTTTGCATACGGTCTTCTTCCCACCAGCCCCGGACAGTAGACATATCATGCGAAGAAGTCGAACACACCGACATATAAGGATAGTCTTTAGGGTGCCCGAATTCCACCTGCGGATTCTTGGGCATCCGCTGAATTTCTAAGGTCAACAAGCCTAAATCCCGCATGGTTGGAGGCACACAGTCCGGCACCATACCCAAATCTTCTCCGCAAACCAACATATTGGTCGCCTGAGTAATAACCGGAAGCTTCTTTAAAGCCTCCTGTTTCCAGAATTCCTCATGCCGTTTATAAAAATAGTCTATATACAGTTCATTCAAGCGTTGTTGGGTATGATGATCCAATTCCCGGTAAGTATAACTTGTATGTAACGAATGGCGGGGATTAAAGGCTTCTCCATTGGTAAAAGGGGCTTCTAAAAAGATTACTTCTGCCAACAAACTAAATAATTTTGCTTTCAGATCTTCCTTATGAGCACGCTCTTCCAATGGAGCTTCCTCTCCCACTTCCAGAAAAGCATCTATTTTCCGTTGGGTATCCAGCTCTTTTTTAAACTGAAAATGCCCCGGTTTATATTCATCCAGAAAAGTTTCCACTACATGATTGCGCTCTTCACCAAACAGGTCCGCTAACATATGTTCGCGAATATAAGGTTTACATAAGCGGTCATAATCAAACCAAATACCTCTGGAAGTAAGCTCGTCTTTGTGAAAAGGCATGGAAGGATTAAAATACCCCAACAAACCATCTACATGTTCCACAGGAATTTCCCAGATACGGAAAAAACCCAGAATATGATCGATACGGTACACATCAAAATACTCGGACATTTTCTGCATTCGCTTTCTCCACCAAGCATATTGATCTTTGGCCATTTCAGGCCAATTGTAAGTCGGAAACTGCCAATTTTGCCCAGTCAAAGAGAAAGCATCCGGTGGAGCTCCCGCCTGACTTTCCAAATTAAATTTATCCGGATACATCCAGGCATCCACACTAAACCGGGATATCCCGATTGGAATATCTCCCTTTAACACCACTCCGTTATCTCTTGCATATTCCGAGGCTTCCAGCAACTGTTTATGCAAATGGTATTGAATAAAATAATGAACGGCAATATCCGGAAAATGCGGTGTGCTCTCCTGAGTAAGTTCTTCAATACGTTGCACATCAAATTCCGCATATTCATGCCATTCACGATAATCTGTAGTCCCATACAAATCCCGCAAATAAGAAAAGGCTGCATAAGGGCGCAACCACTCTTCGTTGGCCTTAAAAAACCTTTGAAAATCCTTATCGGCCAAAAACTCCTCTTTTACTTCATCAAAAATCAACTTATAAAACCGGGATTTGATTTTCATCACCGCCTGGTAATCCACCGCCTCCTTTCTGTTCAAAATTTCCTTTTGCCGTAAAATAATCTCTTGCGTCACATTGGCCGAAAGTTGTCCCAATGCATCAATATTCAGATAGATAGGATGCAAGGCAAAGACCGATATGGCTTTGTATGGATAAGAGTCCAGCCAAGTATGTAAAGCCACCGTATCGTTAACCGGAAGCACCTGGATCATTTTCAACCCAACCTTTTTTGCCCAATCCACCATTAGTTTCAGGTCCAAAAACTCGCCTACTCCCAAGCTATTTTTGCTCCGCAGGCTAAACACCGGAATGGCCACTCCGGCAGCTTTCCATGGATGTTCATCGCGAAATTGTTCGTCAGACACAAGGTGCAATGCCGTTTCTTCTTCCATCGGTACAGGATGTAACCGCCTGTTCTCCCCATATTCCCAACGTAATACTCTTTTATTGGCCCGGTCATAGATCCCGTATTTGTATTCTATTGCCCCGGTACGGTCTTCAAGACTCACTTCTGTTTTTAAAAAGGGGTAGCCTCCCGAATCCAACACCAAAGCATGCTCTTCCTGCCATGCTCCCAGTGCCGGATCACTTCCCAACAAACACAATTGATACTGTGGCGAGAGTTGGGGAACTTGGATTTGAAAGCGATAGAGCGATTTTTGCAATTTTTTAGGCGCAGGTTTCCTCCCCGGCTTGCCTTTGGAAGTTTTTATATTCATAAAAACATTCGCAAAAGGAGCTGTATAAAACACGTTTTGTGGTAAGCCCGCAGCACGCCATTGATCATAAATTTCGATTTGATGACTGGTAACCGGATTCAGTTGAAGCTTTCGGTTTTCTCCCCATTCATGTAATGCTCCTTGTTCTCCCCGGACTATGTACCGGTATTCCAACGGAAAGTTTAACTGTTCCGGGTCAAGGCTCAAGGTGAAATGCCAGCTACCCTCTCCTTGTGAGAGCATTTCCAAAGCTTGTTCAGGGTTTCCACTTCCTAATTCAGGAATATTACCAATAATGAACAATCGCTGTCCCCATTGGGTGTGGTAGTGGATTTGAAAGTGCAGTCTAATCATGGTTATTTGCAATTAGTCATGGGAAAGTTGAAATGAAGAACCGGTAGTATCTTCTATAAATCCAGTTTAAAAATTGTCTTCAAAAAAAGAAGCTTGGCTGTAGAGTGATGAGTAGCCAACAGATAGGAAAAAATATAAATTTTCAGCTAAGTATAAAAAGAAAAGCACCGAAACCTATGTATAAAAAAGTGGATTTCCTGAAAAATCTATGTCTTCCGGACCGGTATGCTAAAATGACAACGAATACGGCTTTTTCGGGTAATTATTTCAAAAGACAAAAAGGCTTACCGGAAAAGTAAGCCTTTATTTCATCTTTATATGTCCATTGTAGAATTAAAACAGTTTTAAAAAAGCCACGATAAACGGAGCGGCAATTAACAAGCCATCAAAGCGGTCTAAAAAGCCTCCATGCCCGGGAATGCTCGTTCCGGAGTCTTTGATATGCATACTTCTTTTAAACAGGGACTCTACCAAATCGCCATACGTACCTGCCACTACAATGATCATGGAAATACTCAACCATTGCCATTGGGCCAACGATTTAAAAAAGTAAGAGAACGTCAAGCCCATGAGCAAGGCCAACACCCCTCCACCTACACTTCCTTCCCAGGTTTTTTTAGGTGAAACCCGTTCAAACAACTTTCGTCTCCCAAACGTACGGCCGGAAAAATAGGCTCCGGTATCGCTGGACCACAGGATAAACAAGGCGCCTAAAATGACTTCGAAATGATACTTTCCGTCAAAAAAAATAATAGTGTGCAATAAGGCAAAAGGCAAGCCCACATAAACGATTCCCAGAAAAGTATAGGCGATATTCCGGAAAGGTTTGGGGTCATTTGAACGGTAGAGTTTGATGAGATAAATCAATGGAAAAGAGACAAAAAATACGGAATAGTATTTATCATCCAGGATGCCCTTTTCTATTAAAAACGTCAGTATGTATAACAATAAGCCGTTAAACGTTCCAAACGTTTTTAGTGGCAAATTGCCTCCCAAACCCAAGAGTTTGTAAAACTCCAACATGGCAAAGGAGCAAATAAAGAGAAACACGATAAAGTAACTCCACTCTCCATAAATTAATGAACTGACAATAATGAAAGCTCCAATCACTGCCGCAACGATCCGCTGCGTCAATTCAGATCTTTCATTCAAAACGAACTTCATCTTCAATGATCTTAAGTGCTCTGATGACATTTTTTCGGTCTACATATATTTCTTTTTCCCCAAAGTTATTATAGGAAGAATCGGCCTTGTCAATGATAACAGAGGGGAAATATTCTTCTAATTTCATTTTCACTATTTCAGCTTGGTATAGCTGATCGGTACTATAAACTTTCGTCCAATTGTTCATTGTCTGCTATGGAAGCGTCCCGCTTTTATTCATTTTAGGCTAAATAATAAAACATTCTGAGAAAATGGCAAATTCTCAAGGGAATATTTTCTAGAGTCAGATTCCTGACATAGATTATTCTATCAGACCACGATGACTCTAACTTCTTAGCACATGCTTATTTAGAGAATATACTACCGTCTATTTTTCCAACTCCCAATCCTTTATTTGGAATGTGCAATTTTTTTAAATTGCCACAATAATACAGCAGAGACGGCTAAAGACAAAAAAGCATATAGCCAAGGCACATGTTCCACCTCTTCCAGGTTGGTCTCCACCACGCCTATTTGGTACAAGTATAACATGGTAAGTGTGAAACCATTATTGATAAAGTGAGCGAGAATAGGGAGTTTTAAATTACCTGACCACAAAAACAAATATCCGAATAAAACGCCCAACATCATCCGTGGAATGACTCCGTAAAATTGAAAGTGAAAAGCCCCGAATAAAAATGCGGTTAACCAGATGGCTACATGACTGTTTTTGAGCAAGCGGGATAACAAACGCTGCAATACCCCTCTAAAAAGAAGTTCTTCCCCAATGGCCGGAATTACTGCTACGATGACAAGCCCCAATAAATATTGACCGAAAGAATCAAACTGTGTAAGAAACAACGTGAGCTCCTTCAAACGGTCTTCCATCGCCCGTAACATGGTTTCAAATTGCGAGTCGGGTAAATCAATGCCTTCGTTTAATCCCACTAACATTCCGCTAAAAGGCATAAACATTAACATCAACACAACCGTGACCAAAGCCAAACCAAGACCTTTTTGTGCCAGAGGCTCGAAATACTCACTCAGTGCTTCACTGCGATACCCCAGTATAAACAACAATGAGGTACCGATAAATAAAAAAATACTACTGGCCCCTTGCATCAACAATACGACAGTTTTATAGTCCGGATAGGCATCAGGAGCCGCTGCAATGGCGCTAATCAAGCCTATATCAAAGTTGCAGAAGGGCATCGCCACTACAAAGGCGGCAAACTGGGAAATAAATAAACCGGCCACTCCCATCCCAACTAATACAAGTAATGATGAAAAATTGACAGGTTTTTGCGATTTTTGCGGTGGCGAGTTCAATATATCCATGTTGAAGCGTCTTAAACTAGAGAAATTCTAGGTTTATCATTAAAATGTCAAAAATATAGCAAAGTGGTAAAGATAGGAAATTTAGAATTAGGGGAGTTTCCACTTTTATTGGCCCCTATGGAAGATGTGAGTGACCCTCCTTTCAGGGCAGTTTGCAAAGAAAACGGGGCTGATTTGATGTATACCGAGTTTATTTCGGCGGAAGGCTTGATCCGGGATGCGGCCAAGAGTGTCAAAAAGCTGGACATCTATGAATACGAGCGTCCGATTGGTATACAAATCTTCGGAGAAAAAATCGATTCGATGCGTGAAGCTGCAGCAATTGCGGAAGAAGCTCAACCTGAATTGATCGATATCAATTATGGCTGCCCGGTAAAAAAAGTCGCTTGCAAAGGTGCGGGTGCCGGAATTTTACTGGATATTCCCAAAATGCAGAAGATGACCGAGGAAATTGTCAAGCGCTGTACTTTACCCGTAACGGTCAAAACCCGCTTGGGTTGGGACGATAAAACCATCCGCATTATCGAAGTGGCCAAACGGCTGCAAGATGTGGGAGTTCAGGCTTTGACCATTCACGGGCGTACCCGGAAGCAAATGTACAAAGGTGAAGCCGATTGGTCTTTTATTGCCGAAGTGAAAAATCATCCCGATATCCATATTCCGATTTTTGGCAACGGTGATATTGACTCCCCGGAAAAAGCCTGGGAATACCGTCATAAATACGGGGTGGATGGTATCATGATCGGACGCGCCAGCATTGGCTACCCTTGGATCTTTAAAGAGATCAAGCACTACTTTGAAACCAAAGAGTTGCTAAGCCCTCCTACCATGGAGGAAAGAATCCGGGTTTGTAAAAAACACCTGGACTTTTCGGTAGAATGGAAAGGTGACCGTAAAGGGATTTTTGAAATGCGCAGGCATTATACCAGTTATTTCAAGGGCATCCAAAACTTTAAACCCTACCGGAAGCAGTTGGTAGAAGCTGGGAGTTATGAAGAAGTTCGTGCTATTTTAGACGAGGTATTGGTGGGTTTTGAAGTGCATATAGACACACCTGCATAGCTCAATGCCTAAGCCAGCTTACAACCATACCGCTCGGGCCTGTTGATAAATAAAAAAGTCCCTGAACTACAGCCGCAAACTGTTCAGGGACTTTTCATTTCTTTTTTGTTATGCTTATTTTAAAGGTTTTTTGTACCTCCTGGTCCGTAAGTAATTTCTGTTGGATTACTATTCATGTTGTTTACATAATCCCGGGTGAGATTCACAACAAAATAATCAAACATAAGAAGAGCGCAAACGAGGGCACCACTGGCGGCATAACCTTTCAAAGGACTTAAGTATTGGAGAAACGAGCGATATAAACGGACCAATACCGCAATGTTTGAGATCAGTAAATAAGCAATTAACATTACATAGAAAAATGAGATCATAATAATTAGCAATCAATTAGCATCCAATAAGAGTAGATAGTGCAGTCGAAGTATTAGGTTTAAATGTTAATGCTATCCCAAACTAACTCAATAGTTATTCCACGATGTGTAGCAATAAATTGTCAAACAATTCAAATCCTACAACAGTAAGAACTAACTTGGAGGCGTGCTAATTTCCTAGGATTATCCTATAGGTTTTCAGCAATACAACAAGTTTACAGAATGGAAAGAAAAATCCTTCTGGAGCTATCTGCGACCACTTTTCGGGGTAGAACAATTGGTAGATTGGATAGTCAGTTATAAGCATCAGGAATCGCAACACAAATATAAAATTGAGTTCCAGAAATGCAAATTTTCATCGGTAAAATTTATTTATTCCTTTAAAAAGTACATCTTTACCCCTATGTGAATATAACTATTAAAAATAGCTAATTTTGTGAGGTACACTGTTAAACAAATACCGGCTAACCCTTACTAAAATCACTTAATTATGAAACATTCAAATTTGTTATTTCTTCTCCTCTTCTGGGTAACATTGTTAGCTCACCTGTCTGCATATTCACAAGAGAAGAGGGAGGAAAGTGATTGGACGTATGTAGATCATGAATTCCCGGAGAATTCCACTATAAAATGGGTGCAGATAGAAAACCTGTTTGGCAGTGTTGAAGTGACTGCTTATGAGGGAAAAAAAGTACGAGTGGACATTGAAAAAAGAGTCCGTTTTTCAAACTGGGACCAGTATGATTCCGCCCAAGTAACAGTAGAATTGGTGACCCGGAAAACCACAGATAGCCTGATCTTCTATGTGGATGCTCCTTTCTTACAAAAGCAATTTTGGTACGGAAGAATCAACTACCAGGTACAAAGTCTTCCCGGCGATTACAAAGTTACTTTTCACTTTCATATCGAGCTCCCTCATGGCGTCCAACTGGTGGCTAGTACGTTGGGTGAAGGTGATGTACAGGTGAAAGGCCTGAATGCTCAGGAAATACATTTAAACAATGTCAATGGGAACATTCAATTTGAAGGCGTTTCCGGCAAAACCACCGCCCAGACGGTACAGGGAAATATTACCGGTAGCTTTTCCAAAAACCCCTTCGGAAAAAGTTATTTTAAAACGACAAAAGGAAACATCCAATTAAGCTTTCAAGAAAACCTATCGGCTTATTTTAACTTTATAGCGGATAAGGGAACATTGACCTCGGAGTTTGAATTTGCCTCAGCAGGCAGAGAAGCGAGTAAAGATATCATTAGCAAAAACGGTCATGTCACTTATCAATTGAAAAAGCGGGAGAAGATTAAGGTCGGAAAAGGAGGCTTTGAATACCAGGTAGAAACCGGGGAAGGAAATATTATTTTGAAAAAAGGAAAACTAAAAAAATAGCGATGTCCTGCATCCCTCATTCATGAAAAAAGCAGAAACAAATGAGTAATCTATTTCTGCTTTTTTCACCTCTTGTATGTATCAAAAATTATAAGCCAAATAAGTTAGGCAACCAAAGGCTTAATTCCGGTAAATAAGTCACGACCATCAAGGATATGATCATGGCAATAAACAAGGGCATCAAAGGTTTGATCATCTGCCCGATACTGACATTGGATACACTACAACCTATGAAGAGTAAACTTCCCACCGGAGGAGTACACAACCCAATACATAAGTTCAACACCATCATAATCCCAAAGTGAGTAGGATCCATCCCCAAATTGGTGACCACCGGTAAGAAAATAGGAGTGAATACCAATACTGCCGGGGTAATATCCATAAAAATCCCCACAAATAACAGAATCAGATTAATCAGTAATAACACAATGATTTTATTATCACTTACCGACAAAATCACTTCCGTAACGGCCTGAGGCAAGCTTTCATACGACATCACCCAAGACATTCCCATAGAAGTGGCGATCAGCAACATAACAATTGCAGTAGTCGAAACGGAATCCAATAAGATCTTGGACATGTCTTTGATTTTGATTTCCTTATAGACTAAAGCCAGCACAAACGTATAAAGCACAGCTACCGCAGAAGCTTCTGTGGCCGTAAAAACCCCCGCCACAATCCCTCCGATCACCACAAATAATAGAAACAAACTGGGGATCGCATCCAAAAACTTCTTCACGATTTCTTTAAAAGTAGGCACCTCCCCTGTCGGGTATTTTTTCTTATGTGCATAAAAAGCGGCAACTGCCATTAAGCTCACACCCATGATAATACCCGGGATATAGCCAGCTAAAAAGAGAGCCGCAATGGAAACACCTCCACTAGCCAAAGAATAGACGATCAAGACATTACTGGGTGGAATAATTAACCCGGTAGTGGCAGAGGTAATGTTTACCGCAGCCGAAAAAGATTTAGAGTATCCTTCTTTTTCCATGCGTTGCCCCATAAATCCGCCAATGGCAGAAGCTGCTGCGGCAGCTGACCCTGAGATGGCTCCGAAAAGAATACAGGCAAGGATATTTACAAATGCCAACCCTCCGGGAAACATCCCCACAAGCACTTTGGCAAAATCGACCAAGCGGGCGGCTATTCCTCCCCGGTTCATTAACTGCCCTGCCAGGACAAAGAAAGGGATGGCTAATAAGGAAAAACTGTCCAGGCCGGTAGCCATGCGTTGTGCCATAGTCGTTACGGCAGGTAGTGAGTCCATGCTGGCCACTAAGGTAATCACCGATGCTATGCCAATGCTATAGGCAATCGGGACCCCAATAGCAAGCAGGACGATAAAGCTGATAGTCAGAGTTAAAATTTCGTACAATTCCATACTTACTTAGATTTTTTATAAGGTGATATTTATAGAAGCGAGAAGTAGTATTACAGCACTTAGGAGGTTACTTTATCCGGCTTCATTAAATCGATTGTATTCAGCACAGAATAAAAAACTATTAATATTCCGCTAAGGGGAAGTACCGAATAGATATAACCGAGCTGGATTTGCAGAGCCGGAGACGTTTGTTCCAGATACAATGTCATAAAGACCAAATTTCCTCCACCATACACCATTACCGTCACGGCAAAACAAATCACAATGGCATTGATAAAAATCTCCAAGCGCTTTTTACTTAGGCCCTGTAGCCTGCTTGGCAACAAATCAATCGCCAGGTGCATATGTTTGCCCGTTGCATAACTGGCGCCTAAAAGGCCTACCCAGATCAACATAAAATTGGCAAGTTCATCTGTGAATGAGCTGGGGTCTTTCAGGATGTAGCGGGAAAACACCTGCCATAAGACATTGAGCACCATCAATGCCATCAGTACCGCTAAAAAGCGTTCTAAAATTTTGTCGATGATATTTCGTAACATAAACTCTTGGTTGATTTAGGGGTTTACAAAACAGTCCGTTGTGAAAAACGGGATATCCCCACCGGAAACAGAAAGTAGTTTGAAAAGCAGTTCTTCAAAAAACAGAACTTATTGTTGAGCCGTATTCGAGTATCTTAAAGATATTATTATCTATGAAAATAAACTTGTTCTTCTTGCTTAATTTCTTCCAAATAAGAAATGCCAGGAAGTACCTGGCATCTCTTCACTCCTTTCACATTATATAAAAAACGGCTTTTAAGCTCAATTGAAAAGTGCGCTGATACAAGTGAATCAGCTACCAGATTAATGATATAGGGGTATCCGGGTTGCACTTACTGTTTATTTTGCTCTTAATTGTTGGATTAATGCCAAGGTCTCCTTCACTTTGCCTTCCAATCCCGGAAAATCAATACTTCCGTCGGCATTTTTCACAATCAGTTTGGAGCCCATGCCTACACACGTTACTCCGGCTTCAAACCATCCCTTCAGGTTTTCTTCTGTGGGAGCTACTCCTCCGGTAGGCATAATGCTTGACCACGGACAAGGACCTTTGATCGCTTTGACAAAGCCAGGACCTCCCACTTGGGAACCTGGAAAAATTTTGACGATTTCAGCGCCCAACTCTTCCGCATAGTTGATTTCGGTAAGGGAACCACAGCCTGGCGACCAGGCGATTTTCCTGCGGTTACACACCTTTGCCATATCCGGATTGATCACAGGAGACACAATAAAATTAGTGCCTAATTGAATATACAAAGAGGCTGTTCCGGCATCTACCACCGAGCCAACACCCAGAATCATTTCCGGTAGTTCTTTGGCAGCAAACTTATTCAACTCTCCAAACACTTCGTGTGCGTAGTCGCCCCGGTTGGTAAATTCAAATACCCTGGAGCCTCCGTTATAACAAGCCGTCAGCACTTTTTTGCAGGTATCCAAGTCCGTACTAAAAAAAACAGGTACCATCCCGTCTTTTTCCATTTGCAAAACAGACTGTATTCGCGTAAATCTTGCCATTGTTTACTTTGTAATTTTAGGGATTAGCGTTTAAGATGATAAGAAATGTACAAGCCTTGATGACAAATTACCTGGAAACTCTTCCGGAAGCATCTCCACTCATTAGTTTTTCCACTTCATCCACTGTTACCATGTTAAAGTCCCCATAGATGGTATGCTTCAAGCAAGATGCCGCTACTGCAAAATTCAAGGCTTTTTGATCATTTTCCGGGTAGTTCAACAAGCCATAGATCAGGCCACCCATAAACGAATCGCCTCCTCCTACTCGGTCTACAATATGAGTAATCTGGTAGGTAGGCGCTTGGAATAATTGCTTCCCATCCCATAATACCCCTGACCAGGAGTTATGATTGGCATTGATCGACCCTCTCAAGGTAATGATGATCTTTTTGGCTCTGGGAAATTTCTCCATCAACTGCTTTCCCACGGATTCATAAGCCGCCCCTTCTACTTTTCCTCCTGTCACATCCACTCCTTCCGGATGGATATTAAAAACTTTTTCCGCATCTTCTTCATTTCCCAAAATCACATCGCAGCCTGCCACCAGCTCTTCCATTACTTCATTTGCTGACTTGCCCCATTTCCACAATTTTTTGCGGTAATTCAAATCCGTAGAAACCGTAATCCCTTTGGCATTAGCCGCCTTAATGGCTTCTGCACAGGCCAAAGCGGCTCCTTCTGAAATGGCAGGAGTAATACCCGTCCAATGAAACCACTCAGCTCCTTCCAAAGCCTGGTCCCAATCAATCATGCCCGGTTGGATTTGCGCCAATGCCGAATGTGCCCGGTCATACACCACTTTGCTCCCTCTGCTCACTGCCCCTGTTTCCAGAAAATAGATTCCCAAACGATCGCCACCACGGGCTATTTCGGAAGTGTCCACTCCGTATTTTCGCAAGCTCATCAAAGCTGCTTCTCCAATGTCATTGTCCGGCAAACGGGTTACAAAACGGGCATCAAGGCCATAATTTGCCAAGGATACAGCCACATTGGCCTCCCCCCCCCCGTAAGTAGCGTTAAAAGTATCTGTTTGTGAAAACCTCAAATACCCTGGGGTGGCTAGCCTCAGCATAATTTCCCCAAAGGTGACTACTCTTTTTTTTGACATGGTTATTTTTCGTTTTTAATGAATTCTTAAATTTCAACTATCTGAATAACTCTCTCTGATGTACCGATAAGGCCAGAGATTAAAATTGAAAATATGCTTTGGCATTATGATAAGAAATGTTCTCAACCATCTGCCCCAGCCATTCCATTTCCGGTGGCAATTCACCGTTTTGCACATCTTGCCCCAGCATGTTACACAATGTTCTCCGGAAGTATTCGTGCCTCGGGTAAGACATAAAACTTCTGGAATCTGTCAACATCCCTACAAAACGACTCAACAAGCCCATGTTCGACAGCGCATTCAGTTGCTTCTCCATTCCGTCTTTCTGATCCAGAAACCACCAACCGGACCCGAATTGCATTTTCCCGGGTACCGAGCCATCGTTAAAGTTTCCGATCATGGTCGCAAACAACTCGTTGTCTCTGGGATTGAGGTTATACAGAATTGTTTTGGTAAGTTGGTTGGAGCTTTCAAGTTTGTCTAAAAAAGCAGATAACGCCCGGCCCTGTTCGAAATCTCCCATAGAATCAAATCCCGTATCCGGGCCTAACTGCGAGAGTAAGCGACTGTTGTTATTGCGCAAGGCTCCCAAGTGAAACTGTTGCACCCAAGCTTTCTCATGGTCCATCCGGCCAAACTCAACCAACAAAGCCGATTTAAATTTTACAATTTCCAATACGGTGAGTGACTGCCGTTTCAATACTTTATCAAAAATTGCCTGAATTTCCGATTCGGTAAACGGCTCTGCATAAACCTGTTCCAGACCATGATCCGAAAGGCGCCCTCCTACTTGATGGAAAAAATCGTGGCGGCTTTGTATTGCATCCATCAAACCTTGGTAATTCCGTATTTCATTACCGGAAGCATTTCTTAGTTTGTCCAGATATTGGTGATATTCTTCCGGGTTTTCTACCGCCATTGCTTTGTCAGGCCGGAAGGTAGGCAATACTTTTATCGAAAAGCCACTTTCTTGAATCGCCAAATGGTGTTCCAGAGAATCCGCAGGATCATCGGTGGTACAAACCACTTCCACCTTCATCTTTTTCAGAATATTCCGCGCAGAAAATTCCGGACTTCTCAACAGTTCCCCACATTGTTCATATACTTCTTGTGCCGTTGCCTTCTTCAGCAAAGTATCTATTCCAAAATAACGTTTTAACTCAAGGTGTGTCCATTGATACAATGGATTGCGCATTGTAAACGGAACCGTTTCGGCCCATTTTTCAAATTTGTCTGCATCATTGGCACTTCCGGTAATATATCGTTCATCAATGCCATTGGCCCGCATGGCACGCCACTTATAATGGTCGCCTTCCAGCCATATTTCAGTTACGTTTTGAAATTGACGGTCTTTTGCTATGTCTTCGGGAGAAAGATGGCAATGATAATCTATGATAGGCATTTTAGAAGCATGCTGGTGGTAGAGTTGTTCAGCCGCTTCGGAATATAACAAAAAGTTATCCCCTAAAAAAGTCCTCATTTTCTATTTACCCTATTGTTTAATTTGATAATTATTGAAGTAGGCTACAGACAAATATTCCGAATGGTAGTCTACAAATTCATCTGTAAATTATATCGGATAGTTGAAGAATGGAGGGTGTCTAATGTATGTAAATAGTAGTTAGTAGTACTGCTTCTTTTTCGTTTTTAATGAAAAGCCTAATAGCCAAACTCAAGGCCTATAATGACACCCTCCTATCAAATCCAAATAAACGATAAACTATGAAAGCAATGCATGGTTAAAACAACTTTGCTATGCTCTTTAAATATATCTCTAAATTATAAAATTAATTTAGCAGTGCAAATTTTTACATCATAATTTAAAATTAAATATGATTTCATTGATATTAATTTTATAATATAAAATTTAATCTGTTTTTTTATTGAAATCCTGTTTAGCTTGGAATGGAACCGGAAGGGCGTATATTCATATAAATAATACTACAAAAAACATCAGTAAAATTCCTTTTGTCGGTCAGCTAAAGATACTGCCGCTTACCCAAAATAAATACACTGAAACGTCAAGTTTACAATTATTAAGAAATTAGCCCAACCCACACAATATACTGCTTATCAGTAAAATACATTCAAATCAACAAATAATACCTATATAACAATAGTGATAAATGCCTAGCACACAAGATAACATATTGGGCAAACCGCGCGTAAACTTGTATTATTGCAATAATTCATTTGAATAATACTATACTAACAAACAAACTTTCTCCTAGAACTTCTTATAAAATGATTACTGATAAAACCCTGAAACGACTAACAAAGTCAAGTACCTCTCTTTGTTCATTGAAAGGATTAAAAAAGGATTCGCTGACCGAGTCTTTTGTTATGTTTAGAGTTGACGGGGATTTTAATTTCGCCTATATGAATGATGCCTCCCTGTTGTTTTTTAAGCGTTATTTTGGAAAGCAGCCTGAAAAAAGCAAAAACCTCTTACAGCTCTTTAATACGACTACAAGGCAGGAAACGTGGAAAAAGAAGTTGACATCCGGACAAACAGGAAAAGAGATAAGTTTTATGGAGTCTTATCCGGTGGGCTTGGAAAAGCACTATTTTAAGATAACCCTACATCCGGCTTATGAAACTACCCAAAAGAAACATGTATTAGTGTTGATGGAAAAAATGCAGTTTTAAGCACTTCTTCTCAAAAGCAAAATACCCCGCGTTCTTTTCATATACACCAGAGCGTTATGAAGCAACACAGGGTATTTTTTATAACCTGAATTGAATTAGATTTTCACTCCAAGGGTCATATATAAACTACGACCGTCCGAAGGAATGATACCCGGTCCCGGATATCCCGTGGCTCTACGGGTGAAGTACATATTATCCGTCAGGTTATTGACTCCGGACTCGAGTTTCAGCCACTTATACGTATACCGGAGAGACAAATCCATAACATAATACGCGGGGATCTCTCCCGCGGTGGATGTTATTTCCGTTTTATCATTATTGGCATTCGAATATTGCTGAGAAAGATATGTAAGCTGATAGGTAGCACTAAAGTTTTTCCGTTTAAAAGTCAAGCCTGTTTTCAGGTTCACTTCCGGAGCATTTTCCACTTTATTCCCTACTACTTGTCGAATCTCCGAGTCTGTATAAGATGCATTGATCAACGATACATTAGTAAACCAATATAAACGGTTAGGAAGCGATTTTCCGGTAAACAAGCGTACCAGTTCGGTTTCGGCATAGGCTTCTACACCATATGCCCGAATATCCCCGATATTTCCCGAACGGATTTGTTCTTTTACATCCGATACCCGCTCTCTGATTCTTGCAATCCAATCGTATAAATACAAATGAAACACGCTGACGTCAAAACTCAGGTAATCGTTTACACCTCCGCGCACACCTATATCAGTACTCAATCCCCTGACATCTCCCAGATCCGGATCAACCACAAGATTGGGATTGTCAATACGGATATCGGAAAAGTTTACCGAGCGGTAATTCTGGGAAGCATTGGCATAGAATTCCAATTGCTCGCTTTTTTTATAACTTAAACCCAAGCCAAAGAAAACAAATGAGCGTTGGTTGGACCGGTCTTCCGCCACTTCTTCATCATAGATAATCTCATCGGCAAGGTTGCGGTTTACAATGCGATAAAACCCTTCTGCATTGGTACTCAAATACTCAAAGCGTATTCCCGGAGTAATACTGAACTTCGGAGTGAGGTTAAAAATATTCTCGGCAAATACCGAAATATTCCCACTGGGAAAATCATAGTCAGACATCAACCAATCCGGGTTCTCAAAATGAAAGTCGGCTCCTTCAAGCGCATTACCTTCTCCTTGTTGTTGGTTGGAAAAGCCCTTGTAAAACCTTGTTCCTATCAAAAAGACCGATTTGTGGCCTCGTAGATTATAATAGTGCATCAGCCGGGTTTCGTTTCCAATATTCTGAAAAACGCCTGAAATCAGGTTCCGGTTGGTGCCTGGCTCATCCTCCCGGTCAATCCGGCTTAAATTCCCCAGGGCTTCTCTTGATGCCGAAAGGCCAAAAAAGCGACTATTGATTTTGGTATTGGGAGAAAGTTTATAGTCTAAGGTCAGGGCTAGCAGGTTCCAATTCACTTTAAACCAATTCCGGTTTCTCCGGGATTGTTGGGGATCGGATTCAAACTGTTGATCCGTAAGGCCTCCCGGTTGCTGTGCCAGGTAGTTCATATGGGTAAAGTCCAAACCGAGGGTCCACTTGTCCGACAGATTGTATTTCAAAGACGAAAACACATTGTATTGCTCAAGTTGGGTGTTCGGACGCCATCCATCGCTCTGTTTATAATGAAAATACGTATAATAATTCACTTTCCCGACAGTTCCTCCTACACTGTTAAAGGAATTAAACAAGCCAAAAGACCCCATCGTTTGTTCGGAAGTCAGTTCTATTTTTTTGTCTTTGGGTCCTTTTTTCATGACAAAATTCAACATTCCTCCAAACTGTGTTCCGTACTGTAGAGAGGCAGCTCCTCTCACCACTTCAATCCGCTCCAGAGCTTGAGTAGGAGGCGTATAATAGCTTTCCGGATAGCCCAAAGCATCCGCACTGATATCGTAGCCGTTTTGACGGGTATTAAAATGCGAAGTCCGGTTCGGATTTAAGCCTCTTCCACCGATTCCCAGTTGCAAACCGGCCCCGTCACTTTCCCAGATATTCAACCCGGCTACTTTGGCATATACTTGACGGCTGTTATTGGTTGCTAAATTTGCAGTGATGTCATCCAACACAACTACTTCACTTTTTTTGCCCTCGTAAATCGCCATTCCCTCCACAGACCGTAAACGGGTAATGCCGAACGTTTCCGCTCTTTCGGCTTGTACCTCCACCATTTCCAGAGAATCTCTCAATTCTGGCAACACAAAGGTTAGATTGTGTTTTTTGTCTTTCAATTGTATGGATTGTAAAACCGTTTTATACCCGAAGGCAAAAGCCCCGATGTTATACCTTCCCGGTTTTAACATAATGTGAAATTTCCCTTCATCATCCGTAGTGATTTGTTTCCGGGTATTCTCCACAAAAACGACCGCTCCGGCCAAAGGCTGTTGTCCTCCTTCACCCTTCACTTCACCGTACACAGTGATTTGCTGCCCGACAGCGATACCACTTAACAGTACGTTTCCAATAAGCCAACAAGCAAATAAAATTCGTTTCATTCCTCAAATGGTAATATCCAGGATTTATGTTTAAAGCTTTCGTTTAATTTTGTTAAGTCCTTTTCTGGATCGATCAACAAAGTACTGGGTTTTCCATTGAGTGTCACATAACACTCTACCGTCACTTTCAGGGACTCCAAACCTTTCTTCTTGTATTCATCTTCCAGAAAATGTGCATATTGTAAAATCATATCCGGCTGTGTTGCCATCATTTTTTCCTGATAGGGTGTCAGGTAGTCACTGTTCGAAACCATCCAGGTTTTGCCCGTCTCTACTTCTTGTACATGAAATGTGGCGTATCCGGCTTTCTCCATTAACATTACCCGCCAGGAAAAACGGAAACCTTGTTCGGTCCAAAACAATTTATTGGGATACAATGCGTAGCGCATGGGCAAAAACAACTGCAAGCTAAAATGGGCGATCAGAAAGACAATAGCCAGACGCTGTATTTTGGGATGTAGCTTTAGTACGGTTGATTGCTTAGATTTAATTTGTATAAAGCGGTTTCCTAAGATTTTTTTCAGAGCCTTTTCCAAAAAATCAATAATTTGTTGGTGGAAGCTTGCCGGGAAAAAAATCAGTGTGATACCGATCATAATGTAAGGGAACATGCCTATTTGAAAAAGTAAGCCGGTTGCCAAATGGAATAGTACCACCGCTGTATACGCATAAGGCCGGACTTTTCGAAGCAATAACAAGAAGGCAATCGACAGATCGTAAACGGCTCCGGTCCAACAGAAAAGATAAGGGGCCCATTGAGAACTCAGTACCGGACCAATCAGTGGAAAGTCGGCTTTGGCCGGAAGCCATATTTTCAGGGGCATGGCACGTAGCAACCAGTCGGGATTGAGTTTGGCCACTCCGGCAAAGAAATACAATATGCCCATTTGAAGCTTGAATATATTGACAGTCCAAAAAGGCACCTCATTTCTTAACAAGCCGGGTTTTCTCCATACATCCAATGAAAAATACCGGTGGGCCGGCACCCATATCAGTAAAAAACTAATAATACTGACGAAGTAATAATGGTTCAGGTAATTGGTTTGATCCAGTAGTTCTACATAGGTAAACAGCAGAAAAAAACAAGTGCTGCTGACTTTGTAATACCATCCCAATAGCAGGAACAGGGCAGATAAACCCATGAGGACAAAGACGATATACATCCCATTTCCTCCCAGCGGGTGCACCCATTCAAAACCGTAATACTTAAAGTAGAACTGAGGGTCTATATAAAGTTGTTTTACCCAGCCTTTTGCCATGAACCGCAGGATATTCACCAACATTAACAAGCCAAATAGTATCCGGAATACCACTAAGGGTGCGATGGATACGGGCCGGGTAAGCCAGGACGATAAATGAATGGTAGGATTCGCTACAGACATAAGCAAAGGACAAACATCTATTGATTGTGAAACCTTCCAGGTTTTGAAAACCTGGAAGGTTTTTTTCCCTGATCGTTGAGGTATCTTTTAATCTCCGTCATTGTCTACATAAGAAATGGAGATTCCCATCGCGGAAGTCAGGTCGTTTTTCAAAAGGAGTACTAAAGATTGAATCTCCGTATAAACCCGTTCCACTTGCTCTTGATTACTGTTCACTTCTTCCGCGATGGGCCCGTTCAACTCGCCAATCTCGGCATTGGCCGTAGTAAAGTACCCGGCTATTTTATCCGAAAGGTCTTTCCGGTTCAACTCGATAAGGTAATCCGACAGGCTTTTCCGGTTTTGAGTGTCTTGAAGGCCTATTCCTTGAAACAAGCGCTCAAAAGCTTTAAGGTTTTCGGCCAATAGTACTTGAGATATGCCACTGTAATAGGCCTCCGAAGCCAAAGGCCTGGGCACTCCCCCACTAAGTTTTCCAAGAGGAATGGCTACTTTGCCATTCCGGGTAAATTTCTCCAACTGCAAAACCATGGCGTTCACCATCATGCTGGTAGAACTGCCTGCGTCCAATCCCGTAGAAGCGATAAATGTATGCAGGTAATCTCCGCCCTCTTCTTCCCAGGCATGGGTTACTGTGGCTACTTTTCCGTGGATCGCTTGGGTTACATCTTGTAAATATTTTTTGCGGTTCGGAGCCAATTCGGCTGTTGTATAATCTTCTAACAAAGCAGCCGGCTCTTTAGAGAACAACAGGTAGTCAATGGCCGGAAAGCCTTTGGTATCGTTATTCGCCAATGTCTCCAAGTCATAAGAGCCACTTTCAATGTTATTTTCTACCGCCTCATCGTCCAGGGGGTAAATATTGACCGAACTACGCAACAGGTTTTGTTCGGCCGGGCCAAACTCAAACATATTGACCTTTTGCCAGGCCAGGTAAGTGGTTTTAAATTTTTCTTTTGCCGTAGCCAAAGACGCTTCGGTTGGTTCGCTTGTAAAAGCATTTATGGCCTGACTCAGTTCTTCCTCTGCTGCTTGCAAAGATTGATAACCAGGCAATATGATATAGTTGCCAATATCGGATAACATAGCCGAGCGGTCTATGGAAACTGAAGCTCCGTTGTCCTCATTACCGCAGTTTGTAAAAAAGAAGAATATACTCAGAAGTAGAATATTTCGGGTGGTAAGCATGGCGCTTGATTTTAAGAGATAAATAGTAGTGATGGGGAGTAAGCGTACTTTGGGACTTCAACCTTAAAACCTTCCAGGTTTTGAAAACTTGGAAGGTTTTTCACGCTTCCCCCCTACCGGTTCATTTAGAAATGTTGTTGTTTATAATTGGTCCTTCACAGATTCCAATTCGGTAAACACCTCCACTAAGGCCACTTTAGCCGCATCTAATTTTGCAGGAGTTACTTGCCAAAAATTCACTCCGATTTTTTCGTTCAGAATAGCATTCACCGTTTCAATGGAAATTCTTTTCTTCGGACTGTATTTCAATGCTCTGATAAACATAAAACCTTCCGAAAGTGTATGGAATGCTTCTCCCTGTTCCCCGGCATTGATCGCAGATTTTGTCTCGTTCAGGTAATGAATTGCTGTAGCTGCTGCAACTAATTCTAAGTTCTTATAAATTTCCAATTTTTGCACATTTTTCACATCGAAGTCGTTAGCTACAATAGCCGCTCTTCCGGTTAAGAAAGCATCCATCAAAGCTTTGTTAGAACCAATGGCAGCGTCCATTTCATTACAATATTTACCCCAAAAGCGACCGGTAGTTGTCGTTGGAAAATCTACAGGTACTCCGAAATATCCAAAAGCCTCATCCCAGTGATGCTCCATAAGCGTATAATTTTTATCTTCTACCAAAGTCACATTCTCTACATCGTCTCCGGTGCGGTCATCTGTCAGATAAGTGTTAAATATTTGATGAAAAATCAAAGAGCCCATCAAGCCCTTTTCAACGAACTGTGTATATTCATGCCCATTGGCATCGACCAGGATATTTTTTCCAGGAGTTGCTCTTTCAATCAGTCCGGCCACGCCTTCTGCAGCCTCTTTTCCGGCGGCACTGGCTTCTGCAGCACCTTTGAACAAATTTTCAAAGTAATTCTCATCCAGATCTGCTCCGGATACTTTATTTTTTATTTGCTTGGTAGAGCTGTTTAATTCTTCTGTGCTAAAAGGATTATTCTCATTGGCAAACATATCCAAAAGAGTCTGCTCCTGAACCACTTCCCCTTTATCACCTTTGTTGATATAAGCTTTCAATTCAGTAAGCATGTCCAACCGGTCAATCTGGCCAGTATAAGATACTGTCGTAGTTCCCTCTCTGTTAAATACATAAGACGTAGGGACTTCCAGTTGTTTTTCCGGTTCAGGATCGCTGTCTTTACATCCTGTCAACACCACCAACCCCACGGATAGTAGTCGAATTAAAAAACTTAATCGGTACTTTTTCATGTTCATCGCTTTAACGTAATTTAATGCTTTTATTTAGACTTAGTTTAAATTAACGCAAAAGTATAAAGGGAAAGGAATATTGAAAGAGTCCGGAGCATTTTTTTTAGTTTTTTTTTCAAAATAACATTGTATGAATATGCATTAATGCGATGTTACCAGAGGTATAAGCCCGTATTTCGGAAAATAGTTAAGGGATTATATTGATAAAGTTATAATCCTTATTTTCATCCTATTACAGGATATGCACTCGGGTTATTTTCTCAAATAACCGCATCAAGAAATCATTTACAAACGGAATCAAAAAGAAAGCCCTTGATTTGAAACCAAGGGCTTTCTTTTTAGGCCTCTAAGGCTGTATATAACGAAACCAACAATGAGAAACATCATCATTATTAGTTTTCAAAAAGTAAGATTTACATGGTCAACCCCAATACTTCCACCCCTTGTTCGAAGACAATGTCTACCGGAATATGAGCTTTTGACAAGCGTGCCAGGTCCGACGCAAGTTCTTCTTCGATAGTTCCTTTTTCTACCATAAGTTGATTTACACCTTCATAATCGCCGTCCCCCTGCAGTTTTAAAATCAAGGCGGAAAGGGAATTCATTGCTTCTTCCATTTTGTCAAAATCCACTTTGTAAGTACCTGTTTCAGGGTTGCGTACAAAGGCACCTTTCTCTTTAAAATAATTGAACCGTAACATATTGGCTTTTCCATGGGCACTGGAAGCGCCAAAACGCACCGAGCGGAAAATACCGGCCATAAACGTCACATAATTATCATGCACATCTCCTTCCAGTTCTCCTTTTTCAAACAACTTGGTAACCATATACAAACCCAAAATATCGGCTTTACCTTCTTCCAATGCCGATGCCTGTTCTTGTAGAGCTTCCCGGACGGTACCTTTGTCATTAATGGTATTTTTGATTCCTAAACCGTGTGCGACTTCGTGAAACATGGTATTTGCAAAAAAAGCGTCAAAAGAAATATGCTTTCGTTGGGATTCGTCTATCAACACATCGGAAATGGGTAATAAGATTTTATCAAACTTAGCCTTCATGGCATTTTTCAACTGCAAACGCCGGGTACCTTTGCTCTGCTGGATTTCTTCATCATTAGGCAAGTTGATCGCAATGGTTTTACTTCCGGCATTACAATCTCCTGCATAGAAAACAACATCGTACGCATTTAAATCGGAATCCGTACCCGGTTTATCCTGTTTGTATTGTTCCTCTACGGGCAAGCCTTCCTGCAATTCCGGTAACATGCTGGCGTATTTGGCTAATTTCTCACTCCATGCTTTGTCCTTCACCAGCACATAGGCTTCAAAAGCCGCTTTGGTCCCGAACAGTTGATCCTCATAGTTTTCAATCGGCCCGATGACAATATCAACCCCGTTGTTTTTCATATCCATCCAAGCAAGGTCACTGGCTTGGTATTCACTGCTGATCAAGGCTTCGGCTCTCAGGTTCAAGTAGTTTTTCAATCCTTCATCCTCCGCATATCCGGCCGCTTGTTTTAACAAGTCCGATGTCTTTTGCAGTTCTGCTTTATATGCTTCATGATAAGGAACTGTCACCAACCTTCCTTCTTCATCTCTGCGAAGCAAGGTGTACAAACTATTTTTATCCGCCAATTCTGCTTGTTCAAACTCTTCTTTGCTCATATCTTTCGGATAAAGCTCTGCACCGGGGGCTTTCTCGCCAAAGCCGGAAATAAAAGCCGTATCATTACCGATCCGGTCCCAAGGGCCATAATTGATTTCGGCCAAGGTTTTTAAAGCCGGATCGTTCAGAGTATCCATCAAACTTGCTTTGTTCCCAAAAGATTGTTTCCAGAACAACTCATCCATGATCTTAGCTGCTTCGATCAGCAAAGGCAGCATTTTCTTCTCGTTTTCGGATAACTGCCCCAAATCCGTGGTTAATGTAAAAGGCGCATAAATCTTCTGCACCGCTTCAGGGATCGTTTGCTGCGTTTGATCTTCTTTCATCTCTTCTTTTGGAGTGGTTTTACATCCAACTTGACAAAGGCAAAGTGTACCTGCTACTGCCGATAAAATGCTATTCTTCATATTGAAAAGGTTGTTTATAATGGTTAAGTACCTGTGCTCGTTTTACAGGCACGATGATGTACACAGTCAAAAATTCGTTCTCCGAGATTTCATCCGAGATTCGTCCTCAGTCATTTAAGCTCCCCTATTCAGGTTAGGACTTTCATTCTGCAAAGTAGTACAAAAATACACAGGAGTGCAACTACAATTCAAAGGGCAAAGAACAAAATGGTAATCCGGTAAGCTTTTAATGGAAATTACAAACAGGCGGTTACACTTGAAGCTTTCCAAAAACGCAACTCAATTGTCGGTTTCACAACCTTCACCCATCTTCTCATAAAAAACAAGCCCCGCTTCCTATTCGAAAGCGGGGCTTGTTTTTTTAAAAGTTCTATTTTTTTTATCTATTAATCATCGCTCATACCTAAGTATTGCAATACATAATAAAATAAAAAGGTCAACGAACTGGCGGCGGCTACGATATAGGTCAAAGCGGCCCATTTCAAAGCATCTTTGGCCATACCGTACTCACTCTCCGTTACAATCCCCCGGCTTTCTACCCAGGCCAAGGCCCGTTTACTGGCATCGAGCTCAACGGGTAAGGTCACCAAACTGAACAGGGAAATTACCGCATAACAAGCGATGATAGCCAATAAAACCAGTTTATAGGGCAAGCCTAAAAAGAAGATACCTCCCAGCAATGAAACCCAAAAAATGATGTTCAAAATCTTGGAACTGATATTTTGTACGGGCACCATAGCCGAGCGGAATTCCAACATACCGTAAGCTGTAGCATGTTGTACTGCGTGTCCGGTTTCGTGAGCCGCAACGGCTACGGAAGCAGCACTTCTTCCATAGAAGACCGGTTCACTCAGGTTAATGGTCTTGTCTGCCGGGTTGTAATGATCAGTCAATTGCCCAGGTACACAGGTAATTTGCACATCGTAAATACGGTTATCACGCAGCATTTGTGCCGCGGCTTCCGCACCAGACATACCATTTTGTATGGGTATCTGTGAATACTTTCTGAATTTTGATTTCAATCGGTAGCTCACTAACCAACTGGCTACCAAAAACCCAATGAAAATAATCCAAAACATAGGTTTAACAATTTTATTTAGTTGTTAATATACTCTTACGGATTTTAATGCCCAGAGGTGATTAAGTAGCTGTTAAAATACATTAAAAATATTTAAAAAAAGCTTTTCCTTCTATACTTCCTCTTGTTTATGACTTTGCTTTCCGGATGATTTCCGTAGTGGAAAACCCATCGACTAATGCCACCGTTTTTACTTCTCCACCGTGCTGCATCACGATATCCGCTCCCACGATGGTTTCCACCGTATAATCTCCTCCTTTTACCAGTACATCGGGTAATAAACCCGAAATCAGCTCGAAAGGAGTATCCTCTGCAAACAGGACTACTGCATCCACAAAACCCAGAGCTGCTAACACACGGGCACGCGCATGTTCAGGATTGACCGGGCGGCTTTCCCCTTTCAGCCGTTTGACGGATGCATCAGAGTTAAGCCCCACAATAAGTTTGTCGCCCATGGCAGCAGTCTTTTCCAGGTAATCTACATGCCCCAAATGAAGAATATCAAAACAACCATTGGTAAAGACTACCCTTTGCCCGTTTTGTTTCCATATTTTTACTTGCTCTTGTAAAGCTGCCAACGAGTAGACTTTATCAGCCGAAGGTGTTTTCATATAGTCGATTTATATTTTTATTATCCGGTTATCCCGCATTGCTGTAAGCTGGCTTTTTCGACCAAAGCAAGCTGATCAACAGAAATAAACTTCCAAAAATAATTTGCGATAGCACTTGTGAACTGTGCAATAAGAAAGCAAAATACTTCCCGGTGGGTTCACTAATTCCATATGCCAGCAAGGTAGCCGTCACAAACAGATGATAAGACCCTGTGCCTCCCGGAGTAGGAATGGCCATTCCGATTCCACCCATAATCAATACGGTAAGAGCCGTCATAGGAGGTAAAATACTGGTTTCGGGAGTGCAAAAGAACATGACATAAGCCATAAAATAGTAAGCTACCCAAATCAGCAACGTATGCATTATATAATAAAAGCGATCCACCGCACTTAATTTGAGAATGCTGAGAAGCCCTTCTTTAAAACCGGACAATAAGTTGCCAACTTTTTGATAAACAGTGAAACTTTGCAAGCGATGCCTCTGAAAATACAAAATCAGGGCAAACACTATCAAAAACACTCCTACTCCCCCCAAAAGTATCAGTTTGGAAAGCATTCCCGCCCCTGTCACAGTCAGCTTTTCGCTCAAAAACACGCCGATTTTATTAAATTCCAAAATCAACACAGTAGCGATTAACCCCACTAATAAAATCAAATCCAATGCACGTTCTGCAGCCACGGCTCCAAAAGACACCCGGATAGGCACCCCTTCCCCCTTTTTCAACAAACCGCAACGGGCCATTTCTCCCATGCGAGGCACTAAGTTGTTGACAAAATACCCTACAACCACAGCCATAAAAACCTTGATTGTGTTGACATTATACCCTAACGGCTTCAAGGCTATTTTCCAACGGATCCCCCTGCTTAAGTGGCTGAACATAGAGATAACAATAGACACCAAAACCCACTTCAGGTCGGCACTTCCCACTCTCTCCAGCATTTCAGCTAAATTCTGGTCTTTGTATACATACCAAAATAAAAGCGCTGAGATACTAACTGATATCAGATATGTAAACAGCGATTTTGTATTCCACTTCATCCTCACAAATTTGCTATAAATATAAGTAAGCAGGCAAAAATAATCCTACAAAATGCTATTATAAACCATATTTCAAGTTGGTCATCAATTTTAACATGGTAATCAAGCCCTTGACCGAGGAGGCTTTTGCTATGATAATAATGAAGTGAATTCAACTTTTTCTTTTTCCTGAAAAATATTTCAAAAACGCCTCCTCCGTGTTATTTTCTTCAACAATAGCTTTGGCTATTCTCTTCAAAAAAGTGCCTTGATGAGCCGATTTTGATTCCACTTTCAGTCAAAAACTATAAGTGTAAACCACTTCAATATAAAAAGTGGTTGAAGGATGTGCTCAACCACTTTTTAAGGGCTCCCCTATTTGATTACATCTTTTTTATCCTATTATCCTGCCCATGGAATTTAACAAGTCAATTCTTTGAATCCTTCAATTTGAAAAGCAGTCTCAAAACAAACTGAAATTAGCTTACCAATTGATTATTTTCATCCGGAAAAACTAATAAAGGTTTGTATTGAAGGGCTTCTTCACGCTCCATAGTACAATAGGAAATGATAATCAAGATATCTCCTACCTGCACTTTACGCGCTGCGGCACCATTCAAACAGATAGTTCCACTTCCCCGTTCTCCCCGGATCACATAGGTTTCCAGGCGTTCCCCATTATTGTTATTCACAATCTGCACTTTCTCACCTTCAATAATATTGGCAGCTTCCATCAGGTTTTCATCGATGGTAACACTCCCAACATAATTCAATTCAGCTTGGGTAACTTTTACTCTGTGAATTTTAGATTTTAAAACCTCAATAAACATTCTTCCAACCTTTTTTTCTCGATTTATTCTTTAATTAAGTGTACTTAAGCTCATAAGTATTTCACTAAACACACTCTATACCAATAGGATGCATCAATTTTAAAAACACTACAAACATACTGTACTTTTCACGAAGTAGAAAAACTTCTTTTCATTTTAGGCTATGTCCACAATCAGATTGTCAATTAAACGGGCCGTTCCTAAATGAGCGGCCAAACAAACTGCCAGTTTTGACTCGGCCTGATAACCCTGCAGCGGCTGAAGTGAATCTTTATCAACTATTTCAAAATATTCCAGGGTAAATTCGGGGTATTGTTGTATCCAGGCCACACAGTCATTTATGACTTCATCGAGCCTTTGGTATTGCTGCAATTGCTTTTCAGCTCTTTGCAAAGTCTGATATAATACAGGAGCTAATTTCCGCTGTCGGGCATCCAGGCGAACATTCCGGGATGACATGGCCAATCCATCTTCTTCCCTGACAATCCCACACACTTCTATCTGTACGTCAAAGCCCAAATCACGTACCAGACATTCCACAATACGGCATTGTTGCAAATCTTTTTGGCCAAAATAAGCCTTATCCGGTTGCACTTGGTGAAACAAACGCGGGATAACCTGAGCCACTCCGTTGAAATGCCCGGGGCGGTGCTTGCCTTCCATCACCTTTTCCAAAGGGCCAAAGGTAAAACCCAAAGTAAGTTGATCTATCCCCCCCGGATAGATATCTTCATTGGAAGGGAGGTACACGGCATCGCAGCCCTCCTTTTCCAACAATGTCAAGTCGCGTTTCACATCCCGGGGATAGGCTTGTAAATCCTTCACCTCATTAAATTGGGTAGGGTTGACATAAATACTGCAAACCACTACATCGCAGGCCAGTCTGGCTTCTCGTAGTAACGAAAGGTGTCCGGCATGTAAAAAACCCATCGTAGGTACAAACCCGATAGATTTCCCGGCCATTTTGCTCAGTTGAATAAACTGACGCAGAGAAGAATAATTTTCGAAACACTCCATGTGCAAAAGAAGCAATGTCTGAATAAAAAATAAACTCAACCCACTCATGTCAGGCAACCATTATGGTGGCTGCTGAATTCCCTAAACAAGAGGAACAATGGGTTAAAGACTTGCGAATTTTTCGGCAAGTCAGGCATCTGTTGCCGCAGAAATATGGAAATCCCTTAATTTTTTCGTATTTTTGCGGCAAAAATAAAGTAAAATCCGATAAATATGCCAAATCTAAAAATTCTTTATGTATCCAGCGAGATCAATCCTTTTCTAAGGACTACTGAGGTTGCCGATTATGTTAGGAAGCTGCCACAATCTATGCAAGAACGAGGGATGGAAATAAGGATTCTCGTGCCTAGGTTCGGGCTGATTAATGAACGAAAAAACAGGTTACATGAAGTAGTACGGCTCTCTGGGATTAACATTGCTGTAGGAGAAGAGGAAAAACCCTTAACCATTAAAGTCGCTTCGATTCCGAATGCCAAACTTCAGGTTTACTTTATCGATAATGAGGACTACTTCCATCGCAAATCGGTATTTACCGATAAAACCGAGAAGTTTTATGATGACAATGACGAACGGGCAATCTTCTTCTGCAAAGGGGTAATTGAAACGGTCAAAAAATTAGGATGGGCCCCGGATATCGTTCACTGTAACGATTGGATGACAAGCCTGATTCCTCTCTACTTAAAAACAACATACAAGAACGACCCGATGTTTAAAAACACCAAAACAATTTTTACCGTGTACAACACACCTTTTAGTTATAAATTTGAAGGTGATTTGCTCAACAAGGTAAAAATGGTGGATATCGAAGACACGATGCTTCAAAACCTCAGTACGGCCGATTTCGAAGGCTTTATCAAAATTGGTACTGAGTATGCAGATATCGTAACTCGCTCTTGCAAAGACATTGAGGATAAACTGAACGGAATATTCAATGAGTTTTCAAACAAAAAAATCGACACAATCGAATCGTCCGATGAATATACTGAATCATATTACGAACTATACAATGAACTTGCGGGCTAAGACCCTGGGGCTAGGATTATTATCAATCCTGGCCTTTCTTTCTCTCGGCTGTGACAATGATACGGAAAGCATCGGGCTGGAACTCCGCCCGGACGACCTTATCAATACCACTTTTACCGATACTTTCTCTATCAAAACCTCCATTGTCAAATTAGACTCGGTTCCCACCAGTAACACCGGGGTCATGCTGGTCGGAAGCACCAAAGACCCTGTGCTGGGGCATACCCAAGCCACTACATATTTTGGCTTTCAAATTGCTGGAGATAAAGTAGAGTTAAGTGGCAAAGATGGAGAACGCCAGTTTGATAAAGCGACTTTGACTCTAGGTTATGGATTCATTTATGGTGACAGCAACTCCACACAAACATTTGTTTTACACGAGTTGGCTGATAGTATTCATTCCAAAACACATTATCAATTTGATGAAATAGAATCATTAGGAACTGAATTAGCCAAAGTTGAAGACTTTAAAGTAGCGGGAGACACTAACAAGTTTGTTTCTTTCAACTTAAGTGAAGAGTATGGAAACAAACTTTTTGAAATGGTGCAGGATACACTAAAACCCATCACAAGATACAATACTCACTTTCTTTTGGGTGGAATAAAAGTTAGCTCATTAAGTGAAGAAGACGATGCTATTTTTGGATTTCGAACCATTTCTTCGAGTGGTGTTCCTTATAGTTATCTAACCTTACACTATCATTATTTTGACGATGAAAATAAAAAAGTAGAGAAAGAATATAAATTATATATCAGTCGACCATTTCACCATATCGAAAACGATTTTAGCGAAAGTGCCTACCTCTCCGGCTGGGATACTAAAGAGCCTTTGAGTACGGAGATGACGAATAATAGGTGTATTATTCAAGCTGCCTCCGGCATTACCACCCGGTTAGAATTCCCAACCTTGAACAGAAATGTAGAAGAATTACTCATCAACAAAGCCGAAATTGTATTACAACCTATTGATGACGGAAACTTTAACGGACAAAAACTCCCTCCTTCCGGCTTACGGGTAATCCGTTTGGATGCAAATGGAAATCGAAAGTTTTTTGAAGATGACAAAGGAAACTTTATCAGTTATGATTATATCCAAAATGAATTAGTGATCAAATCAGGCGGACAGTTTACCCCAATGAACATCGGGTATATTGCCAACGGAAGGTCCTATGCTCCTACCGAAATGACCAGTTATATACAAAACCTTGTGTGGGGAAAAGAAACCGGTTACGGTTTGTTGATCGAACCTACCAACAACAGCAGTACCATAAACAAACTCTTCTTTGGAGACTTTCAAAATATGGACGATTTCAGGTTGCAATTACGCATTCATTACTCGTTGCTAGATTAGCATAAACACCTGATTTACAATATATTTCTTTATACAAAACACCTCTGAAACACTCTATGAGAGTTCGGAGGTGTTTTGTATTTTACATAAACTTCATCGCATTCCTTTTTACTTATTCTATAAATTCCATTAACTTTAGCGCTTTAAAATTCATTAATATTTCTTAAGCCACTTAAGGGGTATTTGATTTTTATGTATTATGCTTTCTCAAAATTGGTCTAATCTATGCACGTTACTTAAATACAATTTTGAGCTCGTATAAATTTTTTATCGAGAAATATAAATATAAAACTCATTAACTACTATGTGCGGAATCATTGGTTACGTAGGCCACAGGCAAGCTCATGAGGTCTTACTCAAGGGTTTGAAACGCCTCGAATACCGGGGCTATGACAGTGCCGGAATCGCAGTGCTCAACAGCTCGCTAAAAGTTTTCAAAAAACAAGGAAAGGTCTCTGACCTGGAGCAATTTATTCAGGATCAGGATGTTTCAGGCACCACAGGCATCGGCCACACACGCTGGGCAACTCACGGAGCCCCTAACGATGTCAACGCCCACCCTCACCTTTCTTCAGACAAAAAATTGGCAATGATCCACAACGGCATCATTGAGAACTATGATACACTGAAGAAAGAACTGGAAAAAAAGGGACACCGATTTATCAGTGAGACGGACTCGGAAGTCTTTATTCAATTCATCGAGCACATCCAAAAACACAACCAATGCTCGCTGGAAGAAGCCGTCCGGCTAGCGCTGACAGAAGTGGTTGGTGCTTATGCCATTGTTATCACTTCCAAAGACAACCCCGATCAGTTAATTGCCGCCCGCAAAGGCAGCCCTCTGGTGATCGGAGTCGGAGAAGAGAAAAAAGAATATTTTCTGGCCTCAGATGCCACTCCCATCATCGAATACACAAAAGAAGTTGTGTATTTGAACGATCAGGAAATTGCGGTGATCAATGGTGATGGACTCAGCATCAAAAACCTGGATGACGAACACCAGAACCCTTACATCCAAACTTTGGACATGGAATTGGAAGCCATTGAAAAAGGAGGCTTTGATCACTTCATGTTAAAGGAAATCTACGAACAGCCCAAGTCCATCCGCGACTGCCTTAGAGGCCGATTGATTGCCGCCAACGGGCACTTGGCTTTGGGTGGTATCCACAAACATTATCAGGAGTTGGTCAATGCCAACAGAATCATAATTGTCGCTTGTGGTACCAGCTGGCACGCAGGTTTGGTTGCCGAATACCTGATCGAAGACCTCACCCGGATTCCGGTGGAAGTAGAATACGCTTCGGAATTCCGTTACAGAAATCCGATCATTGCCCCTGGAGATATTGTGATCCCGATTTCCCAATCCGGGGAAACAGCCGACACTTTAGCAGCCATTGAGCTTGCCAAAGAAAAGGGAGCGATCATCTTGGGTGTCTGTAATGTGGTCGGTTCCTCCATTGCCAGAGCATCTCACGAAGGAGCATATATACATGCCGGCCCCGAAATCGGAGTTGCCAGTACCAAAGCTTTTACCGCCCAACTGACAGTGCTTTCCATGATCGCCTTAATGATCGCGAGAGAGAAAAAAACCATTTCTGAGCAAAAGTATTTAGAGCTGCTATATGCAATGGATGCGATTCCTGAAAAAGTGGAAAAGTCGCTGGAACTGAACGCTCAAATCAAATATATCTCGTCCATTTACAAAGGTGCAAGTAACTTCTTGTATTTGGGCCGGGGATATAACTTCCCGGTAGCATTGGAAGGAGCCTTAAAACTCAAAGAAATTTCCTATATCCATGCCGAAGGGTATCCGGCTGCGGAGATGAAACACGGCCCGATCGCCTTGATAGACGAAGAAATGCCAGTGGTGGTTATTGCTCCTCACGATAATTCTTACGAAAAAATCATTTCTAATATTCAAGAAATTAAAGCGCGTAAGGGAAAAGTGATCGCGATTGTCAACGAAGGAGATGCCGTCATTGAAACCATGGTGGACCATGTCATTAAAGTTCCCCGCACCAAAGAGGAGTTAATGCCTTTGGTTTCGGTCATTCCACTTCAACTATTGGCTTACTACATTGCATTAGACCGAGGTTGCAACGTGGATCAGCCCCGCAACTTAGCCAAATCAGTAACTGTAGAATAATATAACAAGGTAGTCTGTTGTGAAAAACTCCTTCCCTCAAAACGGGAAGGAGTTTTTTTATCCTGTATGTTCAATTGACAAAGTTGGCAATCTCCTCCACCACTTCCTGTTTCAAAGGCAAATCCGGTTGATTATACGTCTGAAGGTTTTGCATTCTTTCTTGAGGGGCTTCTTTTAAAACATGGTTCATTCCCTCAATCAGGCTGAGCTTTGCTTGAGGGTTTGCTTGAGAAAGCGCTTCTGCATCCTTAGTACTTACCTGAATATCAGTGGTACCTTGGAGAATCAAAGTGGGCATTGCCAATTTCGCAATTTCTTTTTGCGGATCGTATTTAAACCAAGAAATAAGATAAGGTTGTATACCGGGCCGAAACAATGCCTGCAACATCGGAGGAGTACTTTCTACCGTATCACCTTTCTCTAACTTATCCAACACCGGTAATGCTTGCTCCCTTACCACAGGAGGTTGCGCTTGCATCTGCTCCCGGATAAGTTGCCCTGCAGGTCGACCACTTCCGGCTATTGAAATATAACGATCCGCTTTAGCGTGTTGCGCTGCGATCATTCCGACCAAAGACCCTTCACTATGCCCGATCACAACGATTTGGGTAAATGCATTTTCCTTTTTCAAAAAATGGATCCAGGCTTTCGCATCTTCTATAAAATGCTCAAAGCGCATCTCTGCTTCTTTTAATCCCGCTCCTCGACTATTGCCTACACCTCGTTTATCATACCGGAGGGAAGCAATTCCTTCTTGGGATAGCTGCAAGGCTAACATTTTCAAAGAATTATTGGTCATCATGGGATTATTCCCATTCCTGTCTGTAGGTCCGGAACCCGCAATAATCAAAGCCACCGGCATCTTTTCATTTTTCCCGGGTATTTGTAAGGTGCCTTCTAAGGTCCCTGACACAGTGGTGACTGTCACCGTTTTTTCGGATTGCCCTTGTAACTTGGCTACCAGGCCAATCAACAGCAACAATACTAAAAGTTGTTTTTTCATATTTCCGATAGTAAAATGATTTTGAAATAAAGGTATCAGGCACCTGCCACCACAGCAACTACCGCGACTATTATGCCTATCAGTACTCCGACCACAGAAATCGTAACATCACTCTTATACTCTTTTTCTTGATCGGCAAGTTCTTCCCGGATATATCCCACAAATGCCGTATCCACCTCATTCCCGTATTTTGCCAGAAAGGCGGAATCCATGGTGATTTCTACAGCAATTCCATTATACGTTTTCGCCGTATATTCTTCTCTTGATGACTCGCTAAACAGCATCCCTTCTTCCCTGGAAACATAATTATCGGAAATATGAATAATTCCGTTGGCACAATTCTTCCAAGCCTCATACTTCAAAAAGTTCAATAATTCAGTGCTTCCCGCATACCGGTCTCCTTTTGCTTCAATAAGACCAATTTTCCGGTATTGGAAATCTAAATATTCTCCTTCAAAAAACAAATAAATATTGTCGGCTTTTTTATCACAATTTCGCGGCTTCATGATAGAATAACGACTTTGGGAATAATGGCCATACTTTATGACACAACCTGTAAAAACCATACAAAATACGAAGGGAAGTACAATACTAGCTGGGTGATGTTTTTTCATTTCAACGTCTTGTTTTGTTAATTCATTACAATATGCAGGGGGATTTCCGGTCAGATTCACCGGCCGGTTTTCATTTTATATCTAAAGACAAACAGGTATCGGAGGAAGGCAAACGCTGTATATCAAAACTCATTACAAGGATGAGCAAGGAATATGGAAAATGCTACATTCAGCCTTTTGAGAAAAACTTTGTCGCCCTCACTACTTTGCGGTGTTGGCTTTCGCCTTCTCATTTTAATCAACTGAAAATCAACACAAAATAACACCAAAGGAAACTTAATGATTACCATTACATGTTTTGAGAAGATAAAGAGAAAACTTAATCTTTTGCTTTGCATGCCTGAACGGGAAGACAAATACATGTGAAGGGGGAAAATAATTAGCACTCTCTTTAAAAGATGGAAATAAATTGCGTAACTTTATTTAAGAAATATAGTTATCTTTGAAACCCTAATTAGAAAATGTTTAGTAATGCTCAAATGCCATTCGAACTTAATTAAGCTTTGCTACTCTTTTTTCTGATCTATCATGAATCTTTTTATTTAAATACATATTTTCAAAATGAACATTTTCGTAGCAAAGTTAAGTGCCGACACATCTAGTGAGGACTTACATGATCTTTTCAGCCAATATGGCGAAGTAACTTCAGCTAAAGTGATTAAAGACAGAGAAACCGGTTTTTCTAAAAAATACGGTTTTGTTGAAATGGAAAATGACGATGAAGCGCAAACAGCTATAGATGAACTGAACGATACTGACTATGATGGTAGTCAAATCGTAGTTAAGAAAGCTCGTCCTAGAGAGCAAAGAGAAAGAAGAGACTTCAACAGAAGGTACTAATCATGAAGGCTGCCAATCGGCAGCCTTTTTCATACTTTAAATTTCCATCCCACCTACTCAAACTTTAATTCAACCACCCTCCTTTATATTTTCATCAAAATAGAGCCAGGTTTATTTCGCCCTGGCCCCAATCTTCCTATTTCAAAAATCACCTTTCTATGACAAATTGTTTGGCCATGGAAAAACGGTTACCCTGCAATTTGAGAATATACACCCCCGGAGGCAAAGCATTTGTACTTACATTAAGCCGGTTTGTTCCCCTTTCCGATTTCGCTTTTTTCCGTAAAAACTGCCGCCCAGATACATCGGTAATCAACAGGTTGTACCCTACTTCTTCAGCGCATTGGAAGGTCAGGTTGAGTTCATGATCAGCCGGATTAGGATACAAGTGCAACTCTGGTTTTTCAAATGTTGTACTTTTCTCAACAGCTGGTTTTCCCTGTACCGAAGCTGAAAGTAATTGAGATGTGATAATGTCAATTTCCGCAGCGGATGCCCAGGCATTGCCGTTGATTTCGGAGGTCGCCACTAACCTGATATAGCGAGCGGATACGACAGTAAAGTTCACTGTTTTTTCTTCACCGGTACTTGCATAACTCCAAGTACCGGAAGCTGCCAATTGCCAACTGTCTCCTGAGTTTACCTTTGTGTAAAATTCATATCCGGCAATGGTTCCGTTACTACTTCCATCTTGTCGTGGCAAGTATGTGAACCCGCCAATAGGGCTAACAGCCCCCATATCTACCTGAATTTCATGCGGGTGTACAGGGTCAGAATTATACCATTCCGTATGCCAGATGGTAGAAGGAGCATCGTCAAAAGCATTGATTGCCGCTCCATTCTCACCGGTAGTCTCTTCACTGTCAGTATAAAGCAGGCTCCAAATGGGTGTCGATTCGGTTGCTGTAATCTGAATCGTTGAGGAAATTGTTTGGGCACCAAGATTATCGGTAGCTTGGGCGGTTAGCGTATACGTAGCATATACAGGTAAAGTCCAACTAATGGAATAGGGAGTAGAGGTATCCGTACCGATGGAATTCCCATCCGCAAAAAACTCTACAGAACTCACACTTCCGTCCGGGTCACTGGCATCCGCAATAATTGTAATGGTTTCCAAAGAAGTATAATATTGCTGATCGTCAGGAGCAATGATACTTACTTGTGGCGATTGGTTATTCACAGGTATACCTCGCACATTGATTTCGGCAGCGGAAGTATACGCATTTCCGTTAATTTCAGACGTTGCGACCAAACGGATATACCCTCCTTGTACCGGTGTAAAATTCACTGTCTTTTCCTCCCCCGCCACAGCATACGTCCAAGTACCGGAACCCGCCAATTGCCAGCTGTCTCCGGCGTTTTCTTTCGTATAAATTTCATATCCGGCAATGGTACCATTCCCTCCACCCGGTCTTGGCAAATATTTGAGCCCTTCGATCATGTACTGTGCCCCCAGGTTGATTTGGATTTCATGAGGGTGTACGGGCTGACTGGCAGACCATTCCGTATGCCAGATGGAACTTTCGTCCCCATCAAAAGCATTTACTGCCGCTCCATTCTCACCGGAAGTTTCCTCACTGTCCACATACTCCAAGGTCCAGGCACTTTGAGAAATCAAAGACGTATCAACGACTTCTATTTGTACAATCTCCGAATAACGACTTGCTCCTTCATTATCTGTAACCCTTACACTGATATTGAAGGTCCCATAAGAAGGAATTTCCCAAGCCATTTCGTACGGAGCCGAAAGGTCTGTTCCTAAAGAAACCCCGTTGACAAAAAATTCCACAGAGCTCACACTCCCGTCCGGGTCGGATGCATTGGCAGTAAGTAAGAGGGTGTCCAAGGAGGTAAATTGCTGTTGATGCGAAGGATAAGTAATAGCGGCAAGTGGCGCTTGGTTGGACGAACCGCTGCCACTGAATAATGGAGATTCCCAAAGCCCTCTCCCCCAGGTGCCGGCACGGACTACACTTCCTCCCCGGGTGCTGCCATAGAAAATTTCCATTTCGGTAACTTCCACATTAGGCATGTTATTATCAAACAAAATCCAATCGTTCAGGGTATTGTCTTTATAATATATTGCGTGAGTGGTTCCTACATACAAACCTTCATCACTACTTTCGTCATAGACAAAACAAGTCAAAGATCCCGCACTCGTTAAACTTCCGGTAATGTTTAACCAGGAACTTCCTTTGTTAGAAGACTTGTATACGGCATTGGAACAAAGGAGGTAAACAGTATTTTCATCACTGGGATGTGAGGCAATGCCCCGAAGCCCCCAACTCTGTGGTAATGTAGCACTCAAATTACTAAAACCCGGATTTCCCGCAGTAATATTGTCACTGCGATACAGTTTATTGCCATTGGTCAACACATAAAAGAGACTGGTATTTGCCGAAGATTGCTCCAAGTCTTTGATATTATCACTGTTTCCGAAATCGGAGATCTTGGTCCATTGCGTTCCGGTTCTCACACTGCTATTTCTCCATACGTTTTTATACCCGATATACATCCAGTTGGGATTCGTTTTGTCCAATACATAATCCGTCACATACGGACCGCTTTCGGTAATCCCATAATTGTTGTTCCCTGCAATTCCCTGGAAACTTTGTCCGTAATTAGACGAACGCCTGATCGAACTGCCGTAGGTGTTATACTGATATTTGTGATCCGAATAATCAACCAATACCTCGGCACCGTCACCGGCAGCAGTGGCCCTCCATGCCCCGTTTTCATAAGAAATACAGCCATTGTCCTGTAAGCCTGTCTGGACGATATCTTTTTGAGAGGCACTTTGCCCGATCCGGTAAATCTGACTGATTGCCAAGCCCTCTAAAATTTCCGTCCAGCTATTATTTTGATACACATCTATCCCACCGTCATTGCCGCTATACAAAAGATTATTATGAGGAGAGAAAACCAAATCGTGCTGGTCAGCATGTACCTGATTTCCCCAATGTCCAATATTGGTCCAGGTTGTTCCGCTATTGTTAGAGCGCCAAACCCCGATTCCTCCTACATAAATTTGATTGGCATTGGTATTACTCACGGCCATACATAAATCATAGCTCCATTGCCCTCCCGTACCGTTTCCATCCGAAGCCCAACCTAAGATATTCGGGGAACTGGACTTCAGGGAAAAAGTCTGGCCACTGTCCGTAGATTTGTACAAACCGCCAAACTCTCTTCCTTCTGCTCCGGCATACATAATATATACTACATTAGGATTGGCAGGCGTTACACCCAACACCTTCCGGGGGTTGTTTAAGCCGGTAGTACTTCCTACAGTAATCAAGCTCCAGGACTCCCCTCCGTTCGTCGAGCGGTAATAATCTTTCCCTGCGGTGGCATACACTATTGTAGAACTTCCCGGTTTGTACCTCAGGTCGCGATAATTTCCGCTGGCGGTGCTTTTCTTCGTCCAGGTATGCCCCCCGTCAGTACTTTTATAAATCCCCTGGTTTGTGGCAGCCAAAAGGGTACTCACATTATTCGGATCAACTTCCAAACGACCTACTGTGGTCCCGGCCATTCCGGTATTGGAAGGTGCCCAGGATTGTCCGTCATCCGTACTTTCGTACACTCCGTCACCATCTCCCGAGCCGTCACGGTCTCCGGTACCAATCAAAATCCTGGAAGTATTGTTGGGATCGATAAAAATCGCAGACACGCCTATTTTAGACAGCATATCGGTATTTAAAGACTGCCAGGGGTTGTTGCCTGTTTTTTTCCACAAACCTCCGTCAGGAGCCCCGCAATACATAATACTCGGATCGGTAGGATGAAAAACCAGTGCATTGACCCTTCCGTTGCCATTCGGTTGTCCGAAACTTTGATTGGGATTTCCTACCGGACCAACAATTGACCAGTTACCATTATCGGTACTGGCACTCCTCCATGCCGCCCGGGTTTTCTTTTGTTTTCTAAAGCGAACAACTTCCTCGTGTTGGGAAATAATGCTACCATCGGGTTGCACTCTTGAGCTCACCGAAAAAGCCCACCTTTCAAATACTTTCCAGTTCAATCCCATGCGGGCACTTTTTTCTTTTGAATGTGTGCGGTAATATTCTTCATAAGCCCTTTGAACTTCAAAGAAGTTGGGGTCAGGTTCCTGCATGAGCTCAAACCAGTTTTTCTTACTATTCTCTTGAGCAAATGTTATCGAAAACAGTCCCATTGCACAAAAAAACAGCAAACACACTTTTTTACATAAAAGTAGACGCTTTTTCATTTTCAATTTGAATTTATGTGATACATTGGGTTATAAATATTCGGACCATGCTTTTAAATCACACCGGGCACACTGCCTCTGTTAAAAGCTAATGCCCTTTTTGGATCATGTAGGTTGAAAGACTTGATGTGATAAAGTACCTGATTTTTTCATCGTAGAGGCACTTGTTACAAACACACCGAATACCTGTTTTTTTGAGATGAAGTGTATATAATTCCAAGGCTTAAGTGATGCCAACGAAAGAGCGAGTGCCGTGGTAAAGCCAGTAAAAAATATACTTCTTTAACTTCTGAAAAATATTGATTTTTGATTAACAGTGCTCGGTCATTCCTCTTTGCATTGATAAGGCTTTTAGCAACTCGCAGTTTTATACAATTGCTTCTTTGCCTTTGTATTGATCACAGAATTACTTGGAACAAACACCTTACTTGAAGCTCTTGTTAAGGTTAATCCTTTTGATAGAGGGAAATGTATATAGGCCAAAAATCAGGACTCAAAAGCAAAGAAGCTTTTACCAGCGTACAAATAATCTTTCTGAGCGTACAAATACCAGGTATATGGAGAATTTTCACCGAGTGTTTCGGTATAAAGAGGGGCTTAAGCCAAAGTGTTTTTTAAAACGGGTGCTGAAATGACCACTGTTGGCAAATCCTACCTCATAGGCAATTTCAGAAATGGTCTTTTCAGAGGTTAAAATTAATTCCGCTCCTTTTTGCAATCGCACTAAAATGATGTATTCGCTGGCAGAATACCCCGTAAGACTTTTAATTTTTTGATAAAAAAGTGTACGGCTAAGTGGAACTTCGGCGAGTAAGGCTGTTACGTCAAAATCATGATTATCCAGATTTTGAAGAATGAGTTGATGAACGGTTTGTAATAAAGCCTTATCCGTTTCACCAATTTCCTTTGTGGCATCAGGAACTTCCGGTTTGTGGAAAAGGTGCTTTTCCTCATCCGAAAAGTCCTCTTTCTTCTCAAACCCCTTAGCCCTACTTCCGCTCTTCACAAAATACCCAAGCCCTGATACGAATAAAAGCAGTGACAATACTATCAAAATAAACGGATGGGTATACCAGGGGCGCGAAGAGATATCGACAAGAAGCAACAAGGGTTTGGTTTTTTCCTTTCCGGAAATGGAAATTGCTTCTAAAGAAAACGTATAGGAGCCTGTAGGAATGTCACTGAACTTTGCCGCATGATCCGGACCGGCAGTTACCCAATTTGTCATAAAAGGTTCCAGTTTGTAGTTATATACAAAATCCGTGGCCAGCAAGTCATAAATTCCGGTAAAGTGAATTGTAAAGGCTTCGCCTTGTTGGTAGGTAAGTTCAAGTGTATCCATGGCTCCTGAAGTTTTCGTATTGCTCAGCGGTAATTCCTTATTTTTTGCAGTAATTCCGGTAATATACAAATCCGGCAGTTTTAGCTGCTTCTCCAGTAAGATAGGATTCAACTTATTATACCCATTGGTCCCTCCGAAATACAAATTTCCTTCTTGGTCTTTCAGATGCGCCCGAAAAAAAAATTTATTCCCTTGTAATCCGTCATGTGCATAAAACCACTGTTGTGCTCCGGTGTTGGGATTAAACTTACACAAACCTTCGTAAGCATTCGTCCACAAATTCCCCTCCGAATCCGCTTCCAAGCCATACGCCTGAACCGTAAAACCTTGTGTTTCCCCATACCGGTGAAAGGATTTTGTACCCGGCTCAAAATGATACAATTCCCCATTGCGACTAAGCCAAAGCCGACCATCAGGAGTTTCCGTCAATGAATATATGATAGACTGAGGTGATTCTTCCGGATCATGAGGGAAAGGATACTCCAAAATACGATACATTTCAGTCAGTTCCGTTCGAGAGGAAAGCACCTGTTTTAAACCATTGTCTGTCGCCAACCAAAGATTACCTTTCCGGTCTTCATACATACTATTGATGTATTGACAGTTTAGCTCTTTCTTATCAAAATACCTAAATACATGCAATTCTTCATTTACAAGTGTCAAGCCTCCTTCTGATGCAACCCACATGTATTGATGACGATCGTACAATAAGGCCGTAACATGGTTATTAGCCAAAATGGGTTGGGACTGTGTTTCCAGATTCACTTGTTGATGAATTGATAAACCGGGGCTTAAAATATGCAAGCCATTTTGATACGTGGCTACCCAAATATATCCCCTTCGATCCTCCTCCAAAGCATGAATATACCCTCCTGGCATACTTTCATTGCCCATGCTAAAATGATGTTTCACGGAGCCGTCTTTACTTGAAAAATACAAGCCTTGCCCATCAGTCCCCACCCAGGTATTTTCATGGCGATCCATAAATAAAGAGAGTACCCGCACCGGAGCCCCCGACTGCCCTCCGGGAAAGTATTCGATACCGGGCGGCTCTTGCTTCAACAAAGAGACTCCTCCGAATTTGCTCCCGGTCCATATTTGTCCCTGTCGATCCTCCGTGATACAGTACACCGTATTACTGGCAATAGACATTGAATTTCCCTGTTGATGTTGAAAACGCCGGTACCTTAAGGAAGGAAGATGCAAAGCAATCAAGCCCTGTCCATCGGTTCCTACCCATAAGGTCTGCTCCCGGTCTTTTATAAGAGACAATACCAAATTGGCTTCCGGCCCCTTACCGGGCACATTTCCATTCAGCCACTTTTCAGCAGTTCCTTTCTGTAGATGAACATTCCATAAACCCTTGCCATCTGTTGCAAGCCAAAGGTCTTGTCCGATTCCCGGTTGAATACCTGTAATGGAAAAGTTATCAAACCTTTCATCAGCAATTATTTTTTGTTCGAAACGATGAGACCGGTATTCCAAGGATATAAGTTCACCCGTTTGTGTGCCAAGCCATAAATGAGTAGTGTCGGCATACAATGCAGTAATGCATGCCTTGGATATCTGCGAAAACGCCTCTTTACACCGGAGCAGAGAGTCATTTTGAGGATGGTATTGGAGCAGACCGTTACCATTCGTAGCAATCCATATATTGCCCGAAGAGTCCTCTGCAATAGCATTTATTTTTACTTTGGTCAAAGCTGTATACACTTCCGGGTCGAACTCGGTAAAACGGCCACGTGTATAAGAATAATAAGCCAATCCGCCCCAAAAAGTCCCTAGCCAAATATTTCCCTGCGCATCCTCAAACAAAGTAGATGCAGGACTTGCATACACCTTTTGAAATCCATATCCATCGTATTTCAATACTCCAGCCCCGCAACTCACCCACAAAAAACCCCGTTGATCCCTCAACAATTCATAAACCGGACCTTCTCCATACACTCCCTCTACCGGGATGGGGTACACCCGAACTGGCTCCTGCCCTATGGACCAACCATACCACAGGCATAAGATCATTGTAATAGCAATTTGGGTTTTAATAACATACATAGAAACAGCTATCTGCCTATTTGGTATTATTGACGGACTTAATCACAATGAAAGAAAAAAATAATAGGCAAAAAATCAAGTTTGCGCCTACATCCCCCATCAAAAAAACAGCCCGTCAGCCATGGTCCGGTGGGTATAATATGTATTCGAGGCAACGTTGCATTCAAGTACCCAGAAAGCTCTTACGAAAGGAGTCAGTAGTTGTGTTGGTGATATGGTATAGTAATTTATCGGTGAAAGAATCCATTTCAATTGACAACTCATTCAAAAATACAGAAAATTACATTTCTAAAAATCACCCTTTTCTACAAAAAAACCTTTCAAAGAATCAAGTAAACAACTGGTTTTTAGCAACAATGCTCTTGTTTTCTTTTTTTTCATTTCATAACTTAACTTCCCTTTACTGGGTAATAGGTAATTCCCCCCTGGCAAGAGTTATCGCTTTGAGAGCATTTTCTTGTATTAAATTCATACGTTTAATACCGTTAAAGCTCTCCTACAATATACCTATTGAAATACCTTCTACCCTATCACCTTTTTCGAGATTATTTATTTAAAAATCCATGATGAGAAAATTACTTCTTACTTGCATCCTCTACGGAATTCATACTTTTCTTTACGGACAAGTAATCCGGGTAAAAAACCAAGAAAATAAACTACCCGTAGAGGGGGCATTGGTGAAAGTACTTGGCAGCACTCAACAGGCTGTGACAGATGCCCATGGCAAAGCCCTGCTCAACGAGCTGAACAATAATGACTCTCTACAAATCAGCCACTTGAATTTCCAAACATTACTGACTACATACTCCACCTTGCGTCAACATGGGTTTCAGGTCGCTTTGGTAGAAAAAGTAGTCAATTTGGACATGTTAGTGTTTTCCGCGCATAAATGGCAACTGCCCCAAGAAAAAGTCGCCAATCAGGTAATTGGTATTGATGCCCGTGAAATCAGTTATTTTGATCCTTCAACTTCAGCCGACTTGTTAACGAACACAGGAAAAGTATTCGTACAAAAAAGCCAACTGGGAGGCGGAAGCCCCATGCTCCGGGGGTTTGCCGCCAATTCGGTGATGCTCGTAGTGGATGGCGTACGAATGAACAATGCCATCTTTCGCGGAGGGAACCTTCAGAATATCATCATGTTGGATGCCAATAGCATGCAGCGGGTGGAGGTATTGTATGGACCAGGCTCAGTAATGTATGGCAGCGATGCCATGGGTGGGGTGATGTCTTTTTTTAGCAAACGCCCCCAATTCAATCATCAAGAGGGAGAAGCTTTTGTCCGGTATGCTTCGGCTAATTTTGAGAAAACCACACACCTCAACCTGAATTTCGGCTCAAACAGATGGGCCTTTTTTACCAGCCTGACCTTTTCAGATTTTGACGATTTGAAAGCAGGAAAAAACCACCCGAAAGACTTTCCGGACTTTGGCAAACGAACCTGGTATGTAGAGCGATCCGGTGGAGAAGACATCAAGAAAATAAACAGTGACCCACACATCCAAAAGCACTCCGGGTATTCACAATGGAATCTGATGCAAAAAATAGCATACCAGGCGTCTCCCAAGTTGACGCTGGGCTATAACCTCCACTACTCTTCCTCTACGGATGTGCCCCGGTACGACCGTCTGATTGAAAGCAAAGATGAACAACCCAAATATGCCGAGTGGAATTATGGTCCTCAAAACTGGCTAATGCAATCTTTTAGTATAGAAAATAAGGCAAAAACAAGCTTGGCAGATCAATGGAAACTGTTGATGGCTCACCAATGGATTACCGAAGAACGCAAAAACCGGAGATTCAACAATCCCACACGGAAAGTAAGAAAGGAAACCGTCAATGCCTGGTCATTGAATTGGGATTTGGAAAAGGCGATACGGAATTCAAAACAGCATTTGTACTACGGGGTGGAAGCCATTTTCAATACGGTTCAATCCAAGGGCAAAGCCGTAAATATTCTTACCGGAGAACAAGAGAGAATTTCTACTCGCTACCCTGACGGGGGCAACCGCTGGACTTCCTTGGCAGCATATGTTAGTTATGAGTGGCAATTCACTGAAAAACAAACCCTCTCTGCCGGATTGAGGTACAATCATATATTCTTACATTCTCAATTTACAGACAGCGTTTTTTATAAATTCCCCTTTAAAAAAGCAGAAATCAATACGGGAGCTTTTAATGGCAGCTTGGGCTATGTTGTCAAGCCATGGCGGGCAACCCGGCTAAAAGCGGCTTTCTCTACGGGATTTAGAGCGCCAAATGTAGACGATATCGGAAAAACCTTCGATTCCGAACCCGGAACAGTCGTGGTACCCAATCCCGGATTAAAGCCCGAATACGTTTTCAATTGGGAACTAGGACTTGTACAAAACCTGGGCTCCAAGGTAACCCTTGAGGTAGTAGCTTATTATTCCCGGTTGAAAGATGCAATGGTAAGAAGGCCTTTCCTATTTAACGGGCAAGACTCTATTCCGTACGATGGACAATTCAGCCAAGTACAAGCTTTAACCAATACCGGAAAAGCCTATATCGGGGGATTGAGTGCCCACTTACAATTCAAGCTCAAATCTTTTAACCTACAGGGAAACCTGAACTATACCCAAGGGAAAGACCTGGATTCGGAGGAGCCTTTACGGCATGTTCCTCCGCTGTTCGGAAACCTGAGGTTGACATATCAATATTTAAAACTGCGCTCTTCTTTGGAATACCGTTACAATGCCTGGAAAAGAAAGAAAGACTTTTCATCTTCCGAGTTAGGCAAAGCGCATTTATATACCGGAGAGGGATCTCCTGCCTGGGGAATCTGGAATTTTCACTTCAGTTATCATTTCAAAAAATACCTTACGGTAAATATGGGCCTCGAGAATATTTTTGACCGGCATTACCGGCCGTACAGTTCGGGCATCAGTGCCCCCGGGCGCAATTACATCCTTTCGGTTAAAGGGTACTTTTAATTTTTTATTACCTCATAATCAATTCATTACCAATGGTTAATAAGCAAATAATTACACAAATGGGTACCTAGGCATTTTACCCCTCTTGGGAGCCTATGCTGTATTTCAAATCACTAAAAGTTAGCCCCCTCAGTTCCGGGATAAAGCAGTTTACAACATATTTCTCCCCTCCGGAAATACCACTACCAGAAGGATGCTTGTGAAAAAACGAGTGATTTCATTTGAAATACCCTCTAATATTAAAAAATTCTTTCTACTTTTGAATCATCAGATGATAAGATGAGTATACAAAGAATCAAACGAAAATCATTGGCCGAGGAGGTTGCTTCCAATTTGCAAAAACAAATCTCCTTAGGGCGTTATACAGCCAACCAAAAGTTACCCATTGAACCGGAGCTTATGAAGTACTTTGGTGTGGGGCGCTCAACGGTACGGGAAGCCATCCGTATACTCGTTAACTCCGGTTTTTTACGCGTTCAACAAGGTGTTGGAACCTTTGTGGAAGACTGCAAAGGGATCAAAGAGCCCTTACCCCAACGGTTGAAAAGAGCCAACTTGGAGGAAATCGATGAGGTCCGGCAATTGTTGGAAATGAAGATCGCAGAAAAGGCAGCTTTAAACCGAAGTGAGGAGGATATAGAGAAAATGAAAAGCTTTTTGGCTAAACGAATCAAAGCCGCCCACGCTAATTTACTGGAAGAATGTGTAGAAGCTGATATTCAGTTTCATATTGCTATTGCGGAAGCTTCAAAAAATGCGGTACTGGCAGATTTGTATAAATCGTTTGCCATACAAATACAAAGTTCATTCTTGGATATTTTTCCGGATACCGAGGCATTTAAAGAGGCACAGGACTTACACGAAAAACTGTTGAAAAGTATCATCGACCAAGACACGAAGATGGCCTGGAATTGGGTCGCCAAAATAACCGGCCATATTTCTCAATAATCCGACTCCGGGGAGTGAAATAAGCCGATCACAGATCTCCATTCATTCCCGGATTTCATCAAATACAGTATCCGATTCACTAACTAAATTTCATTTTGATGGATCGTCTGAGGTAATTCATCAGATGATCTGATTTTAATCCAGATACAATTATGGGAAAATCTTTTAACACAGCTACTGCCACTGCCTCCAAACAGTTGGCCCAACAAACCGTTTTTCCAATTTTATTAACTATTAGCTTTGCGCATTTATTAAATGACCTGCTTCAGGCTGTCATCCCTGCTATTTACCCTCTCATGAAGGAAAAATTCAGTTTGACTTTTACACAAATCGGCCTGATTACCTTTACTTATCAGCTCACGGCTTCCTTATTACAGCCCTTTGTCGGCTATTATACGGACCGTACGCCCCGGCCTTATTCTTTGGCATTCGGGATGGGTTTTACGTTGATTGGCTTGGTTGTACTGTCCATGGCTTCTAGCTTTTACATCATGTTGATGGCGGTAAGTTTAGTGGGAATCGGCTCCTCTATTTTCCATCCGGAATCTTCCCGGGTGGCTTATCTGGCCTCTGGCGGAAAACGCGGACTGGCACAGTCCATTTTTCAACTAGGGGGTAATGCCGGCAGTGCTATCGGTCCACTGTTGGCTGCTGCCATTGTGATTCCGTATGGTCAGCTCCATATCAGTTGGTTTGCCATCGGGGCAATCCTAGCCATCATCGCCTTGCTTAATATTGCCAAATGGTACAAAGCCCATTTGAATTTGAGAGTGAGAAAAAAAATTATCCTTGAAGACGAAAAGCCACATGGATTGTCCAAAGCAAGGGTGTTTTTTTCACTGGCCATATTATTGGTGCTCATCTTTTCCAAGTACTTTTATATGAGTAGCATGACCAGCTATTTCACGTTTTATTTAATTGATAAATTCCAACTCTCCGTTCAACAATCACAAATCTACTTGTTCGTCTTTTTGGCCGCTGTAGCTGCCGGCACTTTGCTGGGCGGTCCGCTGGGCGATCGTTTTGGCAGAAAGTACATCATCTGGCTCTCCATTTTAGGAGCCGCTCCCTTTACCCTCTTGTTGCCGTATTCAAACTTGTTCTGGACCAGTATTTTATCCGTACTGATCGGTTTCATTATCTCATCAGCTTTCTCGGCCATTCTGGTCTATGCACAAGAACTAGTGCCCGGAAAAGTAGGGATGATAGCCGGCTTGTTTTTTGGCTTTGCCTTTGGTATGGGTGGACTAGGCTCCGCGCTTTTAGGAAAACTGGCTGACCAAACCAGCATTGATTATGTTTTTCACCTTTGTGCTTACCTTCCGTTAATAGGGATCGTTACGGGCTTTCTTCCCAATATCGAACATAAAAAGCGCTGATTTTCAAACCTTATAAAAAGAAAAAGGTTGCCAAAAAGCGTCCGGCAACCTTTTCTATATTCCAAACTTGAAATTCACAATACAAATTACTTACCGGCTAACCCGGCCTTTGCCCTATTGAGTTCCTTTACGATATTTTTCAATTGATGCACATGCCTTTGGGTATGGAACACATTAAAATAAATCCATTCCAAACGGGTAAATGCTCCGTATTCGGGAATGGCAAAATCCAAACAGGTTACGGACAAATCGGCTTCTTCAAGCACTACCTGAATTTGCCGAATCCTGGTTTCCAAAGAGGCAATCATTGGAGCCTTCTCAAGAAGGCCTTCGGAAGGGACAATCGCTTCCGGTGAGTCCATTTTAATATCAAAATTCAAAAACAAGGTTTTAACCTCCTCTACTTTTTCATCTATAGGCCTTTCGGTTGGTTTTACTTTTCCGTTCAACACTTCTGCAACCCCATAGGATTTTAATAGGTGTTCACCTACTTGTCCGGCAGTCCAACTGCCTTCAAATGGCACGGTGTTGAGTTGTTTTTCACTGAGTGAGGAAAGTATTTGTAACAGCTCTTGTGTAGTCTGTTCAAATTGATGGATAAGTTCTGTATGCATAATACATGGGTTAAAAAGTATCCGTGTCAGTACTGGCAAACGGGATCGTGTCCGGCCGCTATTATTTTAAAAACTTTTAGAACTCTATTTTCCTTCACACCAAAACAAGCGTTGGTGATTAAAAAACTTCTCTAAAAATTCAATCGGACGGTACTGACAGATATCGCTTAGTCTTACTTAATGAATCCCGTCTTACTATCCAAAGAGGGTCTCGATGGCAGGCATCATTTCAATCTAAAATCTCGCAACGTATACCTTGTTGGGTTAAAGTCGCGATAACTTCCGAAAATATATTTTTTGTCGTTTCTACTCTGAGAATTTTATCACAGTCTTCAAGGTCAAAGTTTATTTCACAGCCCGGAAAATGCCGGAGCAATTCGCTTATGATCTTTTGGGCCAGCTTTTCTTCTTGAACATCTGTTTTAAAAACTTCAACCATGCGTTACAGTGGCTTGTTCAGATAAATCTTTGATTTTTTCCAGCGCTTTTTCCCAGGTAGAGTTAAACCAATCGATATAACTTTCATCGGTCACTTGTTCGATAGTAAGTTGTACATGCGCTCCCTTTTCCGTCAGAAAATAGCTTTCCTTAGTCCCTTTCCACTTTTTGGCTTCTTCTCCTTCAAAGTCTTCTTCTCCTTTCACCAACACTCCCAAATGCTCAATAGTTATTGCTTCATAAGGTTTGTGTAGTTCTACACGGCTTATCAAACCATCCCCTTCCGGAGATTTGAAAAGAACACGGCTCCCCTCCTTCCAGTCATCAGTTTCCGCATAGGATCCTTCCATGAAAACGGAGGCCCATATACGGTAGGTTTCATCTTGCAAAAGCACCTTCCAAACTTTTTCTTTGGAAGCTTGGATAGTGATAGATAGATTTAAGGTTTGTCTGTTCATGGTTGAAATAAATTTTATAGTTAAGCAAAGTGTTTGGTTGTTTCTTCTTGAGGAAGAGGGGTAGACAAACGGTGGTAAGAAAGATAAGAAGCAGCCAATATACCCAGAGCAATTACCGGAAACAGCGTTTGAAAGCCAAAGCCATCGACTACCCAATGGGCAATACACGCGGAGATAAAGTTGATACCAAAGCCGGCATAGGCCCATTCTTTGATGCGGGCGGGTACCATTGGCAAAATCAATGACAAGCCTCCAAGAACTTTAAACACAACCAATTCCACCCTAAAGTAATCCGGATATCCAAGATGCCTGATCCCCTCCACCGCTAGTTCGGTATGTGACGTCAAAGCCGGCATTATACTTTCAAACAAAAAAATAAGTCCTGTTGTAATCCAAAATAGAATTCTAGCATTTTTCATAATTCCTCCATTTTCAATTGTTATTATTCTCATAATTAAGCATCCATACTTTTCCGAACCGGTCTTGTACTACTCCGAAAATCGCTCCCCAAAACTGCTCCTTCAACGGTTCTATTACCTTTCCACCGAGAGACAGTTTTTCAAAACATTGCCGGGTTTCCTCTTCCTCATCAAAATTCAGAGAAATAGAAATATCATTCCCGGGTTTGTACCCTTCCGGAGGAGTGATGTCCGTAGCCATTAACACGAGAGAGCCATTGGCAAGCATAGAATGTAAAATCTGATCTTGAATACCCTCAGGACATTGTGCAGCCATAGGGCTTTCTCCTATGGTTTGAAAGCTAAGCTCCCCTCCCAAGCACTCTTGGTAGAAATTCATCGCTTCTCTGCACTTGCCATTGAAACATATGTAGGGATTGATTTGTATCATGGTTTTGATAAAATGAATGTGAATTGATTATCGAAAATACCATTTTAAAGGTAATATATAATTTACGATTTTTCTATTATTTTTCTCCAACACTCACTTCAACTTTATCTGTAACGGGAACATTTAAAAAGGGAGGAATCATCGAAAGCAACCAATCGGTTTGCTCCATCACTCCGGTATGCGTTGTACCGGGCAATATGGCTAAACGGGCATCTGGCAAGCCTGTTATATCTCCCATTACCCCGCCTCCTAACAAGCGAAACATTTCAACCGTATGTTCGGGTCTGATCACATCGGCATCGCCAAGAATCAACATGGTGGGCGATTGAATAGAGCGGATGGACTCGGCTGGCCAGTTTTGTGGGGTTTCATCCAAGGTTTTCAACTTCTCCACCAAAGCGGGCCAATCTCCGGGGCGGGGAGCTAATTGATCGTATTCTTTTTTAAACGGGGTGTCTTTAAACATTTCAGGAGTGATGGTCGATATCATTTTTAGCAATTCGGGATACATGCCTTCCGATTGATAAGTAGCAGAAGCGACTACCAGTTTACGCACTTTCTCCGGGTGCCGTATCGCCACCTGAAGAGCCGTTCCCCCTCCCATACTATAACCGAATATATCTGCTTTTTCGATGTTGAGATACTCCATCAGTGCAGCCACATCATCGGCCATAAACTCATACGTAATCGGACGGTCTATGTCTGCAGTTCTTCCATGCCCTTGCATTTCCGCCAAAATCACTTGACGACTTTCGGAAAGGGCAGCAATCATCTCATCAAATGCCTTGTGAACCGTCATATAAGCTCCGTGCAACAAGACGATAGGTTGCCCTTTGCCATACACTTCATAGTATATTTTCAACCCGTTGACAGGAGCATACCCAGTAATAGCCTCCGGCTTTTTCACTGAAGAATGAGCGTTTTGTTGGGCCTTTGCCATATACCCTCCCGACATTGCAATGAAAAAAAGAAAAAGGTTGGCCCAAAGTGATATGGGATTATAATTAATGGTTTTCATGGTTCTCAACTAAAGTTTTAATTCTATTTTGAGTAAGGTGTTGCTTTGTGAAGCAATTGGAATGTTTGTTTAAGGATCATAGTAGCCCAGCCATCACCTCTTCAAGGTTTTCACAGAAATTATAATCCAAAAGGCGGATAAACTTTCTGCCGAAAACCTTGATAAGGTGAAATTGAAAAGGCCAATAACCTTAGTAATCAACTTGCTTTGAAGCACTTGAAGTTAGCCCATTTATTTTGAAAGGAGCATCGTAAAATTTTACATTTCACTGTCAAAACGGTTTACCGTAAGTGCTTACCGGAAAGAATAATTGTTAGGACCGGATGGTAATTCCGTACAGCCTTATTTCACTGCGCTTGGGTCCATCCACATAATCTCCCAGATATGTCCGTCCAGATCGTTAAAACTTCTGCCATACATAAAGCCATAATCTTGAGGATCTCTCACTTCTGTGGCTCCGGCATTCAAGGCTTTCTCAACCAGTGTATCGACTTGTGCTTTACTATCGGCCGAAAGACAAGTAAGTACTTCAGAGGTTTTCGAAGCATCGGCCACCTGCTTGGGTGTGAATTGCTTAAACTTGGCATGAGTCAATAACATTACATAAATATCCTCTGACACTACCATGCATGCAGTCGTCTCATCGGAAAACTGATCGTTAAACGAATAGCCGATTTGATTAAAAAATTCTTTGGATTTATTAAGGTCTTGAACGGGTAGGTTTACAAAAATCTTGGTTGCCATAAATTTAAATTTTGAATTTTTGAATGATTTGTAAAGCAAAGGTATTGGCAAAAACCCTAACATATACTGTGTAAATACGACAATATGAGGGGTTGATCGCGACAACAATTCTCAATAACTTAGCGACAGCCAATACGGTGGCAGAATACATCCAACGATGTATAAAAATCGAAACGGATAAAAGCAATTGGAAAGTGACCGGAAAAGCGTAAGTGAAGTGGGTTATACTGATATGAAAGTCTTCTGCGATGTATTACCGGAGTGCCTCCTTTGGAATACCGGAACAAGGAAGTATTAATTTGAAGGGTGGAGGGATTGAGAGGATTGAGGGGAATATACTCATGTTGTTGTACTTCCGGGAAAATCATAGGATTGACGGTCGACGACTTCGTTTCAAAAATCTTTAGAAGAAACCTTGGAAAAAAGCATTTAATAGCGGATTTTTGGTTGCCAGTCAACGGCTTTTAATCGAACCAGTGTGGAATTGAAATCTGGTATGAAGTACTTATCAAGCACGAAATGACCGACTTTTAATCGAACCAGTGTGGAATTGAAATGCATCCCATTACTTCGTAATTCCACAATTTGCGACACTTTTAATCGAACCAGTGTGGAATTGAAATAGAGCAACTGACTACGCTAGTGTAATCTCCCAAATCTTTTAATCGAACCAGTGTGGAATTGAAATCTCCATGTGATCGGACTACCCGACCGGATTTGTTTCTTTTAATCGAACCAGTGTGGAATTGAAATACCTTATTCACATTCACATAAGACACTCCGGAGTTACTTTTAATCGAACCAGTGTGGAATTGAAATATCTTCGCCCATCCGTTCATTGAAACACTAAAAAAGCTTTTAATCGAACCAGTGTGGAATTGAAATATCATAGCCACAAAGATATAGTTTTTTAAGTTTGTCCTTTTAATCGAACCAGTGTGGAATTGAAATTTGAGCTATTTATTTGCTCATCTGCACAATCGGCAACTTTTAATCGAACCAGTGTGGAATTGAAATTAAACTTATCGTCCGGAGGCAAGTTGAAAAATAGTACTTTTAATCGAACCAGTGTGGAATTGAAATACGACTTATCACCGTTGTATTTCTCCAAAACGGAGCTTTTAATCGAACCAGTGTGGAATTGAAATCTGAAGCCACTGAAGCCACTGAAAGCGGAGACGTTCCTTTTAATCGAACCAGTGTGGAATTGAAATAAAGTAGGGGACACCCAACACTACTTAGGTCGATATCTTTTAATCGAACCAGTGTGGAATTGAAATATAAACCAAGAGGGTCGGATTTCTTCAATAACTCTGCTTTTAATCGAACCAGTGTGGAATTGAAATAGGGGAATTGGAACCCGCTGATCAAAAAATAACGCCCTTTTAATCGCACCAGTGTGGAATTGAAAGATAACCCTTGAAGAGCTTCAAAGGCTCTTCAAGGGTTGTAGGAGAAGTGACGGTCTCCCCATTACTGGCTTAACTTCGGCCAGTTTTCATAGGCCTTTTTGGTCAATGATTTTTCATCGGCAAGCCAGACTTGCAAAGCATCCACTTCTATGCTGTTCAAAAACAAATACAACTTTCCGTTTCTCACTAAAAACTTGTTCGGGTCTGTTCTGAATTTTGCATTAATGGCCACCCCCGTGGCACAATATCCTCCAAATTGCGGTAGGTATTTTCCAGGATTCGTATCAAATTTCTTTTTTTGTTCCGCATTGACAAAAAAGTATTTTACCTCCTCGTATTCCGACATATAATCCTTATCTCCTCTTTGAGCCAAGTTCAAATCCAAATAGGAAACAGCGCTGTAACCATTTAGAGCAATCTTACTGTCATCAATATTGAACTGGGCCTTGTCTTGAGCCATCAGGCTATAAACCAACAACCCAAAAGTAAAAAAAGTGAGGATTCCGGTTTTTAATAGCGTTTTCATTAGTTTATCATTTAAAGGTTTTTACTGATTTTCACTAAGGGCAACTACCCAATACACTACGACTGCATTTGCCCAATAATAGTAGGTATCCAGCCTCCCTGAAACCTGAACAAGAAAGGCATCTTCAGGACACTGAAAAAAACCTGGGAGAAATAAACCTGATTTTCATCTTTCCCGGAGTTATGCTTTGAAATACTGCTCTTCCACGATTTTCCCATCAGCCCATACCGAGCGGATGATCTCATGCCATATAATCTTACTACCGTCTTTCATCTCAAAGTCAAAGGTGAACTCTGCAAACGAAACATTGCCACTTAGGGAAGAATGGTGTAAAGTGATATCATTGACAACCTCGATAGCTCCGGCAAAATTTTGCATTTTGCTGAGCATTGCCGCTTTGTCTTGGGTTGCTGTACCATCAAAGTCCTTGGTATGGGCTTGGGGGGCAAAATATTTCTCCGTAGCCTCTACAATTTGCCCTTGTTTTACCATCTGATTTTTTGCCGAGAGAAGTTCATGAAGCGATTGTTCCATAATTCTTTTTTTTAATGTGAATGATATAAAACAAAAGTACCCCGGTCCTCTCAGGAAAAGGCTACAAAATCACCCCCAAAGAATGGACTTTTTAGAAATTGGTTTGATAAGCCGTAGGTGTTTGTCCCGTATTGCGTTTAAAAAAGACCGAAAAGTGATTAGGTTCTTTAAATCCTAACTCAAAAGCAATCACATTCACAGCCCTTTGCGCTTGTAGCATGTTTTTAGCTTCATTCAGAATTTTTTCTTTAATCAATTGGTGTACGGTACGATCCAACTGTTGATGAAGCTTCTTTGACAAATTCTTCACCGACATATGTAGTTGCCCGGCATAAAAAGCCATAGTATGATGCTCTTTGTAATGAGCATCAATCAATGACAACAAATCCCGGACGAAGGTATCCCGTTCGTCTACCTGGTAATTTTCTCTGAATTCGTAAGGAGTTTTCCGGGTATGCAGTTTGAAAAAGCGGTTGAAGTAGTTTGGGTCTGAAAAGCCCAATTCATAAGCGATTTCCTTGGTGGTCCAAGCGGTAAAAACCACTTTTCGCTGAGCTTCCAATAACAATTTGTCTTTTGTCAACTTTACCACCGTCCGGTTCAATTTCTCCTTCGTCAGCAACTTTATCCGGTACGACTTTTCTGCCAGTTTTTTAGCAACCCAATCCATGGAAACAGGCTCCCTGTACCTATCGTCTACAATATCTTTCAGGTCAAAAAGCAAATGGGTTTCCTTTTGGGAAGTGTTGAAGGGATTCAGCGCCAGCCAATGCGTAATTGCACGATTTAACAAATATGTATTTTGATGCTGTACCTCAGGCTCCTCATAAAATAATTTGGGATGATTCACATCAATATACCCCAGACTTATCAAATGTTTAAATAAAAATCTCGAATCATAAACATCCTGTACTTTCTCACCGGAGAATTCCAAAATCCGTATTTGATACTGTCCGGCTAGCAACCGGAAGTACTGTCCAGGAGATAAAAAGAGGGCTTTTCCGGCAGCGTAATCATAGTTGCTGAAATCCACTTGAAATAGCCCCTTACCACTTTCCAAAACCAGAATGCTATGATTTTGGAAAAGGTAAATTTTGTTTAATTCCGGCGAAAAAGACTTTTCGGATAACATTTTTATCAATTTCTCATTTCTTTTGGGAACTAGTTTTCTTGTACTGCTTCCCGGAAGTAAATTTACTTTTTTGGCCATCCCGGTTTTGTTTCCCAAAAGACAAATACAGTAGAAAAGGTAGGACAAAAGAAGAATTTTCTATTTTTGTGCGTTTTTTTAATTTCTGAAAACAGAAAGAAAATCTTCTTTTGTATACGATTTACACTCTATTTCTTTTAAAATAACACTCCAACCGATACCCTTACTACCATGAAAAGTACATCTCACTTTCTTTTACTTCTGTTTCTATTGATTTCTGTCAAGGCATTTTCACAAGGCCCTCTAAGCAACTATGAACTGGGGTACTTCTTTGATGCAAACGCACAGATGATAGACGGTTATTTCGATGTAGACTATGTTCCTCAAAAATCGTTGGAAGTTGCTTATACGCTTGGCAAGGATTATACGCCCGGATATTATTATGACTTGGGAAACAATAAGATTCAAGGATTTTTAAAATATGCTCAATACAATACTTTTTTTCAATTCCGGTCTTATAAAGAGGGCATTGAAAAAACCATCAAACCCAAAGAATGCTCTTCCTATGTCATCGGAGTAGATTCCTTTACGGTGATTGAGAATTTCACGGTAGAAAGGCAACTGACCAGTGCCCAGTCAAACAAAAGGGAGTTTGCCGAAGTAATGGAGCAAGTCGGGAGCCTTACATTTTACAAACATATCAGAGCCGGGGCCAGCAATGTGGTGACAACATACCTCGTCAAGGCGGATTCTTCAAATGCGTATATTAGTTTCCCTCAAAAACCCCTGAAATTCAAGAAGGTGGCCAGTGCCGTTTTTGGTGAGTACACATCACTTAAAGAACGGATTGAGGCAGGACACTATACGTGTGAAGACGTTCCCGTATTGATCAAGTTGTTAAAATATAAACGCAAGCATGACCGGAATGAAAAAATATACTTTAACAAAGCCTGGGATGAAGTAAATGAACCTGAAAAGGCTTTTTATTATGCCCTCACCGAATCGGTAGAGGATTCTGTTTTTCATCAGAAATTTTATTTCAATGACGGAACGCTCATTTATGAAGGGGATTTCACCTCCTTTTTCCCTCATAAGCGAAAAGGAAGATTCTCTTGGTATTATCCCGATGGCTCTCTCCGGAAAAAAATGCAATACTATAAAAATAAACCTCTCAGAGGCGTCACCTACCATCCTAACGGGCAGGTTCACCGTGAATTCCGATTCATGAAAGAGGAACCTGTCTATGAACTTGTTCAAAACCTTGACGGGAAAAATTTATTACACAGCTCCGGTCGTGGAATCGAAACCTTTTACGATTCCATTGCCCAACGACAAATCACGTATGAGTTTGAAGATTTCAAGATCAAAAATGCATATTTTCAGGATGAAAACGGCAAAAAAGTGTATCAGACCTGTAAAAGGAACGCTAAAATCATAGGCTTTAAAATATTTCAAAACAGACTATCAAAGGACCTTAGTTACCCGGATAATGCATTACTGAAAAATATACATGGATATGTATTCATAAAATGTATTGTGGAACCTGACGGATTGGTTTCGGATATTCAAATCTTAAAAGGGCTTACTCCGGATTGTAACCGTTTAATTAAAACGTTTCTATCAAAATCTACCACCGAAGTTCATTGGAAACCGGCAAAAGTCAGAGGGAAGAATGTAGCCCAGGAAGTAGTCCTTCCCGTAGACTTTTCGATCAAAGGTTTTTCCAGGTACAGAAATCACTATTGGACGCACGATAATCATTGGATGCATCACCATTATCACACGGTGCCTATGCCTACCATTACAGTGCCTGCGGGATTCTAATTCTCCCTACTTGTTATCACTGACAAAAGCAAAAAACTCTTTTCTCTTGTTTTTTAGTAGCTTGGCAACTAAATAGCATCTATTGCAAAAAAAGAAGAAACCAACTCATGACTTTAAAGGATTTCGAACAGGAAATTAACCCTACCATTGTAGAAAGGGGGTTTGCATATTTCACAGAGAACGTTGTAAATAACCTGGATAAGGTAGCCCCCGGAATGTGGCTGGCACAGGTACATGGCTCGGAAGTCTATACCGTAGAAATCAGAACTCATCGAACAAAAATCAAGAGTTGGAGCTGCGACTGTCCTTATGATGGCGGCCCGGTTTGCAAGCATGTCACGGCTATGCTATACGCCATAGCAGAACAAATGGATTTGGATAAAGCCGGTCCTTCCCAAAAGGGAGGCAAGAAAAGAATGGGGAACAAAGAAAAGATAGAGGAAATCCTCAATAAAGCCTCCCAAAAAGACTTACAAGCATTTATTCTCTCACAATTCAAAAAAAATCTCAATTTAAAAAATGCCTTTATTGCGCATTTTGCAGAGCATTTGAGTGAAGACCAAGAGGAAAAATACCGATTAATTGTTCGCAACTTATATAAAGTAGCACAAGGCAGGAGAGGCTTTGTGGAATACCGCTCTGCCAATACATTATTTTCCTCGCTGAACGAGCTGGCCCAAAAAGCGGCCAACATGCTTGTCAAAAAGAACCTTACCGAAGCCTTGATCATTTGCAAAACACTGATCGAGGAAGTTCCGGTAATGTTACAAAATGCCGATGATTCCAGTGGCAGAGCCAGTGATGTTATCCATAATACATGGAATACTATCCATCAGTTGACAGAGCAAGCCCCTCCTCTGATGAAAGATGAATTGTATGCCTATTGCCATTCGGAATACCCAAAAGAAAAATACAAGGATCTCAGGCATCTCTTTGTAGACCTGATGATTAAGTTGATTTCCACCGGGGAACAGGAAGAACAATTTTTAGCACTTATCGAATGCCAAATCGAAAAGGAAAAAAGTAACCCAAACCATTTCTCATCGGAGTATAAAATCACTCAATTGCTCCTGACGAAATTGGACTACCTGAAACGGCTTAAAAAGGCGGAAGAAATCGTTATTCTATTGGAAAACAACAAACAATACCCTCCAATCAGAAAGGTATTGGTAGAACAAGCCCTTGCCCGAAAAGATTTTGAAAGGGCTAAAGGCCTTTGTCAAAAGGGTATTGAAATTGCCCGGGAAAAACAACATCTCGGAACGGTAAGAAGCTGGCAGCAAACCCTGCTGGAAGTTGCCGTAGCGGAAGAAAACATTCCCGATATCCGCAAAAAAACAAAAGAATTGTATTTAGCTTCTCCCCATCACCACTTTGACTATTACCGGAAATTGAAAGCGACTTATTCCCCAAAAGAATGGCCTGCTCAGTGTGAAAATATCATTAACACCATCACTACCAGCATAAACTCCTACGATGTCATCTACCTACTGGCTGCCATTTATATAGAAGAAGGCTACCATGAGCGGCTTTTAAAACTTATACAAAAACAGCCCAAGTCACTCACCCTAGTAGATTCCTATGCACAACACTTGCAAGATGCCTATCCGGAAGAATTGCTGGCCTTGTACGAGAGTAGTCTGAAAGCTCATGCAACTAATACGGGGAGAAATATATACAATGAAGTTGTAACCGTTTTGGAAAAGGTCCGAAAGATCAAAGGCGGACAAAACATTGTAGAACAATTAGTATCGTACTTCAGGATGGAATACTCCAAAAGAAAGGCCATGATGGAAATACTGAACAAGTATTTTCCGGAAATTCAATAAGAAGAAGAGAATATATGCCCTATTTTTAGTCGATTGCATCTTCCTCAAAATTTATTATATGAAAGAGAAACCATCCGTTAAAAGCCATCCCTCAATAAAAATTGGGATGGCTTTTCAGTAGGCTGTTTATCGTTTTTTTAATCTTCTTTGGAAATCAAGCCTTTCATATCTTCCGAAAGCTTGTCCAACTCTTGATCGATGGCAACTGTCTGACTGGCTATTTCATTTTTGAATACCTCCAGATTCTCGTTGGTCACGGTTTCTACTTTTTGAAGTTGGCTTTCCAAGTTGTCTTTTTGCATGGTTAGCTTTTCTTTAGTGCCTTCCAGTTGTTGTTTCAGCTCTTCCTCTAACTCCTCTGCTTGCAACTTTTCTTCAAGCACGGCCAATTTTTTTTCCACCTTGAGGATAGACGCATTGATGTCAGAAACAATCTCTTTCTTTTGTTCCATTAGTTGAGCTTCCAATTCTTTCATATCATCTTTTTTTTCCTCGTTTTGCTGAGGACTACAAGCAAAGACGAAGAACATAAGCACACTGCTTAAGATGGCTGTCATAGACTTTACTGAATTCATGGTTTTTCAAGTTTAGTTTATAAAAAATAATATACCTGTTTAAGATATCCCTTTAAGTACTACAAGATTCTTGCTAATGCCGGTCGGGGAAACACATACATCAGTTCCTTTTGCAGGCTTCTCCGGAGTCCTTTGTTTTGGCCTTTCTCTTCTATTATTCTACTGACCCAAGCAGCTCTTCAAACATTTATGAATCCAATTTCATAAGAAGCATCCGATGCACTAACTTTGAAAGCGTTTTTTTAGTAATTCCTTTCGCTAAATACCAAAATATTCTTAAAAACACAAGCCAGGGAAATTATTTATAAACAATTGAAATTCAACCTATTTCATATAAAAAAATTAAACCAACAATGAAAAAAATCGTCAACAGTGAGAAAGCGCCTGCACCGATCGGTCCTTATAGCCAAGCTGTAATGGCAGGAGACACCTTATATGTATCCGGCCAAATTCCAATCAACCAAGCCACGGGAGAGTTAATTTCCGGTAGCATTCAGGAAGAAACTCATCAGGTAATGCGCAATTTGCAATACATCCTGGAAGAAGCAGGCTTGTCGTTCGACCATGTGGTTAAGTGCTCGATCTTTGTCAAAGATATGGGTAACTTTGTGGAAATCAACCAGGTATATGGGGAATATTTCAACACTCAGGCACCGGCCCGCGAAACTGTGGAAGTAGCTAGATTGCCTAAAGATGTGAATGTGGAAATTTCGTGTATCGCAGTGCGGTAAATACGGGAAGGTAATTTTCTTTAATTAAATAAATGCACTTACTTCCAGTCAAAAAAAGAACTTTGGTGCTCCCGTACTCGCACAAAGAGGCAATCCGGCAATTAATGCGATGTACAATTACGGACTATTCAACTCAAAAAGCGGAGGTGGATAGTCCGTTAAAGCTTTTTCATGGAAATATCCGGGAAAACGCCTTCACCCTTTCCCGGAAAGTAAAGGTTCCCAGCAATTTTTTACCCCTGATCAAAGGGAAGTTTTCGGATACCACTACCGGATCTTTATTGTTTGTACAGTATCAACTTTTCTACAGTACTAAAGTCATTTTGGTAAGCAGCTGCGTATTTTCCTTATTTTTCACCTTGTTATTTCTTCTTTGGGGTACCAACCCTCTGTATTGGATTTTTGCCCTCCTTACAGGTCTGATCAATTATTGGGTAACATTGATAAATTTCAATAAACAAGTAAACATTTGCCATGAAGTATTGGAAAGAGCCTTGTTCAACAGCCCATAGAATATTTTCACATGCTTATTTACTATAACTTCACCCCCATGATCAGAATATCATCCCGTTGTTCTGCACTCTGTTGATGGTTGCGCAGTCTTTTTTCCAACTGAGATTTTTGTTGGGCCATCGGCAATGTATTGATTTCTTCTAAAAAGGTTTTGAATTGCCGGGAACCGATTTTTTTATACTCCGGGTTATTTTGATCGGCATATCCGTCCGAAGTTAGGTAAAGACGGGTTCCCTTTTTAAGGACCAGTTCGTGTTTGGTAAACGACTTGTTCTGATAGATCAAGCCTCCTATCGATTTACGATCTCCTTTGATCACTTCCACTTTATCCTTTATGGTATAATACAAAGGTCTTTTTGCTCCTGTAAAAGTCACCTTCCGGGTGTCGCGATCCAGGTTTTCAATAATACAAAGACATACGTCCATTCCATCCCGGTTTTCCGTTTCGTATTGTTGCAAGGCCCGGATAATCCGCTTATCTAATAATTCCAAGATACAATCCGAGGCATTGATTTTCCGGTGGTTGACTATTTCGTTGAGCAAGGTATTGCCAATCATGGACATAAAGGCCCCGGGAACCCCATGCCCGGTACAATCCACGGCAGCCAACAGGGTTTTGGCAGGAGAATTTTGATTTGCCGGAAGGTGCGAAAACCAATAAAAATCTCCGGAGACAATATCTTTGGGTTGGTAAAGGATAAAATAGTCATCTATCGCTTCCGCAATGGCTTTAGGATCGGGGAGAATGGCAGCCTGAATCGTTTGTGCATAATGGATACTGTCAGTGATATCTTGATTTTTTTCCAGCACAAGAGCATTCAGTTGTTGTAAATCCGTTGCCTGCCGTACAATCTCTTGTTTTTGCTTCCGGATACGCCTGCTGATTACGAAAAAGCCCAATGTCATAAGAATACAAAACACACTGATGCCGGACACTACTAACAATTCTTTTTGAAACTGACGCACGGTTTCTTCCTGTTCGAAGCGGACCCGTTCCAAATGCTTCTCGGCCAAAAGTTGTAAGGAATCTTTCTCTGACAAGTGTTTTCGCATTCTGTCTATCAAGGCCTGCGTCTGTTCCTGCTCAAAAGAAAATTCTTGTTTCCGGGCATTTAACAGGCTTTGCAAACGCTCCAAATACGACAAAAAATAAGCCCTCTCCGAAGGGGTCAATGCCTGACTCAACTCCAAAGCCCCGGCCACTTCCTCGATCCGTTGGTGAATTAACGTGATATCCAACTGCTCTTGCTCCTCCATTTGTTTCAACAACTCTTTTATGGCTGAAAAATCCATGACAATATCCTGGGATTCACCGGGTTTCGCTTCGGTATTTTGTTTGTCAATAGTAGCAAGCCCCGTTACCGTTTCTTTCTTTTGAACAGGGGCAAGCACAGGCTCGACAGGGACGATTGCATTCTCCCGTACATACACTCGAATGGCATGTGTGCCGGAGTCCACTCTCACCACTTGAAATTCTTGAAAATGCAAGGTTCCGGCTATCGTTTCTCGGTTCCAATTGAGTAAGGTACCATCATTGCCGGTTTGGAATACACGGTGATTGACCGTCACTTCTTTGCCGGCCACCGGTTCACCCTTTTCGGATAACACTACCCACGGTTTGGAAGGATTTGATGAAGGCAGGAGTTTGATTTTTGCAAAACCAAAATCGTCTAAAAAAGAAATATTTTCTCCGGGTATAGTTTGTTGATTGACGAGCAATTCAAAAGGTTGAGCAAAATTAAATTCCGGAGAAACTTTCAAATGAAAAACTCCATCGCTACCCGTTATTGCTTTCAATTGTTCTTTTTCTTGTCGGAATATCACTTCAATTTGTGATTGAGGTAATTCCATTTCATCTGTCACCAGACCATTCATCAAGTAAACTGTCCTAGCCAGCAATACATCGAGTTCTTTTCCACGAACGCCCCATCGTTTGATCCGGTAGCCCCTTCGCTCCACCTCCATCGCTTTGGGGCTGGAAGAAAGGTCTATCTTAAAAAAGCCTTCTGCGTCTGTAGTCACGGTTTTGAGGTTCACTTGAAGCGTTGTCAGTGCAGCAGCCCCTCCCGTTTCATAAGTCGCCCGGCCATGATACTCCTCTTGGCCTCTCACTTGACTATAAACACAGCAAAGTCCTGCTATCCAAACAAGAGAATAGAGAATAAATGAAGCATTGCCAAAACGATTGGTGAAAAAGAAATTCAAGAATTGAAAAGTTTAGTTTATTAGTTTAATTGTATTTGTTAAACCCTTCAGAGGATCTTAAAAGCCGCATTTTTCAGCCATCTAATTTTCAAGCAGTTGCCAAGTACTCAAATGCTTAAAGCCATTTTGAACGGATGCCCCGGAAGAGATATCATTTTACTACAATCTTAAAAATTATTCTTTAAAAAACATATTATTAAGGCTATCATTAAAGTTAATTTCCTTCTTTAAAAATGAAGTGAATTAAACTTTTTCCTTTTCCTGAAAAATGTTTCAAAAAGGCCTCCTCTGTGTTACTTTTTTCAACAATAGCTTTGGCTATTCTTTTCAAAAAGTGTCTTGACGAGCCGGTTTTGATTCCATGTTCGGTCAAAAACCATACGTGTAAACCACTTCAACTTATACTTTTCCCCAAAACCGCTCCCCTGACCAAATACCCTGATTGCAGGGAATTCACTGTTTCAGGGTTTATGAGGCTACCACACAGACCTGTTCAAAAAAACAATATGACAAAACTGCATGCAATACAGGTGAAATTCCGTAAATTACACTTTGGAAAAATCTATTCTAAACAAATTACACCCGGGGTTCTTCTCACAGCGAAAGTCCAATGAAATAAGCAGGACTTCTTAAGAATTTAGTTGAAAAATAAGCGATAAATGTTATTTTTGCAGGTGTTGAACTATAATCTATGGAAGAGAATAAACAAAACTATTCAGCTGGAAATATTCAAATCCTTGAAGGATTAGAGGCAGTCCGGAAAAGACCTGCCATGTACATTGGTGACATTGGGTTTAAAGGTTTACACCACCTGATCTGGGAGGTAGTGGACAACTCCATTGACGAAGCCATGGCCGGGTACTGTACGGAAATTCATGTAGAAGTGCATGAAGACAATTCTGTATCTGTCACAGATAATGGCCGGGGGATTCCTACGGATATCCACCCCAAAGAAAAGAAGTCGGCATTGGAAGTCGTAATGACCGTTTTGCATGCCGGGGGAAAATTCGACAAAGATACCTATAAAGTTTCCGGGGGATTGCATGGTGTAGGGGTTTCTTGTGTGAACGCACTTTCCAGTGACATGAAAGTCACGGTACACCGGGATCATAAAATATTCCAACAGGAATATAAAATCGGTAAACCTCAATACGATGTAAAACAAATCGGAGAAACGGATATCACCGGTACCACGGTACATTTTTGGCCGGACAATTCGATCTTCACCGTTCATGAATTCAATACGGAAACGATCGTTTCCCGTCTTCAGGAATTAGCCTATCTCAATGCCGGCATCCGGATCAAATTGACGGACCACCGCGAGAAGGATGAAAACGGAGAAGCTTATCACGAAGATTTCTTCTCGGAGGGAGGTCTGAAAGAATTTGTAACGTACTTGGACTCTACCCGTACCACACTCCTGCCCGAGCCTATCTATATGGAAGGGATGAAAGGCTCTATTGCCGTACAGGTAGCCTTGACTTACAACAGCTCCTACTCTGAGAATGTACATTCTTATGTAAACAACATCAATACTCACGAAGGCGGAACGCACGTTTCCGGTTTCCGTAGGGCTTTGACCCGCTCTTTGAAAGCGTATGCCGAAAAGTCCGGCTCCCTGGACAAAGTAAAAGTGGACATTGCCGGAGATGACTTCCGTGAAGGACTGACTGCCATAGTCTCGGTCAAAGTACCGGAACCTCAATTCGAAGGCCAAACCAAAACCAAACTCGGAAACTCGGAAGCCTTAGGCGCAGTGGATTCTTGTGTGGGAGAAGTGCTTAATATCTACTTGGAAGAACATCCGAAAGAAGCCAAGTCCATCGTACAAAAAGTGATCGTTGCTGCACAAGCAAGACATGCTGCCCGCAAAGCCCGGGAAATGGTACAACGGAAAAATGTGCTTACCGGAACCGGCCTTCCCGGTAAACTGTCTGACTGTTCGGAAAAAGATCCGGGCAGATGTGAATTGTACCTGGTAGAGGGAGACTCTGCAGGAGGTTCGGCAAAACAAGGCCGTGACCGGAATTTCCAGGCCATCCTGCCTTTGAGAGGTAAGATCCTCAACGTGGAAAAAGCTCAGGAGCATAAAATTTATGATAACGATGAGATCAAAAACATGATCACTGCTTTGGGGGTATCTTTCGGCACGGAAGAAGACGAAAAAGCCGTGAACATGGAGAAGCTTCGTTATCATAAAATCATCATCATGACGGATGCCGATGTGGACGGAAGCCACATCCGGACCTTGATCTTGACGTTCTTCTTCCGGTATATGAAAGACTTGATCGAAAACGGTTACTTATACATTGCGCAACCTCCTTTGTACTTAGTGAAAAAAGGAAAACAAGAACGCTATTGCTGGAACGATGACGAGCGGGATATTGCCGTGAAAGAACTGGCGGGCGAAAAAGAAGCCAATGTAAATATTCAGCGTTACAAAGGTCTTGGTGAGATGGATCCCGAACAACTGTGGGCCACTACCATGAACCCCGAAACCCGTACCTTGAAACGTGTGGACATAGAATCGGCGGCAGTAGCAGACCACTTGTTCTCTATGCTGATGGGTGATGAAGTGGCGCCAAGAAGGGAATTTATTGAGAAGAATGCCAAATACGCCAACTTGGACGTTTAGGTAATCCTTCATTATATATGAGAAACCTTCCGGGCTTTAGCACCCGGAAGGTTTTTTTGTACACAACGGTTTCTTCGATTACCGCACCAGTGTCACATGCCCGTACTGGGTATGCTTTTCCCCATCCCATTCCGCGATGAATTCCAGCATATACGGAAATACGCCCGATGGCATGAGTTCACCCAGGTAGGTACCGTCCCAGCCCTCTTCCGGCTTATTGGTGCGATAGATAACTTCTCCCCAACGGTTAAAGATCGTCAAGCGGTAATTTCTGAAAAAAGCGCCCTTTGCCGTAAAGGTATCATTCAGCCCGTCTCCGTTAGGGGTAAAGGCATCCGGCATAAAGACCCGGACCGGACAAACCGCTTCCACCACTACCGTATCTGTCCTTACGCATTGCAAAGCATTACCTAAATCCGTAATGGTGACGATGTACTCTCCACCATCCCTTATGTCTACTGAAGGCGTAGTCTCATTCGAATGCTCCCATTTATAAGCATAGTTTCCACCACCTTCCACAGCCGCATTCAGGGTCAATACCTCTTGTGTTTCAAAACAATGGCGAATGACCGTATCCGGTAAAGTCGATGATGGTACCGTGTAAAAAAGTGCCGATACCGTTAGTTCTTCAGATTGACAAGTAAGCCCTAGCTTCTCTGCAGAAATTACCACAGAATACTCTCCACTTTCGGTAACTGTCAATGTGGAAGCTGTGCTTCTTTGGACTACCGTTGTTTCATCGGACCATTCATAAATTACTCGGTCATAAGCACCGGGATCGGCGATGGCCGCATCAAAGGTAATGGGCTCTCCACCACATACCTCCTGATCTTCCAGTTCAGCGGCAAGCTGAAATTTGATTACCGTCACATTCACTTCTTCACTAAGAATACACTTTTCACCCCCAATAACTTCCACGATTTCCACTATATAAGTTTGAGTTTTTTTCAAACTAAAATCTTCGGGGTTAAAAGTGAACGATCCATCGGGGTTACTAGCAATCGGATTCGGATTATTATCTCCTTTTAATCTTAAATGGTATAGATCCCCCCCTTTGGCGATAATTGTAATGTTTTCTCCAGCACAAACCACCCTGTCCTTGTCTCCTTCCACAAACTTAGTTACTTCAATTTCAACCTCCCGGGAAGCCGTAGCCGTACAACCCTCAGTGGTTAAAAGTGTTAAGATGACAGGGTAAGACTCTCCGTTTTCAGGGAAGTAAGTATCACGGGATACCTCAACTTCTTTCCCGGTAGCATCCGTATTGCCATCGTTATCAAAATCCCATTGGTAAGCACTTTCCTCCACACTCGTACCGTTTAAGACAGAATTATCGGTAAACCGGATATTGCCGTCACATAATTCCGTAAAAGTAAATTCCACTTCAGGGGTAGCGTACACTTCAACATCCTTTTTCGTGTAAGTAACCGAGCAACCCTCCTCTCCTTCCAAAGTCACAACGACTTCATGAAAACCTAACCGCTCAAAGACCCGCCTTACCGGGTCACCAAAATTAGCGGTAACCACAATTGGCTCAGCCGTTTCATCAAAAACCCAGGTAACTTTGGTAAGGTTGGCTGTATTGTTATCCAAATTCAACTGAAAGATTGTTTCTTTTCCGGCACAGGCATTGGTTATTTCAATGGTGGCTTGTGGCTTAGGAGCAATGGTAATTTGCTTACTTGTCTCATAAGTACAGCCTTCGTCCGAATACACGATCAATTTTACGTCTTTTACGCCCGGACTGTCCGGAGTCCATTCTACAAATGGGTTGTTTTTGGTAATGGTTTCATTCGGGAAGATCCAATCGTAGCGGGTTACCGTGCCTGTAATCCCTTTGGCTTCTAAAAGGACTTTCTCTTCACAAGCAGAAGTAACTGCAATTTCTGCTTCCGGGCTGGGATGAATGGTCACAAAGCGAGAGCGTTCCGCAATGCACTCGGCCCCGTCAACTTTCACTCTCAAGGTCACTTCATAACTTCCCGGATTATTTATCAGAACCATAAAATCTTTACCACTTCCACTCTCGTTGATTCCATTTCCACTGATTATCCACTCATACGATGCTACCGGTAAACCGGGCTCTATTTCCGGTTTTGCCGTAAATTTCACTTCGCTTCCGCTACATGCTTGGGTTACTTCAAAAAAAGCATTTGCCTTTACTGCCTCTACCGTCAGTTCATCCGAGGCAGAACAGCCATTGGCTTCCGCCAACAAATTCACAGTAAACTGGTTATTTCCATCCATGCCAATGGCAAAGGTATGGGTTACTTTCTCTTCAGTGGTGGTAATTGTTGTTCCGTCACTAAAGGTCCATAGATAACTATCAAATCCAGGATCTGCCGTATATTCTACCTCCGTATCTACACAAACCAGCACAGGTCCGTTCAGGGTTACCGCAGGAGGAGTGGAAGCGGAAGTCACATTCACCGTTTGGGTAACCGTACTCTCACAACCTTCCTCACTTGTTACTGTCAACTGCACTTCATACGCCCCCGGTCCGGCATACGCATGACTGGGATTCATGGTGGTTGCATCCACCTGAATCCCATCCGAAGTGTCAAAGTCCCAGGCATAGGCAGAGATTGCCGCTCCATTGTTTTGACTAATAGCAAAATTGACCGTCTGTCCGTCACAAGCTTCAGTGGCAGTAAAGGCAACATCCGGCACTGGATGTACGGTTATTTCTTTCTGTACGGAAGCTTCGCATTGATTGTCACTAATGAGTTTCAAAGTAATAGTGAAAGTGCCCTCAGCAGAAAATGTTTTTGGGGTGACCTGAGAATTAGAGGTGGATCCATCACTAAAACTCCACTCCCATTGATCAATGATATTGCCACTATTGTCCACTCCTTCCAAGGTAACTTCCTGTCCCACACAGATAGGCTCCGGTAGAATAAAATCCGGTTGAGGAGCACTGAACACATGCACTGTTTTTTCTATGGTTTCTTCACAACCACCTTGGGTGGTCGCCGTTAATTTCACTTTGTACTCACCCGGAAAATCATATACATGTGTAGGGTTTGCGGTAATATCCACATCCGAATTATCTCCAAAATCCCATTCGTAATTTAAGCCTGTGCCCAGGGTCAGGTTGGTAAAGGCCGTTGCTGTTCCCACACAAACTTGCGTAAAATCAAAATCAGGTATTGGTGCAGGCTCAACCAAAATCTCCTTCGTAATTTGATTCGAACAACCAATATCATAATTGACTTTCAGAGTGACTTTGTAAGTACCTGCGGTGCCATATACATAAGGCGGACTGCTTTCTTTATTTCCTGAAGGCGCGGTAAAACCGGCACCTTCCTCAAACTCCCACTGATAGGTAGTGGCCCGTCCCGGGTCTACGGTAGAAGGCCGGGCATCAAACACCACGGCCTCTCCCTGGCATACCTCCGGCACCTCAAAATCTGCCACCGGAGGTTCGTATACCATTACACTTTTGCGCACCGTATCCGCACAAGCTCCACTACTCAAAACCAAGCCCACTTCGAAAACCGAAGCCTGGTTATAAATAAACTCAGGGCTTGTTTCATTAATTTTCTCATCATAAACTTCATCTCCATCCAAATCCCAAAAGTACAGGTACTGTGCATTTTGATTAATGGCCGTAAAAACGACAGGATCTCCTACACAAGCCGGAGAAATATCAAATTCAGCACTGGGATTATCCGTGATGGTCACGATCGAAGTAGCTTCTCCTACGCAGGAAATTACTTCGGTACCGTCCGGATTGGTTTCTTTGATCTCGATGGCAATTTTATAGGCAATGGCTTGACCCAACTCCGGAGAACCTACCGGTGGTGGATCAATCACCAGGCTATCTACTCCTGTCGCTACCACTGCCCCCTCTTTGGTCCAGATTAGAGACAATTCCCCTACGTCCGGTTCGAATGTTTCGTCAAAAGGTTTTAATACGATCTGCCCATCCGTCCGGCACTGGGTAATATCCGTCAGTTCCGACTCCGGGCAAGGCAATACAATGATTCTTTGTTCAAATAAATTAAATACTTGACAACCCGAAGCATTGTCAATAATTCCCAAGGTGACTTTAAAAGTCCCCGGGGTCGTGTATGTATGTGTAATATCTAAATCAGTGGTATTCTCTGTGGTTCCATCGCCAAAATCCCAAATGTAGGTAAAATCACTTCCGGTAGCCACGTCCACACTAAGATCGATGGTATGACTTACGTAACCAATGGTATCGGTTTGCCCTAAGTCCACTTCCGCATCCGGACCACCTACCATTACCAAATCCTCCCGGGTTAAAGTATCAAAACAGCCCAAGGCATCCCCTACAATTAACGTCACATCATAAGTTCCCGGAGCATAATAGAATTTTTCGGGATTTTGATTTCCTTCAATAAAATCGCCATCGCCAAATTCCCACCGCCAGAAGACAATTTCGTTATCCGGAAGTTTATCCAGGATAAAGCTCTGATCGGTAAAGTTGGCTTGCAAAGGAGGACAGGCTCCTACTATTTTATCTTCCGGAAAATCCGCAACCAAAGAATCGGTTACTACGGTAAAATTCACTTCGGTTGTATCCGGACAAAAGTTTTGGTCGAACATAATTAATTGGGCCCAATGTTCTCCGGCCGGAAAGGTTTCCGTCACCCGTTCTCCTCCTCCGGAATTGCCCGTACTAAATTCCCATTGAAAGGTAAAAGGCTTCAACCCTAAAGTCGAATCCATGGAAGCCACAAAGGTAATTTCGTCCCCACCGCAAACCGGCACCCGGTTCACACTATCGATGACTGCTTTGGGCTGGGTAGGACGTACTTTAGCACTATCCACCCCTACACAACCCATTTCATCAATCACTGTCAAGGTAACCCAATAGTGTTCATCTTGCTTGTTGGGGTCTTTGGCCTGTGGGTATTGATAATAAATTGTGGTCTCACTCGGATCATTTATTTCCAGGGTATTACCATCGCCAAAATCCCAAATACGGGTTTGAATCGGAACGATGGAGGTAGACTGATCTTGGAATAACACCGAGTCACCCACACAAGTCCCTGCACGGCAATAATCAAACTTCACCACGGGACCGAACACCTCAATCATGTCTACAAAAGTAGTATCGTACTGACAGCCGTCCGCAGTGGTAATGCTCAGTTTGACCGAATACGTTCCCGGCTCCTTATACACCACTTGGCTAATGTCACTGCCTTGTCCGGTCATGTTATTACCAAAATCCCAATCGAAACGGGTAATGGAAGTTCCCGGCAAAGAGATCGAAGTGCGAAAATCAAATTCGGCCGGAGCACAAGCCGGAATGCCGGATTGCGGTTGAGCAAATACATTCCCGTCAAACACAGGAGCACTGTTAAAAGGCATCGTCACGGTGCCGTTAGTAATATCATCACAACCGATTTCCCCTTCGGATTTTCCATCGCAATTGGTATAAGGATCGGAAGGATCACAATAATTCCATACCTGAAAGGTCCAGTTAACCGTTTGACCGGGAGGAATAAAGACGGCAGGATTTTTTTCTTCAGTCGTAAAGTTCAAACTGGGATCTTCTACAAATTCAAATGTCCATACCAGGCTGTCAGCCCCATACGATTCATCCACAAAATAGATTGAATCTCCCACACAAGGAAAGCGATAATTCGAAGCTTGGGCTTTGGGCAATTTGACAAACACAGCCGAATCGATGGCCAAGGTATCTTTGCATCCGTTGGACTCATAAAACAAGGTCACTTTGTAAGGGCCAGGATCCATATTGGTATACTCATAAAAGCCATTCTGGTCCATCCGCTCATCACCACTGATGTAATTCCAATAAAAGTCCACATCATAAGGGTTGTCCGGGTTCAACACGGAAGCCCCTTCATCAAAGTCCACCAAAGTCCCGTTACATATTTCCCTTACCGAAACAGTAAAGTCCAGAGAATTAGGACGCACCCCTACTTTCACATAATTTTCCTTAATCTCTGTAGAAGTACACCCATCGGGTGTCGTAATCGTCAATTCCACATGATAAGTCCCCGTATCCGAAACCTGTAGCGTAGGATCTTTTGCGGTGCTTGTGGCAACTTCCACTCCCGTCCGGCTGTTAATCACTTTCCAATCGTAAGAAGCTATACCCACCGGAGAAGAAGAACTATCCACCAGGTTCAGGAAAAAGTCAGGAGCACAGCCTCCCACATCGAAAGCCGTAAAATCTGCTACAGGCTCCTTGACCGTGATAAAATTTGTTTGTTGCAATGTATCCGCACAGCCATTGGCCCCCACAACAATCAACGTGACGGTATAAGATCCTTCATTAAAGGTAATGGAACCCGGATTTTGCCCGTCAAAAGTCTGCCCATTTCCAAAATCCCAATACCATTCCACCGCATTGGTCGACTGGTTGGTAAAATTCACATTGATAGGACCGGCACAAGCTCCGGTATTATCCGCGGTAAAGGCCGCTACAGGTCCCTCCAATATTTCCACAATATCCGTACGGGTTACTTCATCGGTACAGCCATTTACCGGGTCATCAATGGTCAGTGTCACCGAATAAACTCCGCTGGAAGTATATACATGTGAAGGGTTTCGCAGTTCCGTGGCTGGACCCGTTTCGGATTCCCCATCCCCATAGTTCCAAGTCACAATTTGTGTATCATTGATCAAGGTGGAAGTATTTTCAAAAGTCACTTCGGTCGGAGTACAACCGTTGCTGATATTGGTTACTTCAAAATCGGCTACCAAAGGCTGAATTGCAACTTGATTCTCTACGGAATAGGTTGCTTCACAGCCTAATTCCGGATCTAACACGGTGAGCGTTACAGAAAAAATCCCATTTTGTGTATATTCATGCGTTGTTTCGGCATCCTGTGTCAGCAATTCCGGTGAACCGTCCCCAAAATTCCATCGATACGTATACGATTTGCCGGTTTCAGTTCCTTCGGCCGTAAATTTTACGCTGAGAGGTGGTACACAGGCAAAAGTTGCCCCTTCCGTCACAAAACTTATCGCCAACTCCTTCCCTACGGTCACTTCCGTAGTCTGTTGTGTAATACAACGGTTTTCATCCACAATGCGGAGCGTGACGGTATAGGTTCCTTCAGCCGTATACTCATGGGTAGGCGAAGGTTCTTTAGCGCTGGCTTTGTCTCCGAAATCCCAAGTATAATCTATGATATTGGCGTCCGCCACAATGTCGGCATCAAACTTTACGGACAAAGGGGCACAGCCACTTTCCGGTTGAGCAATTATCTCTTGGATCAGTGGTTTTTCGGCTACTGTCACCTGTTGGCTTGCTGTCTTTTCCACGCCTCCGGGATAAATTGCCTTCAATGTGACCGTGTAGGAACCTGAAGAGTACAGAGCTTCTACCGTTTCGCCCAAGCCGGTAGTGGTAGCCGTATTGCCGTTGCCCAAGGTCCATTCAAACCGGGTCGCTCCGGCATCGGAAGTATTGGTAAACACAAACACATTAAAGCCGCAACCTTTGCTGTTCGGCTTATCGGAAGGGGTAAAGCTGGCTTCCTGCGCCCATGTGACTGAAGTAAGGCATGACCATACCAGAAATAGGAAAACAGGATAGTAAGGTAGTCGTGCGCGCATGAATAAAAGGAATATATTTTATAAAATTTAATCTAAACATTACAACCCAAAACTGAACCGATTTGTCCATAATAATAGTTAAGAAGTTGTTCTTTTTGATTTAACAAATTAATTTACTTGTTAGAAATTTTTACTTAATAAGATCTTTATTTTCATAATATATTGCAAATATTGCTTATAATCAACGAATTTTGGACAGTTTCGCAATTAATAAATACTAGGCTAAATGTCAAAGCAATTACGAAAATCATCTCTCTTATATATCTTACTTTTCCTTTCTTTTTTACCAAGCTATGGGCAAAGTAACCTGGTAACATACGCAGGTAACAGTAGGGATGAGAGTTTTAACGCTGTCATTCAACTTTCCGATGGCAGCTTCCTGGTAGGAGGACACGCCAGGGACCTGAATTGGTTGCCTTCCAATGTAAAGAAAACCGTAATTAACCCTTTGGATATCGATAATACCGGAGTACCTACCTCTCAACGGTTTACCGCATTTATCCTCCATTTGACGGAAGACGTACAACAAATCCTGCAAGTGGTTTACTTCCGGGCCGGGGCCGTTATAGATATTACCCACCTGAAAACTACCAACCCAACAGGGTCCACTACCGGAGATTTATACATTTCGGGAAAGAGGCAAGGGGGGTATTACCTGGCAAAATTGAATAACAATTTTGTCAACGGAGTGCCTACGCAGTTGGATTGGGCCTTTAATGTAGAAGCCAGTGGTGATCATCGCGAGCGCCAACCCTGGGACGTAGGAGGCAATGGGAAAGTAGTATTTGCCGAAGGGGACCCGAATGATAACACCTGGGCCGCAGTTCGTAGACTGACAGCCGATGGCGCTCCGGATTTGGTGCCCAATTGGCGCTTTCACTGGGGGCTGAAAAAGTCCGATGGAGCCTTTACTTCCGGCGCCTGGACACCCGCACAAAACAATCCAGAAGTAGTACCCATCTACAGTGGTGTACCGTTTGTCAATGACCTGAGTTGTTCCATGCGCTCCTGGAGTGCGACAGACTACAATCAGGTTTTGCCTGACGGTAACGGGGGCACCAAACAGGGAACCTGGCCTATGGACTATTTCTTTAATTCGCCTTGTAACATCCAAAACCCGGAAACCACTATGAACCTGGGAGGCTACACCAATTACCGCCTGGGAGACCGCACAACTCACCGGATCGGAGGCATAGTAGTAGATAAGCGCAATAACCATATATATATTGGCTCCAGTATCAACTCCATAACCCGAACCGGCCGGCCTGATTTCGAACCTATTGTTATTGCGTTTACCGATCAAGGTACTTTAAAGTGGTGGAGCCGTTTGTATACGGAAAATAATAACCAATCGCCTCCCTTCCAACATATAGATGCCTTGGGTATTGATTACTCTCAAGAGGGCCCCAGCTCTTCACTCATTGTCATTGCCCGCCAACAAGGAAAAAGTACTACAGATTTATGGGCCGGAAACCAAGTCAATACCAATGGTATGAATCCCGGATTTTCCTTTCACAATGAATTTACCGGAAGTAATACCAATGTAGAAATTTCCTGGTTGGGAAAATTAAGATTGAACAACGGAGATTTACTATACAGTGCCTACATGGGAGGATACGAAGGAAGCGGCACACTGGGCGCACCCTACACCGATCCCAATCTTGACGGCTGGCCTGATCACAATTCCGGAAATGCCAACTTAAGCTCTGCCCGTTCGCAAATTGACATACATACCGATGCTGTTGGCAATGTATATGTCATTAGCCGTTCCCGGGCTTTTGCTTCAACCGCCAATGCCTATCAAAAACAAGATAAACCCTCGGCAGGCCCATCCAGCAACGGACCGAATGTACGGGTTTACACTCCTGATTTAACCACTTTAGTCTACAGTTCTATTTTAACAGGAGTGTGGAATCCAAGTAACGGAGCCGGGGGAAATAATACGGACTTGTACAGCCTCTACCCGGTGCACAACGGGGTGATCACGGTAGGCAAGCATTTTGGAAAAAACGGATCTTCCTTCGGGCAAAATATTCCGACCACCAACATTCCCCCATGGGGGCGCGATACGCCTCAGTCAGAAGAGGCTATTTTGGCTTACCTTAGTTTTTCGGAGGTTGAAGCCATCTTTACGGTAGATCCTTTGGGTGGTATCTGTTTGCCGGATACGGCTGTATTTACCGACTCAAGTTTTAATGCTCAAACCTGGCAATGGGACTTCGGCCAGGATGCCGTGCCTCCAACGGCCAGCACTAAAGGGCCGCATCAAGTACAATGGACAAGCCCCGGAGAAAAAACAATCTCCCTGATCGTTACCGATGGAGGCTCACTTTCGGATACCAGTACGATGCGCTATGTGGTCAGTGCCGTACCTCCGGCCAACATTGCCGTAGTTCCTACAGGAGTACTCTCCCCTGCCCCGGTCTCAGCCTCGCTAAGACCCAATGGCAATAGTGCCCCTAACCCAAATTATCTCTATGAATGGCAAATTCAAGACCTTGTGGACGGGGTGGTCACTTATAATACTCCTATAAATGATCATACTTTTAAAGTAGCCGGGGAGTATTTTGTACAATTAGCGGTCACCAACGGAGCCTGTACCAACTACGATACCATGACCATAGTGGTGGAAGATGGCGCGGGAGATATTGACCCGAACTTCACCGTGAATCCCGATCCGCCATGTATCAACAGCCCTGTAATTTTTGAACAAGTCAATGAAGAAAATGCCACTTCCTGGCAGTGGTCTTTTGGAGAAGGTGCTTCTCCCGCCACGTCCAATGTACGAGGCCCTCATGAAGTATATTATTCCACCCCCGGTCCTAAAGTAGCCATGTTGGTAGTGGGCAACGGGGTATTTGAACGCACCTTTATTTATTCCTTCTTTGTCAGTGCGGAAACCGATGCCAGCTTCAGCATTTCGGGTGACGGTTCGCAAGTTCCGGCAAGTTTCACATTCACCCCTACCAACCAAGACCCTGCCGCTCAATACGAATGGAATTTCGGACATCCATCCACGGATGAAGAAGAAAATAAATCCAATACTTCTACGGAGATGATCGGAGAGCATGAATATCCTTACGGAGGCTTATACATTATTTCTCTGACCGTTACCCCTCCGAACGGATGCAGCAATACGTATTACGATTCTATCCTGATAGAAGTAGATGACCTGGAAAAAGAAGCCGATTTTACTATTGCTCCCGCCAATCATACCTGTGTGTTGAACAGTGTTACTTTAACCGACATGTCCAGAGGTTTTCAAGGAGAAAGCCCAAGATGGTTTTTAGGAAAAGATGCCGAACCGGACACCGCACAAGGTTTCACCGTAGACTCTGTGTATTGGACGACTCCGGGCAAAAAAGTCATTACACAAATTGTAGGTAGTGGTGATCCTCAAAATACAAAAGTTTACTCCATGTTGTACGAGGTATTCCCCTATCCCAATGCCGCTTTTGTGCATAGTTATGAAGAAGGCAGCTGTGATAACCTTCCGGCCAAGGTGCGTTTCACCCCACAATTTGCCGCAGGTAATTTTTATGAATGGGATTTTGGCGATGGCTCTACAGACGCCTCACAACGCTCCAGTAGCCCGGTTCATGAATACACCACTCCCGGAGTATATACCGTCACCTTAACGGTGACCAATAACGGTTGTAAATCGGTGATGTCACAAAATATTCCTATCGGAAGTAATTGTGATCAAGCAGTCACCGCTGGGATTATTGTAAACCCTGCCCGGAACGATTGTGCTTCGCAACGTTATATTTACCAAAGTGCCACCGTCAACAGCAATTATACATATGAATGGAACTTTGGTCCAGGTGCCGATCCGCCTACGGCTTCCGGTCCCGGACCCCATCAAGTCTCTTACGGAGATACCGACAGTGACGACCCCAGGGAAGTCACACTGACGGTTACCGATGAGCAAGGCAATAGTGATACGATCACATTGCAAGTGCCATAACTCCTTAAAAAAACCTTCCGGGTTTTGAAAACCCGGAAGGTTTCCCAGACTATCTATAAAACAATAAAAAACATTTGGCATGCGCTATTCATACATACAACTCCTTACTGATTTCAAGCCCACCTTTGGAATACTCTTCCTGATACTTGCCCTATGCTTCATGGCAAACACAAAGCCCGCACGGGCACAGGATCCACAATTTTCCCAATTTTACGCCAACCCTTTGTACCTGAACCCTGCCTTTACCGGAGCCACCGGAGATGCCCGGGTCACGCTCAACTACCGGAACCAATGGCCGGGCTTGGATGCCAACTTTGTCACTTATGCCGCCTCTTACGATCAATATGTGCGAAAATTCAGAAGCGGTATCGGAATCCAATTCAAAAATGACCAACAAGGAGCCAAGGTCAACACTCCTCTAATGTCATCGGATTTAACCTTGTACTATTCCTATCTCATTCCGGTCAATGATACCTGGGCCATCCAAGCGGGCTTGGCTCCTACCTATGGTGTGCGCAATTTGAATTACAACAAATTCTTATTTGGAGATCAAATCGATGACAACGGCCCTACCGGAAACCCCAGTATGGAGGATTTTGCGAAAGAAAATGTTCATTATTTTGATTTTGCTGCGGGAGTGCTGATTTTCACCGAATCCTTATGGATGGGTTTCTCGGCTCATCATATGAACGAACCCAACCTTTCCTTTACCGGAGGAGAAGACAAACTACCTATTAAGGGTTCTTTCCATGCCGGTGTTACCATCCCCCTCACCGGATGGATGACAGGCAAACCTGATTACAACAATAAAACCATTACCCCTACTGTCCTGTATAAATTTCAAGGGAAATCCGATCAATTAAGTGTAGGGGCTTACTTCAATTACAACCCCATTGTCATTGGCGCCTGGTACCGGGGCTTGCCACTCAAACGGTATGAAACAACATTGATGAACCAAGATGCCTTTGCCCTGCTCGTAGGGCTAAAGCACAACGGCTTTCAATTTGGCTATAGTTATGATGTCACGATCAATGACTTGTTTCGCGCTTCGGCCGGATCGCATGAGATTTCTTTGGTGTATAACTTCACCGTCAATTTTGACCATGCCAAAGGCCCAAGAAAGTCAGGCTACCCTCGAGTGACCTGCCCCAGCCCCTGGAGAAATTACGAGCGCCTCCGCTATCGTCATGTAAAAAAACGCCGGGTCAAATAAACAACGGGATTCTTTTAACTGGAAATACCAAAATCCAACCAACCAAACATTTTTAAAATAGTCAGGGCAATCATAAAAATCAATAAATATTTGATCCAGGCATTGGCATTGGGGTTTTTCACCGCAAAATAGGAAGCAATCATAGAGCCCAGGAATTGGCCTATGGAAAGCCAAATACCCGCCCACCAGTCGATTTGATCATAATAAATAAATAAGCCAAACACCGGAAGGGTATATATAAAAATCACCAGGACTTTAATCGCATTGGCTTGTACAAAAGACATCTGAGAAATGGAAACCAGACCCACTAAAATCAACACCCCAATGCCTGCTTGAATAAACCCTCCGTAAAAGCCGATTCCAAAAAAGGCCATCCACTCCACCCAAACATAGGTAGACGTCTTTGATGACTGATTTTTCAAATACTTTTTAGGTTCGAAAATGAGTATAACCAATAGAAAAGCCATGACATAACCAATAATCCGTTCTAAAAGCTGCCTATCGATATCCACAGCCACCCAAGCCCCTATCATAGCCCCGCCTACACTGGGAATAAGATATTTCCAGCTTTTTTCTACAGGCAATTGTTCATTTTTCTTAAAAATAGTCAGGCTGGTAAAACTTTGGACGATAATCCCCAGCCGGTTCGTTGCATTGGCAATATTCGCAGGCATCCCGGCAAACAAAAGAACAGACAAGGTGAACACGGATCCGCTACCGGCCAAAGAGTTGACAATTCCGGCTAAGAACCCGGCAATCAACATAAAAAAATACGTCCAGGTGAATTCCATAGATAAAAATACGGTGTAGGTGACAGAGTGGAAAAATACGGAATAAATAGGAGAAGCACCAACTGTGGAAAGGTAGAAGAGTAGAGGGAAAGAAGGAAAGAAGACGAAATTTCAGTGATCGGTTATCTGCTTGTATTTATTGTGAAAGGTAAGCTCGACTTCCAAAATTCTCACAACCTATTTGATAGTGAGTAAACACGATTACTGATAACCGATCACTGTTAACTATACCGGATTAAACTCCTTCTGCGATGACTTCGGTTACCGAAGGTACCATGCGTTTCATTAAGTTTTCAATACCGGCTTTCAAAGTTAACGTAGAAGAAGGACAGCCGCTGCAAGCCCCTTGTAATAAGACTTTCAACACTCCTTTCTCTTCATCAAAAGAATGGAACTGAATCGCTCCTCCGTCCATCTCTACCGCAGGCTTGATATATTCGTCCAATACCCCTTTGATCATTTTCACCGCCTCGGTATCTTCAGTATTGATAGGATTTTCCTCCGTCTGTTCTTCCGTAAACACAGGCTTTTTGGCCTCCAAATATTCTTTAATAAAGGCTTTCAATTCCGGAATTACCTCCTCCCAGCTTTTTGAATCATCCTTGGTAAGGGTAATAAAGTTGCTCATAAAAAACACCCTTTGTACATAAGGATAGTCAAATAATGCCGTGGCCAAAGGTGAATCTTGCGCACTCACTTTATCCGGAAAGTCAAAGCTTTGCCCCTCTTTGATCAACATGAAACTCAACATAAATTTCATGGAGTTAGGATTGGGATTGGCTTCGGTATATATGTTCAGGTTTTGCTGATACAATGCTTCTTTATTATAAGCCATAAGTTTGAAGTTTAATTAGAAAAATAAATCCCTAAACTCAAGAGGGTGTCCCCTCCTTTCCTGCAAAGTTAGTGGATAATCTTGGCAAATGAATAAAGCAATGAAAGAACCTCTTGCCCGGAAGGTACTAATTGGTAAAGGAAGAAAAACCAAGCAGAATCAAAATCAATACAACCCATTCATTTACATGCATTTAAAACCAAAAAACACCCTCTATACCTCAACAATCAGGTAGCGTATTTTCGCTGATTTTAGCAGCTAAAACCAAACGCCCTTTACATTTATATAGCCATCATTAGTTTCCCTTCGGTTTTAGCTTCTATTTCGGGAATAGTAATGGAGAATGATGTTCCTTTACCCATCTCTGATGTTACCTCGATTTTACCTTGTAACTTTCTGACGGACTCTTTTACAATATACAGCCCCAAACCGGTTCCTTCTTGTTGATCGGTAGCCCGATAAAACATATGAAATATTTTTTGCAAATCTTTGTCTTCGATACCGATCCCGTTATCCTGGATATGAATATTCACTTTATGATCATTTATCTCAATTTGAATTTCAATCAACGGAGTGACTTGGGCCACATTGCTGTATTTGATGGCATTGGAAATCAAGTTAGACAAAATAATATACACCCTGCGCCTGTCGGTTTTAAACTCTTGTTTATGCCCGATTTTAATAACCTTTTTAATCAATTCGGCATTTTCCTGAAATTTTAAATCTTCAAAGATCTCCACAATCAGGTCGTAAAAATTCACTTCTTCCAGCGCCAATTGAGCTTCTCCGATCTGGGCCATTTCCTGTAAGTCGTGAATCAGGTGCCGCAATTTTAACACACTCCGTTCGATCAAATCCAAACCTTGTTCCAAATTCATAGGGTTCTTCTCCATTTTTAACACATGAATCAAACCCAAAACGGAAGAGAGTGGCGCTTTAAAATCATGAGACACCGAATACATAAACAAGTCCAACTCTTGATTGAGCGATGCCAGTTCCTCATTTTGCATATGCAATGCAATCGTCCGTTCTTTGGAGATAGAAAGTTGATGTTTTAATTTTCGCAGCATCAAGGTAAATGCCCGGGCAAATTCCTGCACTTCTTCGGGAGTAGTAGCCGGTGTATATTCCAAAGCAATATCCCTATCCTCTTCCGGGTTGATCTCTTTAACTTGTTTGGAAAGTCTGCGAATGGGTCGGGCAATCGCCCCGGCGATAAAGAAGCTTAACAAAAAACTCATCACTATACAGAGTGTTACGGTTCCGCCATAAATCCATTTTTGTTGAGTAATCAGTTCCAATTGGCGGTTTTCAGCGCTTAAATTCCACAACAACAATTGGTTTTTTATGCCCGAAAAGGTCTCTTCGACAGCAGCCATCGCCTGAGGTTTTTCAGAAAAGTCCAGACTTGTAATGACCCTATCCAAAGAGTCGAACTGCAAGCCCAGGCGCTGTAATTGCCCGTTCATAACAAATTCTTCCAGATAAGGCATTTGCCTCATAACAGTTAATTGTTCGTTGAGCTCTTCGGTAATTCGGTATTTTTCACTCACCAAAACGGATGAAGCATGGAAGGTTACCGAATCGGAAAAAGCGTCTTGTTTTTGTTGTAAATAAGTCAATTGAAAATGAATCAGCCCTTGACTCATTTGCTGAACTTCAAACAAATTGGAACGGATTGCATTAATCCCCTCCACTTGCCTTAAGTATTGATATGATACAATTGACAAGATGCAGACAATAAGAGAAAGCGTAATAAAGCCGGTCAGGATACGGGCTTTAATCGTATTCATTAACAGTAAATTTTTCACGGTATCAGTTTGGGTCGTTCTCAGGTTAAAGCATGGCTAGTCCATCTCACCTCTTTTTAAGCAGTGAGTCTGATACGGTCCAAATTTGCTAAAGCGAAGAATTGTTGTGGTATTGGTTGTTATACAGTCAAAAAATACTGTGCTAAACAGTGATATGAAGATACAAATTAATTCACAAAACCACACATGCGAGCCGTGAGCCATTAAGTTTTTTTAATAAAATCCGGGGTAAAACCTTCCGGGTTTTCAAAACCCGGAAGGTTTGGGATGTATTTCTCAAGCCAAATCTAACGCCCGGGCAATACCCATTTCCAAACCCCTGATTTCTGCCAGGCCTCTCAAGCGACCTATTGCAGAGTACCCCGGGTTGGTTTGTTTTTGCAAATCATCCAGCATTTGATGGCCGTGGTCAGGCCGCATAGGGATTTTCACATCGGCCCGGCCAGATGCTTTCCGTTTCAATTGCTCTTGGATAATTGCCTTTATTACTGCATACATATCCACATCCCCGGCCAAATGGTCCGCCTCGTGAAAATTTCCGGCACGGTCCCTTTGGGTACTGCGCAAGTGGATGAAATGCATTTTCTGTCCCCATCGCTCAATCATTCCGGGCAAATCGTTATCCGCCCTAACCCCATAAGAACCCGTACACATCGTAAAACCGTTGGACGGACTGTCCACAACACTTAAAAGTTCTTTTAAATCCGCTTCGGTACTGACTACCCGGGGAAGGCCCAGGATAGGAAAAGGAGGGTCGTCCGGATGAATTGCCAGTTTTATTCCGGCTTCTTCAGCTACCGGTACGAGTTGTTGTAAAAAGTAAGCGAGGTTTTCCCGGAGCCCCTTCTCTCCTACTTCTCGATAAGTGTCCAACACTACCTGCAACTGCTCCAAGGTATACCCTTCTTCGGAGCCCGGCAACCCGGCAATAATATTGGCTTGTAAAAGGGACTTTTGTTCCTCACTTAACTGTTCAAAGTATTCACGGGCTCTTGCTTGCTGCTCTTCCGTATAATCGGCCTCAGCCCCTGGTCTTTTCAACATATACAACTCAAAAGCGGCCAAAGCTGATAGTTCAAACCGCAAGGCCTTAGAGCCATCCGCCACTGTATATTCCAAGTCTGTACGGGTCCAATCCAACACCGGCATAAAATTGTAGCAGACCGTTGTGATTCCACATTTACCCAGGTTCCGGATAGATTCTTTATAGTTGTCAAGATACGTCTGGTAATTGCCTGAGCGGGTTTTGATTTGTTCATGCACCGGTACACTTTCCACTACCGACCATTGCAAGCGGAGTGTTCCGGTAGGCTCCTCTTCTATCATCCGTTTTCGCTTCATTATTTCCTCCGCGGTCCATACTTCCCCGTTAGGAATATGGTGCAAAGCGGTGACAATACCCCTTGCTCCGGCTTGTTTGATATCGGCTAAACTGACAGGGTCTTTGGGGCCATACCAGCGCCATGTTTGTTCCATTCTCATAATTAGTAGTACTATTTAATTTTTCGTCTTACTGCTTAAAAATAGTAACTAACAACACATTATCACGAATATTTTTTCAAGTAAGTAGTTTGGTAAACATTTTTATAAAAAATAAAGTAAAATCAACTGCAAAAAATGAGTTCCGGCCCAACAGGTTTTTACAAGCTTAATCTGTTTGTTATATTTATTCGATATAGAAGTAAATTAACCTTTTTCTTTTTGCTAAAAAATGTTTCAAAAAGGCCTCCTCTGTGTTACTTTTTTCAACAATAGCTTTGGCTATTCTTTTCAAAAAGTGCCTTGATGAGCCGGTTTTGATTCCATCTTCGCTCAAAAACGATACGTGTAAACCACTTCAGACTTACATCTTAACTGATAATACATGACGATCTCTATCACATCATTTAAATCCTTTTAATTCAAACTATGCTTCATCCATCATCATCGCGCATTTGGGGGCTTGTTTTGCTCATCAGCTTCCTTTTCAATGCTTGTAAACTTGAAAAAACTCAGGAAGAAAAAAGAGTTTATGGAACAAAGGCACAAAACGGTATGGTTGCCTCGGCACATCCCCTGGCCTCTCAAGCCGGGGCGGATATCCTCCAACAAGGGGGCAATGCCTTTGATGCGGCCGTAGCTGTACATTTTGCCCTTGCAGTAGTATACCCGGCAGCCGGAAATTTAGGAGGGGGAGGTTTTATGGTTTCCCGTACGGCCAAGGGAGAATCCTACTCCTTGGATTTCAGGGAAAAAGCCCCAATCGCAGCCAGTAAAAATATGTATTTGGACAAAGAGGGAAATGTCATTGACAACCTGAGCACGAAAGGATACCTGGCAGCGGGAATACCTGGCTCTGTAGCAGGCATCCTGGAAATGCATAAACGGTTTGGTTCGCTGCCTCTGAACTCTTTGATACAACCGGCCATCAACCTTGCCCGAAAGGGATTTCCCCTTACTCAAAAAGAAGCAAAACGATTAAACCGCTATCAAGCGGATTTTATAGAAGTCAACGGAGACTCTATTCCCTGGGTAAAAAAAGAAGGCTCATGGCAGGAAAATGACACGATCCAACTGGAAAACCTGGCTCAAACCCTGGAGCGGATCCGGGACAAGGGTAGCGAGGGATTTTACAAAGGTGAAACGGCACAAGCCCTGATTGCCGATGCACAAAACCGGAAGGGTTTGTTCACCCAAAAAGACCTGGACAGCTACCAGGCCGTGTGGAGAGAACCCCTTACCACAAAGTATAAAGAGCGATTCAAAATCATTTCCATGCCTCCGCCATCCAGCGGGGGAGTTGCCCTGATTCAACTTTTAAAAGGCAGTGAAAACTATCCCTTGAAAGAATGGGGTTTCCACTCTGCAAAAGCCACTCATGCGATCATAGAATTACAACGGAGAGTATATGCTGACCGGGCCCGGCACTTGGGAGATGCGGATTTCTACCCGGTACCAGTAGACACGTTACTCTCAAAATCTTATTTACAACATCGCTTCTCCGATATTTCTCCCAAGCAAAAAACTCCCTCCGAAAAAATCAAGGGAGGAGACATTACCATAGTGGAAAGTAGCGAAACCACTCACTTTTCCATAGTAGACAAAGAACACAATGCCGTATCTATCACTACGACTCTCAATGGTAATTTCGGTTCGAAAGTTTTTGTGAAAGACTTGGGCTTTTTCTTAAATAATGAGATGGATGACTTTAGCATAAAACCGGGCGTACCGAATATGTTTGGTTTAGTAGGAGGAGAAGCCAATGCCATTGAGCCGGGCAAAAGGATGCTCAGCAGTATGACACCTACCATCGTAGAAAAAGACGGAACACTCTGGATGGTAGTGGGCACTCCTGGCGGTTCAACCATCATTACCTCCGTATACCAAACCTTGCTCAACGCCATCGAGTACGATATGAGTATGCAAGAAGCGGTAAATGCCAAACGCTTTCACTTTCAATGGCTACCCGATACGGTAAAATCCGAACCGGAGGCTTTTAGTCAGGAAGTATTGGAAGTACTACAACAAAAAGGGCACGCGGTCCAACAATTGCCCAAAGGGCATGACATTGGCCGGATGGATTGCATTATGGTGTACCCTGACGGCACCTTGGAAGGCGCCTCTGATCCACGAGGGGATGATACTGCTATAGGATATTGACCTGAATTAACCCAAAACAATCACTTAAAAAGCTGTTTGAATGCAATTTGATCCGGTAAAAATGCATTCAAACAGCTTTTTATATTTATCCTTCAAACCTTACTCAAATTTCCTCTGATTTCCTGTAACAAATGTTACAGGAGCTTTCCTATGTTCTGCCGAATTTCGAGGGTAAATTTCAACTACAAAAAAATTCAACAGCAATGAAAAAACATGCATTTTTCACAGTCGTACTTCTCTCTATTCTCTCTTTGCAAAACACCCTCTTTGCCCAGGCTTCGGAAAAAGAAAGCAAAATAGCCTTTATGGTAAAGGATGCCCGCATGCTTAACGGGGCAGCCCTTTCTTCTATCGCTTCTTTACAAGGTCAGGGTTATGCCAGTGACGAAGCCGCCATTGTAGTGATTGGTCCGGCGGTAAAGGAGCTTAGCAAAAACGGAAGTTTAAAGGAAACCGTGCGTAAAGCCCTACAATCGGGCGTAAAACTAAAAGCGTGTAAAATCGCATTGGACAAAATGCAGGTTCCGGAAAAAGAATTGATAAAAGGGGTGGAAGTTGTGGATAACGGATTTTTTGAAATGTTCCGCTTACAAGAAAAGGGATTTATGCAGTTGAACTTGTAATCGAGTTTGTTTTCCTAATATAAAAAGCGCAAGAGGCTAGATCCCCTTGCGCTTTTGGAAGTTTGGTAAGTGTTTATTACAAACCTAATATCTTCCGGTTCAACTCCTCATTGGCCCCCGTACCGGCAAAGTCATCAAAGGCTTTTTCCGTCACTCGGATAATATGCTCCTCAATAAACCGGGCACCTTCTATGGCTCCGTCTTCGGGATGTTTCAAGCAACACTCCCACTCCATGACTGCCCAACCGTCAAAATCATATTGGGACAGCTTGCTGAAAATGGATGAAAAATCTACGTGCCCATCGCCCAGGGAGCGGAACCTTCCCGGACGGTTCACCCAATCCTGATATCCTCCGTATACACCCGAGCGACCGGTAGGATTAAATTCCGCATCCTTCACATGAAACATTTTGATGCGCTCGTGGTAGATATCGATATAGTCCAAATAATCCAATTGCTGTAATACAAAATGACTGGGATCGTACAGCAAATTAGCCCGGGGATGGTTGCCGGTTTTCTCCAAAAACATTTCAAATGTGGCGCCATCATGTAAATCTTCTCCCGGGTGGATTTCATAACAAACGTCCACACCTACCTCATCGAAAGCATTTAAGATCGGTAACCAGCGGTTGGCCAGTTCTTTAAAGCCTGTTTCCACCAAACCGGCCGGACGTTGCGGCCAAGGATAAACCGTATGCCATAACAAGGCTCCGGAAAAAGTAGCATGTGCGGTAAGGCCTAAATGCTGACTGGCTTTTGCCGCATATTTTAATTGGTTCACAGCCCATTCGGTACGGGCTTTCGGGTTGCCATGCACACTTTCCGGTGCAAACCCGTCAAACATTTCGTTATAGGCCGGATGTACTGCTACTAACTGTCCTTGCAAGTGGGTGGACAGCTCTGTAATTTCCAGTCCGGCTTCATTTACAATTCCTTTTACTTCATCAGCATAGCTCTTACTTTCCGCTGCTTTTTGCAAATCGATGATGCGGCTATCCCAGGAAGGAAGTTGCACTCCTTTAAATCCAATACCAGCAGCCCATTCACAAATGCTTTTCAGCGAATTAAACGGAGGCTCATCACCCAGAAACTGGGCTAAAAAGATGGCCGGTCCTTTGATAGTTTTCATATTCGTTAATTTAAACGGTGTATAATGAATCTGTTCACTTTCCTTTACAAGCCTTGCAATACACTTTTGGATTCCAAATAAAACTCAAGGCTTTTACTCACTATTCTTCACTGATAAATTTAAACCACTTTTCCTGGCTTTCGGATGATTTGATCACTGACACAATGAACTCCATCCCGCGAACGCCATCGTAAATAGTCGGATAATCTTGATGTTGAGGGTCCGGTTGCTTGCCTTCCAATTTGGCTTGTAATACCCGGGCAAAGTTGTGATACAGGTTGGCAAAGGCTTCCAAATACCCTTCGGGGTGTCCGGCTGGTACACGGGTATGGGCTTGTGCCCCTTCCCCTAAGTACGGACGGTCGCCTCCGGTACGGTAGATCTGGGCCGGAGCTTCATGCATTTTGACAAGTAAAGTATTGGGCTCCATTTGCTTCCAAACGATTCCTCCTTTTTCACCATATATCCGGATATTCAAATCGTTTTCTTCCCCGGCACATATCTGACTGCAATGTAAGACTCCTTTGGCTCCATTATCAAAATGTAATAATATATTGGCGTCATCGTCCAGCAACCTGCCTTCCACCATGGTGCTCACATCAGCACAAAGTTCTGTAATTTTCAGACCTGAAATATATTCCGCCAGGTTTTCAGCATGGGTTCCGATATCTCCCACGGAACCTCCCATACCGGAGCGCTTCGGATCGGTACGCCAGGAAGCCTGGGTTTGTCCACTTGCTTCTACATTGGTTGACAACCAGCCTTGAGGGTACTCCACAATTACTTTGCGGATTTTACCCAATTTACCGGCTTTGATCAGGTCACGGGCTTCTTTTACCATCGGGTAACCCGTGTAGGTATGAGTAACGCAAAATTCAAGGTCACTTTGTTCTACTAATTTGCGCAAAGCGTACGCCTCTTCCAAAGAGAAACACAAAGGTTTTTCACAAACTACATGAAAGCCTTTTTCCAAAGCCAATTTTGCCGGTTCGAAATGCACGTGATTCGGTGTCACGATAGAAACAAAATCCATGCGTTTGTCTTCAGGCAAAACGGCTTCTTTTTCCACCATTTCCTCAAAAGAAGTGTATACCCGGTCTTGTGGTAAAAAGAGGTCAATCCCACTTTGCCGGGCTACTTCCGGTCTTGAACTAAAGGCTCCGCATACCAGCTCAACCTGGCCATCGAGATTGGCTGCCATACGGTGAACCGCTCCGATAAAAGAGCCGCTTCCTCCGCCTACCATCCCCATTCTGATTTTTCGTTTCATTTTCACAGATTTAAAATATTAATTAAAGATTATGTAATTAAAAGCTCGCTTCGGAGCAAAACTTCGCAGAAAAAAACAGACGGGTACCCTTCTTCCTTCTGTACTAAATCTATCCACATCAAACAAGCCACAATTGCTTCCACAGCTGGAAGGCAGCGGTCATTCCCAAAAGGAAAAATTTTATGGGATGAATTTAAAAAATCATTGTAGCATGTAAGGGCCTTGTTCTGCACTTATAAAATTATTAAATACAAAGCGTTTACAAAATTTATTTTGGAGGGAACCGGAAATAGAGAAATGAAAAAGTAAATAATAACCCAAAAACCACCTAATATGATGGCCTTCGTATTTGGCACTCCGGTTCATTTGGCCAACTGCCCTAGAAGTTCTCTTTGTACTTCGTGTTTTCCATCAAAAAACGCCACTTCAGGTTTACCGACCGCTTGTTCTACCCTTAGAAGATGTTCTTCAAAAGGCCATTTTCGATAGTAGGGATCTTGCCGGCCCATCACGATAGTAACCTCCGGCTTTTCGGGCAAATACGTAAAGTGATTCGCTGATAAATCTTCTGGAAAGATCCCTGCCCATATGATCATTTTCCGGAAGGGTAATTGACTGAAAGCAGCCCAGCGGCAAGCCGTGGCAACCCCTTGAGAAAAACCAAACAAGTTGATGGAAGGTGTTGAATGGGTACATTTCTGCAATTCGTACTCTAACACAGCATCCAGATAATGTAGTTGGTTATGAATATCCGTTTCCCGGTCTTCCCGTGTCATCCAGGAGGCACCGACTTTTTTAAAAGTAAAATCCAGATAAAAACGTGACAAGCCTTGTGGAGCAATCAGAAAATTGGTTTCGAGGTCCAGTACATCGAACCTCCTGATAAAGTGTTCGGTCATTTGGCCATAGCCATGAAAAACGATCCAAATATTTTGAGTAGTTTCTGTCAGCCGTCCCAGTGTGTAGTAAGGTGCTGTGAAATTAAATTCTATCTCTTGTTTATCTGCTTGCATGAATAAAAAAATGTCAAATTATAAAATCCTTTAAGTTTGGCCTTGAACATCCACATGGAAAGGACCTTATTCTGTGGAAGCGTTTGTTTCCGGACGGCTTTCCAACTCTCTTTCTGTCCGCTCGATTTTTACGGCAAAAGGGCTGGGCTGAATATCCCGTTCGAACTTTTTCGCCACCACAAAGGTAAATTCCGTCCCGAAAAACAGGATCTGAGAGGAGTAAAACACCCAAGTCAACAATACCATAATAAACCCTGCGGCTCCGTAAAAATCCGAAAAATTGGATTGGGAAATATACCAATCGATCAACCCTTGCCCCAATTTAAACAGAACAGTGGTAAAAATAGCCCCTAACCAGACATCTTTCCACTTCACTTTTGCATCGGGCAAGTACTTGAAAATAATCGAGAAAAACAGCACCGAGATAACAAAAGATCCTAATTCATGAAAAAACGAAGACAAATAAGAAATAAAGCCGGAAAAGAAATCACTTACCAAAAAGAATTCCGAGAGGAAGCGGTCCATGGTAAGTACCAGCGTTTCGACAATCAGTGAGAGCACCACGATAAACCCAATAGTAACCACCATGGCAAAAGAGCGCAACCGGGCCCAAGCGACTTGCAGAATCCCCTGCTTGATCCTTGGCCGCACTTTCCAGAAAATATTGATTGACGATTGTAAGGAATAAAAAAGCACGGTAGATCCGAATAGCAAAGTTCCAATACCTAACAAGGCACTTCTACCGGAAGACTCTTGCGACTGCAAATGTTCAATTGCCTGCGAAAAACGCTCTGCCACTCCTGCCCCCAACATTTTTGTCAAATATCCCAACACTTCCATCTTTACATTCTCCTGCCCCATAAAAAAGCCCAGGGAATAAATAATTACCATTAACATTGGTGGCAGGGAAAAAACGGCATAATACGAAAGGGCCGCTCCATGTTGAAAGGCATTGTCATTGGAATATTCTTTAAACGAATCCCTTAACAGAATTGCCAATGTAAATATATGCCTAAGTATCCATTTTACACAAATTTCCAATACGCTGGAAGAAGAGGACTTGGCATAGCTTCTCAAACGCCACAAAAACTTTCTGACCTGCCAGGTGAGTACTTTCTTTTTCTTTTGAATCATAGTTCTTAATAAAAAGGAATGATTGATAGTCTGGCGAGTGTATTTTAAGGACTGTTTTTTTAATTCACAGAAGGTCCTTTGGTAGTGAAGTTACTAAATCAAAAGAAATAGCAGGTAGAAATTAAAGTATTGCGTTTAACAAGCCAAAGAAAAAGGCATAAAAAAACCCCAACCGTAAAGTTGAGGTTTCAAGCGGAACAGACGGGATTCGAACCCGCGACCTCCTGCGTGACAGGCAGGCATTCTAACCAGCTGAACTACTGCTCCGTTTTCCAAAAAAGAAAGTTTTTTTCTCTATGACTTCTAAAGGGAAAGTCTGGAAGATTAATCTTTAAAATACTTGGCACTTCTTGCCAAATGTTAAGTGTTTTTGCGGAACAGACGGGATTCGAACCCGCGACCTCCTGCGTGACAGGCAGGCATTCTAACCAGCTGAACTACTGCTCCGTTCCTTAATGGTGATGCAAAAGTAGAGTTCCACTTTTAATTTTCCAACACTTGAGCATAAAAAAAACCACAAAAAATCATATACCACTGGTAACCAACACAATAATTTTTCACTTTTTTTCATTACTAAATTTCAGAAACCTTTTATAAGAAAACCCCCAAGATCTATAAAACACTTCTCATCCTATTTCACTCTTCATTCATATTGTAGATACCGGAAGCAATGCTACCAGACTAAGAATTGATTTAAAAAAGGTTACCAAAACATTTTTTAAACACACTCTTTAAGATAAATATCATGTACTATAAATATATTTTTTGGGAATATTATCGCATCAAATCAACTTTTCACAAAATACCTAAGCCCCCTGGTGACATGCCTTACTATTTATACAAAAACCAAATAAATCACTTATTAACAGAGAAAACAATTAAATAATAATCCTTCACCACAAGAGAGGATTCAATAAAAAGTTGGTAACCTATCATTTCATGCATAAAAAACGATCTATCCACTCATGTAATATCCACTCTATATTTAGAAGTAAAAAATACTCAATCCCGCCTAAATTTACATTTATTAATAATTGCTATTAATCCAAAATCCTAAGTATATATTATCATGGTTGATTTAATGATTGCGTACGAAACTGTGTCAAGCAGCACAAAGAACAACTCAGAGAAAAAAAACAATTAAAACTTAACTTCAAGTGAGAAGTAAAAGGCTGTCAACGGAAATTGACAGCCTTTTTATATATTTTCATGAATTATAAAGGAATTTTTAACTTGGTATTAACCAAGCTTCAATCCGCCCTTGCAATGAATTTTAAACCTGCTCTTAAATGGAGCGTGACAAGGTCTACTGCTTACCCCTTGATAAAAGTTTTGCTTATTCTGTCCCCGGATTTTCCAGTTAAAACAATTACATAAACTCCGGCTGACAGATTTCGAATATCAATTGCCATTGTTTTTTCATTGACATTTTCCTTCGACTTTATAATCAAGCCATTTACATCCATAATTTGATACGCTCCGATCGGTTCATTCCACTCGATATTTATAAGCTCATCACTTGGGTTTGGATAGAGGTTGATCGTCTCTTTTAAGGAGCTAAAATGTACTTTTGTTGGGCTTTCAAATGGAGTTGAGAAGATTTTTGACGGAGCCGAAGCTTTCTTCGCTAAAATACTGGATTGCTCCGTACCGGAGCCAGCAAATGTTAATTCCAATACAGACCGGAGGCTTTCTGTTGCTGCCTCGCTGGCATGGTAGCTCACGTAGGCATTATTATCAGCGCTGAAACTTAAAGACAAATAACCATCCCCTTGCCGTTCGGTTTCGGCTTGGGCAGTTACGTCAAACAAGACTACCGAACCGGACTCCCTGGTGGTTTGTGTATCCAGAAAATTCCCGTAAGCCGGGCCGTTGTTCCAGGTAACGGTGGATTCGTCCCAGCTGTCGTCTTGGACAAATCGCACATGGTGATTGGTGCCTCCGCCCGGAGTAGTTCCTATTTTTGTGGTTAATTTCACTTTGGCGCCAACGATTTCCTGCTCAATATTTGACAGGTCGAAGCCCATGTAAAAATCCCTGGTATAATTCCAACCATCGCTTTTTATTTCCAAAATGGAGATGTTGTAATTATTATCGGCATATGCCCCCGAACGTATAAAAGCATCTTGTGCAGGGCTTATGGCCTGATCCTTTTTACCAATGATTAATTTAGGCCTTAGGTCCGGGTTATGATAGTCTTTTGAATAGAAACTTCCGTAAACACCACTCGAAACCGCTCCTAATTCCATACTAAGGTAACCGTCACCGTTTTTCTCACTGATCACTTCGTTGGTAATGTCCCATTCGATCGGTCCTGATCCGCCCTGTTGGATACCGATCAAATAAGAAGGAGCTGGCATATTGTTCCAAGTGAGGAGGTATTCCTTCCAACCATCGTTGGGCACAAATTTTAAATTATAATCGGTGTACCCTGCAACAGAAGGGGTCAACTGTAATTTTACACTGGAAACATCTCCGATACCTGAAACATCAAAACAGAAATACCCTCTTCTTTCATAGCTTCCGCCTTCATTTTTAACTTCTATGATATCCGAATGCCCGTAATTGGTATTGGCATAATTCCCGTTTCTGACATAGGCATCACCCACAAGCTCCAAGGTGTACCAGGCTGTTCTTAAAGAGTCCCACTCGTTCAGTGTCTGGCTTACCCAAGAGGGTGCGGTTCCCAACCTGTACTCGAGTTGTGCCTCGTATAAAGACTCCGGAAATACTTTGGTGCCATTGCTTTCCTCATATTTTACATGATTTTGATCGAAGCCGGCTCCACCCCCGCCATGATAACCAACAACAATGGGATTGACAACGGTAAGACCGCAGTAGTTTCCCCCACAATCATTCCATAGGTTGTACCATACAGACCCATTGCCCACTCGCTCGATATTCCACATGGTAAGTCCGGTAAGATGGTTGGGAAGATTGGCATAATGCCCGCCAGCACCGTCTTTGTTCATCATAATATAGCGGTCGATTAAATTGGTCCTGGGCATGCTCCCATGTAAATCCATTGCCTTTCCCTTCCGGGCATCCACTCTCCATACGACTGACCCGCAAGCTCTACCGGACATGTCCGCTCCGTGAAATTGTCCGTGATAAGTATTATCCCAGATTAACCCCTGGAGTACCCGGCTCGAGCCTCCGTCTACTGCTGTAAGGGAATGACCGCTGTTTCCATCAACCAGTATATTCAGTATGGAGCTGGCATAGGAAGAACTTGTAATGGCTACGGCCTGGCTGACGTTACTAAATCTGCTTCTTCTTACCCATGAATGGGCGACCTCAGCCATTTTAATCCCTTTCCAGCCATAATCATGAATGTAATCTTTATGATGGACAAACGGATCGGTAAAATTGGCCTTAAAATGAATGTCCTCAAAACCACAGTTTTCCAATAAGTCGATGGTTTGGGCTCCCCATTTATAGCCGGCTTTGATATCATCAATTATGGGATCTTTGAGATGAAGAATATTATTGACTAAGTCAACCGAATCGATTTCATGTACTTCTTCCAGAGCTACCCCTTGATGGATGATGGTAGTCCAAACACTTCGCGGGCTTTTTCCGTCCAGAAAATCATTGTTAGCCGCAGTGTTGTTTTGCATCCTTAATTCACAAAATTTTTCATTTTGAAATATACTGGCATTTTTCACCTGTACGGTATAATCCCCTCTGTTGGCATCCTTTGTGACGGCAGTTCCTTGTGTACTGACATTGACAGGGTAGAATTCAAACATGGCTGAGTTACCCCAGGAGGGCCAGCCTGAGGGAAGTCGCATATAGTTTTTCATATTAATAACCGTTCCTCCCGGGGTAGAACCGCTGCCTTTCAGGATAATATTGGAGGCGTTGATGACGATCGGTGAAGTGTTGTTCGGATCGGAGTTGACCAGGTACTCACCGGGAGGGAAAAAGACAACCCCGCCACCGTTGGCTTCTGCGGCATCAATGGCTGCCTGAATGGCCGCCTGATCGGAATTTGTGTCATTAGGGATGGCCCCATAGGCCGGATCTGTTACATCAAACACCGGATAACCGGAGGTTTCCGGAAGGGCCACTTCCCCCCTCATGTATCCGGCAAAGGAGTAATCGGGGAGTAAGGGAATATCAGGATCTGTGATTTCTCCGGTATACTTTTTCCATATTTGTGCATTTTGACATAATCCCGTTGTTGTCAATACAATGCTAAAGCTGAGCATAAGGTGTATCGCTCCCAACCATTTTAGGCAATTGTTTTTCATTTTCATAAGTTTTTAAGTATTACAGGTACGAATGATTAGTTACTAGCAAACAGATGATTATATTTGATTTAATTACAGGATAACTTTTCCGAAAATTAAGGCTTGATGGTACCATCAGGCCCCTTCTCCATAGACAGCAAGAGCCCCCCGGGAATACGCTATTAAAAGCCTATTCCATGATTGAAGCGGCTTCATATTCGGCCGTGCCAATTAAAGATTCAGTTGATTGTAAAATCAGGAAACGGTTTGAGTGTAAGCGCTAAATTATCCTGTGAAGCCTGCTAAGAGGTGATAAAATTGTCCGTAATTTGGCCAAAATCATTCATCCATCGCTTTTTTAAAGCACTGAGGAAGGGGGTGGAGCATCGGAAAGTACATGTAACAGGAAAAGCAAGTTCAGCAGCTCCCCATCAACAAGAGGCAGGTTCCCGATAAAATACGGTAGCCGTTTTACTCATCCGGCTGCCTGTTTTGTTTTATGTATTCTGTAGGTGATACTCCAAAATGTTCTTTGAAACACTTACTGAAATACCTGGGTGTATTAAAGCCTGTATCAAAGGCAACTTCTGAAATGTTTTTGTTTTTTTCATACAGTAACATATTAGCCGCCTTTTTTAACCGTACGGTTTGAATAAAATCATTTGGCGTTTGTCCCGTTAGCGTTTTTATCTTATGATAAAATAAAGTACGGCTAAAGCCCATCTCCGAAGCAAAATCATCAATGGAGAAGTCCGCGTTGGTAACTTGTTTTTCTATAAGCTCCTGAGCCCTTTTCATAAAATCCTGATCAACGGAGTTTTGGGTAATTCCGGAGGTCTTGGTCTTCAAATCATTACTAAATGTTTGTTGAAGAATCTTCCTGTTATTAAACAGGTTTTCTACCTGAGCTTTTAACATTTTTGAGCTGAAAGGTTTGGTACAATAAGTATCCGCCCCGTATTTCAGTCCTAAAATTTTATCTTCTTCTCCTCCTAAGGCTGTTAACAATACGATAGGTATATGACTGGTATTGATACTCCTTTTCAGCCTTTTACACATATCAAGACCGGACAGTCTGGGCATCTTTACATCGGAGATAATAATAGCAGGCTGAATTTCCAAGGCCTTTTCAAGCCCTTCCTGTCCATTGCTTGCAAATTCCACATGGTAGACATCGCTAAAAATATTATTAATTAGCAATCTTATTTCCCAATTGTCATCGGCAATCAGTAAACTGGGCTTATTGGTATTCGCTCGTGTTTTATTGGCGGCTACTTTACATTTAAAATCTTCCTGTTCCCCTACCCATACCAATTCTTTATCCATTGAAAATTGATTACTCACCGTTTCCCCGGAAATTTCTTCCGGCCTAAGGTGGTCTTCCCCCTTGAGAAGTCTGACCGTAAAGCCCGTACCTTTGTCAATAGCACTTGCACAAGTAATCTCCCCACGATGCGCTAAGATCAGGCTTTTGACCAATGCCAGCCCAATGCCACTACCTGAATATTCACTGCCTGTAAACTTTGTTTCCAATTGATAGAAGCGGTCAAAGATATTTTTAACTTTTTCCTTTGGGATCCCCACACCATTATCCATTACACAAATTTCGACCTCATTAGCTTTATCCTCCAATTTGAGGATCACTTCGCCTCCTTGATCAGCCACATGATCGAAAGCATTGGAAAGCAGGTTGTAGAATACTTTGTCCATTTGAGTGGGATCGTAATAAACAGGAAGGTTTTCTACATTCTTGACAAAAGAATACTTTATATTTTTCCTGCTGGCAATCACCATAAATGCCTGGTAAACATCCTCCAGGTAGGAGACAATATTGTGCTCCTGAAACTTGATTTTTAAATGCCCCTGCTCAAGCTTGCGAAAGTCAAGCAACTCCCTGTTCAAATATTTTAGCCGCTTTGCATTGCGCACCGCAAATTTTAATAAAAAGCCGATTTCGGAGGATGTTTTGGTTTTCTGTATGATGTTTTCCAGAGAGCTCAGTATAATGGTCAGAGGGGTCATAAATTCATGACTTATATTCGTAAAAAACCTCAATTTGTGGAGATTCAATTCTCTGATACGTTCCTTCTCTTTTCTTTCATTTTCAAGCTGATACAATAAACGCAACCTGGAAATATAGAAATAGTTGAAAAGAAAGATGAGCGATAATACAATCAAAAAATACAGTGCATAAGCATAGCCTGTTTGTGAAATAGGCGGTTCAACAAAAATATGAATTACCGCCACTTCAGTGACAGGGGCATAGGCAATATCCGTTCCTCTGACTTTGAAGGTGTATTTTCCGGGGTTTAGGTTGGTATAACTGGCAAAGGTTTGGTACTCTGCATTGACCCACACTTCCTCAAAACCTTCCAGTTTGTATTGATATTTATTTTTGAGAGTCCGGTCAAAATTACATGTGGAAAAGTCCAGCCTGAAGGTGGTATGTTCGGGTTTTAAGGTGAACGATTCGGTGGCCGATATATCTTTTTCCAGGACAAATGTCCCGTCATTTGCCCGAATCGGTTTATTGTTTACCGTAAGACCGGAAAAGATCACTTTCCGGTCTTTTGAGACTCGCAAAAGTGCTCCTTCTTTGAAGGATATGAGCCCGTCTATCCCCCCTACAAAGATTTCGCCCTCATTGCTGCGTAATAGAGATTTATAATTCAGCTCTGTAAGCGGAAAGCCAGACTTGCTGTCGTAGTTCAAAAAAATCATCTTTTCAACATCCAGATAAGAAAGCCCTTTACTGGTTGCTATCCACAAATCACCCGAACCCGATTCCTTGATACTGTATATAAAATCACTGGGTAAATTGTTTCTTTTTTTATTGAAGGTTTTAAATTCATCCTTCTTCCGGTCATAAAGGCATAGCCCCCCGCCATCAGTACCGACCCATAATCTATGTTGTCTGTCTTCTGCCATGTAGTTGATGGAATTGTATGCAATCGAGCTTTCGTTAAACTCTTCATACAAGTATTGGTTAAGTTGCTTGGAACCGGGATGGTATGAAAACAGTCCTTCCAATTCGGACCCCATCCAAATGATACCCTTACTGTCTTCAAAGACATTACTTATGGTGATACCGGTCCTTTTTTGAATTGCTACCGATTCGAAGAATGGACTGAAAGCTTCATCGTCCAGATTGAACTTAATCAGACCCCTTTCGGTAGCCAAAAGAAAATCGTCTTTATGTTTTATGATGGCATTGACATGCTGCGGGGCATTTTTATACTTCGACTCATTAAAATGTTTGAATTCTTTCTTTGGAATGTCAAACAGACATAACCCTCCCTTATAAGTCCCGACAAGAAGTTGCTCTTCATCCGTAAGAAGCAGGGATTTGACATTTGTTTGGGAAACGCCATGCTTGTTGTTGGCAAAGGGGTAATTAATAAATTTGTTTTCCTGCCTGTCAAAATAGTCTAAGCCGGCACCTTCTGTTGCCACCCAAATATTTTTTTTATCATCTTCGATCAATGATCCGATCACCGGAAAACTTGGATTGGCACCGACCAATGATTCATTATATTCCGTAAAAACCTGATTGGCTACTTTGGCATAATTTACCCCCCCGAAATATGTTCCCGCCCACAGGTGGTCGTCATGGGAAATGAACAAAGGATAAACTGAATTATGAGAGAGGCCATGTGGGAGGCCCTTACCCGCCTCAACAAAGGAAGTAGTGCGGTTCTTTATATCAAAGATGGCTAACCCTTTAAATGTGCCTACCCAAATTTTCCCGTTTTTATCCTCTACAACCGACCTGACTGATAAATCCTTCAGGTAAAACGGAGAAGTGTTTTTGGAAATAAAGTCGAATTTTTTTTCACCGACATCATAGATAATGATTCCGTGATTTTCCGAGGTGATCCAAATTCTGTTTTTGGAATCGGATAGTACATCATTTATGGTTCCGATCGAAACCTGGAATGGGATTTTTATAATTTCCCGGTTTCCATTTTTGATTTTTATCAAATGATTTTCTTTACCGTTTATCAGCCAAAGAGTACCTTCTTGATCCTGACAGATACGTGAGATGGTTTCCCGTTTCTGGTACAAGTCATTTTGGGACAGGAAAACCTCTTTTTGTTCATTATAAACCAAAAGGCCCTGTTCAGAACCCACCAGAACATTGTGATTATACCTTCCGATGCAAAGTACACCTTCCAGATAAAACCTCTGGAAAGAGAACGTTTGCAAGTCTAATCTCGAAACCCCGCCCGCAGTCTGCACCCATAAGTAACGATCAACCCGTAATAGGTCCCTGACTTTATGTTCCATAAGAGAAGCAGAGTCTCCTCGTTCCGGAAAGAAACTTTTCATTTGAACCCCATCCCAGCAATTCAAGCCATTTCTTGTCCCGAACCACATTCTTTTCAGATGATCTTGTTCGATGGCAAGTACAGAAGTTTCACTTAACCCCTCTTTCAAGCCCAGCTTTTGAAAAGCAATAGTTTGCGCCAATGTATAGCACGCTGATAGTGAAGCAACTAAAGATAATAATATGGTACCATAAACCCTGTACATACGATATTGATTGATCAATCAATATAAAAATATTTTTTACATCCTTATCAAGTATTAAGCATCATCAAAAATTAGTTTGGCTGTAAATCGCTGGTTGGAAATATTCAGGCGTGTAAGAACGATTGAGAAAGAAGTGCAAACTATAACGAACTCGTTGAAAAGAGCCACAAAAGACCATTAAAATTAAGCTGTAGTGATTCGGATAAATTATCCAACTTCCATTTTTATTTAAAGTCGGTATTACAAACCTGGCACCCACAAGTCATACAAATTTTCCGGCTCAAACTCACTGTTCGCGACCTCTTATACCTCTGTATTTAACAAGCCACAGTCAATTAACAAAATATTAAAATTCTAAGTGTAATTTTAAAAATATCATAACAAACATTGTTTTTTATAGAAAAATTATAGCTTACCCAAAAAATCCTTATCGGATTGTTAATAATTATCTACTAATATTTTTATACTTTTGTATTCAGGCATGTATGTTTAAAAAATGAAAATACATTATCAAATCTGCGAAGTAGTTCACTGTCCATGCCTGAAGAATCAATTCACTCACTAAATAAAAAAAGAAGATGGAAGACATTCAGCCCATAAAAAACTGGGAAGTTGTGAGAGGGAGAAGTACTCCTATAGCAATTGCGGGTCCGTGTAGTGCTGAGACCGAGGAGCAATTGTATCAAACGTGTAAAGGCATTAAGGAAAATGTTGATATTACAATGCTCCGGGCTGGAATTTGGAAACCGCGAACCAGGCCTAACACCTTTGAGGGTGTAGGGGAAATCGGCCTGAAGTGGTTAAAAAATGTCAAAGAAGAATTACAAATGCCAGCCACTGTGGAAGTTGCAAACGCCAAACATGTGGAGCTGGCTTTAAAATATGAAATGGACGTATTGTGGATCGGTGCCCGGAGTACCGTAAACCCCTTTACCGTTCAGGAAATTGCCGATGCACTGAAAGGTGTGAATGTACCGGTGATTGTCAAAAACCCGATTAATCCGGATCTTGCTTTATGGTTGGGAGCCATTGAGCGTATTTATAATTCCGGCATCCGGGATATTGCGGCCTTGCACCGCGGTTTTTCTTCTCATGAGGAAACCAAATACCGCAACTCTCCTATGTGGCAGTTGCCAATCACTTTGAAAAGTAAGTTTCCAAATATTTCTCTGCTTTGTGATCCTAGCCATATTGCCGGAACCCGGGATTTGATTTATCCTGTATCGCAAAAAGCCATTGACTTGGATTATGACGGGTTAATGATTGAAACTCACTGTGACCCGGACAACGCTTTAAGTGATGCCAAGCAGCAAATTACGCCTGATCGATTGGCGGAAGTACTTGCCGAAGTAAAAATCCGGAAAAACAAAACAGACGATGTGGAATTCAACTCACACTTGGATGACCTTCGTTTGAAAATAGACCGGGTAGATAAAGAACTTCTGGAAAACCTGGCCACCCGGATGAACCTGGTGACCGAAATCGGAGAGTACAAACGCGATAACAACGTCACTGTATTTCAGGCGGAACGATGGATTGAAGTGTTTCAAACCCGTCCGGCTCTTGCCAAAGAACTGGGTTTGACCAAGCGTTTTGCAGAGCAGTTGTACAAATTGATTCATGACGAGTCGATCCGTATCCAAACCAAGATCATGAATTCGGAACCTGCGGAATAGCGTAGCTTTCACTATTGAATACAGGTCAGTTGAAGTTTTGGCAATTCGCAAACAGGTTTATCCTTTATCAATTGCTCTTTAACCCCAACTGATCAAAAATAAAGGTCAGTCGCCCCTATTTTGGCAACTGACCTTTATTTTTACCAAATGGATTTATAGCATCCATGAACTATATCAGGACATTAAGTAGCTATAGATAATTGACATACATTATGAGCCTTAATAAAATCGTATTTACAAGTGAACTCCACTCCGGATTGTTTGATTTTCTTTCGGGGTACTCCCAAGTAGCGGTATTGGTTGATGAGAACAGCCGGGAGCATTGTTACCCTCTTGTAAAAGCATATCTACCGGAACATCAGGTAATTGAAATTAAAAGCGGGGAAGAAAATAAAACGCTTCGTACTTGTGAACATATCTGGGGCAAAATGACCGACTTTCAGTTTGACCGGAAAGCCATACTCATCAATTTGGGAGGGGGAGTGATTGGAGATATGGGAGGCTTTTGTGCAAGCACGTATAAAAGAGGCATTGATTTTATCCAAATACCTACAACCCTGCTTTCTCAGGTAGATGCCAGTGTGGGAGGAAAATTGGGAATCGATTTTCACAGCTTTAAAAATCACATTGGATTATTTCGCATTCCGGATTTGGTACTTATCTACCCCGATTTCATCAAAACACTACCCGAAAATGAGATCAAATCCGGTTTTGCAGAAGTTATCAAACATTGCCTGATAGCCGATAAAAAACAATGGGAACACCTGACCTCTCAACCTTACACCTCACTGAATTGGCATGAAATCATTCCGCATTCGGTCAAAATCAAAGAACAAGTGGTAGAGAGCGATCCCAAAGAAAACGGCCTTCGCAAAATATTAAATTTCGGACATACCGTAGGGCATGCGGTGGAAAGTTATTTACTCCCGATACCCGGAAGAAAACTATTGCATGGAGAAGCCATAGCCGTGGGGACGATTGCCGAACTGTATCTTTCGGAAAAGAAATGTGCAATGCCTGAAAAGGAGGTACAGGAAGTAAAAGAATATATTTTACAAACCTATGGCAAGATCTCACTCAGCTCCGAGGATATCGATCAGATCAAGGGCCTGGCTTTACAAGACAAGAAAAATGAAGGAGCTACCATTAACAGTTCTTTATTAACCGGTATCGGAGAGTGTGTATATGACCAAGCCATCAGTTTGGAAGAAATTGCAGCAAGTTTGGAATACTACAAAAACTGTTAAAGGAAAAAACCGATCAAAATACCGGCCAGGGACTAGAGGAAGGAAAGACAATTGTTCCTTTTACCGGAAAACGCCACTGGTCTCTGGTCTTCCGTTCTTAATCTATCGTCGACCGTTGATTAATTTCTTAAATTATTGAAATACTTTTCTGGGGAAAATAGTTATACTTGAAACTTAGTGACCAATTATCTGAATAATCCTTACAGTATTTGACAATTAAACTAAAAAATAGCACTACACCGTATGCTGCCAAAATTACTTTTCGTCTTATACCTACTATCGTCCCCGTTTATCAGCTATTGCCAATCTCCCATCGCTCCTAAAAGAGAGTTCAGGGCTGTATGGATAGCTACGGTAAATAATATTGATTGGCCCTCCAAAAAAGGCCTCTCCCCTCAAAAGCAACAGGCGGAATTTATTCAGCTACTGGATAAGCATAAACGCTTTGGATTTAATGCCGTCATTGTGCAAGTACGAGCCGCTGCGGATGCCTTTTACTCCAGCAAATACGAACCTTGGTCAGAGTGGCTTAGTGGAAAGCAAGGCCGCCCAACCCAACCTTATTATGACCCTTTGGAGTTTATGATTCGCGAAGCCCATAAACGAGGCATGGAATTTCATGCTTGGATCAATCCCTTCAGAGCCGTCACCAATGTAAAATCGGCCCATATCCATGAAAATCACATTACGAAGACTCGCCCACAATGGTTTTTGAAGTATGGGAGTTTAAAGTTTTTTAACCCCGGAATTCCTGAAGTACGAGACTATTTGGTAAAGATCGTCACCGATATCGCCAAGCGTTATGATGTAGATGGAATCCACTTCGATGATTATTTCTATCCTTACCCCGACTTAGGAAGTAACATGGGGGATAAACGCACTTTTTATAAATACAGAAAAGGCTTTAAATACATTGAAGATTGGCGAAGAGATAATGTCAGCCAATTTATTGAAGCCGTTCATGAATCTGTCGTTGCGCACAAGCCCTTTGTCAAGTTTGGGGTCAGTCCATTTGGTGTTTGGCGAAATCGCTATAACAGTGCTTATGGTTCCAATACCAATTCCGGATATACCAGTTACGATCACTTGTATGCGGACATACGGCTTTGGCTTCAAAATGGCTGGGTAGATTATGTGGCTCCACAGCTTTACCAAAATACCAAACACAATAAAATACCCTTCAGGGAAATGGTACAATGGTGGTCGCAAAACACCTTTGGAAAGCACTTATACATCGGCCATGCCGCGTATCGGATTTACTGGAGCAGTGACAAATCCTGGTACGATAAAAAAGAGATTCCGGCACAGATACAACACTCGAGAAAATTTGATAACAAAGTACATGGCAGTATTTTCTACAGTGCTACCTCCGTACTACGCAACCGGGGACATTTTGTAGATTCTTTGCGAAAACATTATTATCAATATCCGGCACTTTTGCCTACCATGCCTTGGAAAGACAATACACCTCCTCCACCCCCTATCAACCCGACTTTTACTTTTAAAAACCAAATGATTAACATACAATGGGCAGCTCCGACAACAGAAGAAAAAAGCGACCACATTAAATCGTACTTATTGTACCGTTTTCATAAATCTGACAGCATCAATTTTGAAAACCCTGCACATATCCTGGCCATTCTCTCCCCTACTCAAGAGAGTTATCCAATACAACAGCTGCAACATTTTGACGAGTATAATTACTACCTGTCCGCAATTGACCGGCTTAACAATGAAAGTACTCCCATAGAGGTACAATTGCCAACGGAAGAAATCATCGCCCAATTGCAACTCCCATTCCCCAAAAGTGTCATTGAGTATTTTGCTGATTTTATGATTCAAAAAAGCAAAGACCTTTTCAAAAACAAGTCCGGCACCGCCAGTTTAAAAACGACAGAATCCAATATAAGCGAATACGGCAAATAACTTATTTAAAGGTCTAAAAAAACAATATCACCCAACCGGATTTACCGTTTACCCCCATCATTAAAAAACCCTTCCGGATTTTGTTTCCGGAAGGATTCATCATTTCAAAAATATGCAGGCATTTGCCTATATCTCTTCTCTCAACAATTTATCCACAAACAACTTCATATCTTCGGTAAGTTGTTGGTAGTATTTACCGGTACCCGGCCCGCTAAAACCCGTATGGATTTTTCTCACTTCGCCTTTCCGGTCGATAAAGATTGTGGTTGGAAATGCTAATACTTGATTCAACATTGGCAGTTTTTTAGCCGCTTCTTCTTTATCGTTCGTCCCGGCGATCAACACCTCATATGCTACTCCCATCCGCTCTTTCATCTTCTGCACACGCTTGGCAGCCTCGTCAAACTCAGCACTTCTTTCAAAGGCCAAACCGATAACTTCCAAACCTTCCTCTTTGTGCTTTTTATAAAAAGGAGCGAGAAATGCTGTCTCGTCCATACAGTTCGGGCACCACGTTCCCAATAATTGCACAATGACCACTTTTCCCTTGTACCGCTCATCATTCAGAGACACTAATTCCTTAGACAGATTGAGGAATTCAAATTCGATTTTGTCATAACCTTCCTTCAAAAAGGTCAAAGAGGAGGCATCGGGTAGCATGGCTTCCGGATCTTTTTTGGCTTCCCATTGCTGATGCCAATGCTTTCCGGACCAGAAATTCCCATCGGTTAAAGTCTGGTCGTCATTGATAGTCGCATTGAATAAAAAAGCATGCTCCCCATCAAAACAGGACAACCAAAGCTGATCTCCTTCGATTTCGCCTTCCAGGTAGCGATAATCCCCTGTGACTGTCAAAAAAGTCCCGGAAATACTGTTATTGCTTTGCGCAAACATCCCTACGGCTTTTTCAGGCTCACCGTTTTCAGTCAAAAAGTTAACAGCCCAGATTCCCGACAGGTCGGCTTTAGGCTTTTCCGTTTCCTTCGTAAAACGGTAGTTTTCATTGAATTTGGCTTCAAAAGGCATATCATATTCTCCACCTTTGTAATTATGCTTGATCCAACGGCCTTTCATTTCTCCTTCTTCCAGCTTCACTTTGAGTTCCGCATCAAAAATATGCATCACAATACGGAGAGAATCTTGTTCTTTGATAATTTCATCCATCACCAGGCGCTCTTCCGCATTCACCAATGCCATCTTGAAACCTTCTTCTCCACTAGCCTCAATATCGAAATTAAAGGGTAACGATTGTTCTTGATTCAATTTCAACACACCTCTCCATTTACCTTCTTCCGGTTGTAAAGATTTTTGTTCTTGTTGTTGAGATTGGCAGGCCGATAAACCGATAGCCCAAAATATTACCCAAAATGGAATCGTGTAGTTTCTCATAATTTGTATAGTTTAAACAGGTCGTACGAAGCAAATTTAAAAGATAAAAGCAAAACTTCGTTCCTTATCACCCTACCCTATTTTACATTCCAGAAAATCCATTCTTGCCACTTCTTTCATAAAATCATTAGAAGGGTCTACTTTATATCTTCGGGAATACATCTTCAGACGGATGTTCTCAATATTTTCATAAATTTCCAGGTGCATGGTACACTTGCCGATATGGTTTTCAATCAATTGATGTAAGTCCGCTACAGCCCGCTCGTCCAGGTTTTTAATATCCACCTTCATGTCAATTTTGGTACAGAACTTCTCCCGCACATTCTCCAAAGGCAGGATGGTATGCGGAGAGAGTTCCCATTGCCCGGGTTGCTTATAGCGTTCTTGTACCCGCCCTTTGATATACACAAATCCACCGGGGGTGAGCATATGGGCATTTTTCAAATAGTTCTCACTGAACATGGCTAAATTGGCCGTGGCATCAAAATCTTCCACGGAAAACAGCGCGAAGTTACTCCCGTTTTTTGTCTGCCGGATATTTACCGCACTGATAATCCCCCCAATAGCGATTTCTTTATTTTTATGATTTTCAATATCTGTAACCGGCACACAAAAGTTTTCCAACTCCACCCGGTACACCCCTAGCGGATGGCCCGAAATGTAAAACCCTACCACTTCTTTTTCATAGCGGAGCTTTACAATATCCGTCCAAGGCTCGCAATCCAGGATTTTGGGTTTAGGCATCTCCATTCCCCCGGTACCTCCGAACAAGGTTACCTGCATGGATTTTTTTTCGGCCTGAGAAGCGACTCCATATTTCAGGAGTTTTTCAATACCGGCAAATTGCTCCCCTTCCGGTTTGTAAAAGAACTGTGCCCTATGGTATTCAAATGAATCAAACGCCCCGGCATAAGCCAAGCTTTCCAACGTTTTTTTATTGACTTTACGTAAATCCACCCGTTCGACAAACTCCCAAAGGCTTTTGTATGGGCCATTCTTTTCCCGTTCTTCAATAATAGCGTCTACCGCAGCATCCCCGGCTCCTTTTACCGCTGCCAGTCCGAAACGGATATTTTTTTCATCGTTCACATCAAATGTACGGAAACTCTCGTTCACATCCGGCCCCAACACTTTCAGTCCCATACTCTTACACTCCTCCATAAAGAAACTGATTTTATCAATATTTCCCATGGAGTGGCTCATCACGGCCGCCATGTATTCGGGAGGGTAATTTGCTTTAAGGAAACCTGTTTGGTAAGCTACTACGGAATAAGCCGCTGAGTGAGAACGGTTAAATCCGTAGGCGGCAAACTTTTCCATAATTCCAAACACCTCTTCGGATTTCGCTTTTTCAATGCCATGCAGCTTTTTGGCCCCTTCCACAAAAACTGCCTTCATTTCCGCCATCACGTCCATCTTCTTCTTACCCATAGCCCTCCTCAGAATATCCGCTCTTCCCAGAGAGAAACCGGCCAAAATTTGGGCTGTTTGCATAATCTGTTCTTGATACACCATAATCCCGTTGGAGTAACTCAAGATAGGCTCTAGCAGCTCGTGTGGATATTCTACTTTTTCCGTACCATGCTTTCTATTAATAAAGTTCGGAATAAATTGCATCGGCCCCGGGCGGTAAAGGGCGTTCATGGCAATCAAATCTTCTATATTGGTAGGCTTCAAATCCTTCAAATACATCCGCATCCCTTCGGACTCAAACTGGAAAGTACCAACCGTTTCCCCTCTTTGGTAGAGCTGATAGGTTTTTTCATCGTCCAAGGGGATTTCATCAGGGTCAATCTCAATACCATGGTTCTTTTTTACCAATGCAATGGCATCTTTGATAATGGTTAGGGTTTTCAGACCCAAAAAGTCCATTTTCAACATCCCCGCACTTTCCACCACTTTCCCGTCAAACTGGGTCACCAATAAGTCCGCCTCTTTGGCCGTACACACAGGAATATATTCCAACAAATCATCCGGAGCGATAATTACCCCGGCAGCATGAATACCTGTTCCCCGCACCGATCCTTCCAACACGTGGGCTTGTTTCATCACCTTTCCTTGCAGCCCAGGGTCACTTTCATAAATATCTTTTAAATCGCGATTTTCTTCAAAAGCCTTGTTCAACGTTGTTCCCGGAGCATCCGGTACCATCTTGGCCAAAGCATTGGCTTCTGCCAGGGGTAATTCCATAGCGCGGGCCACATCTTTGATAGACAGCTTGGCTGCCATTGTACCATAGGTAATAATTTGGGCTACTTGGTTTTTTCCGTATTTCTGTACTACCCAGTCAATGACATCTTGCCGTCCACGGTCGTCAAAGTCAATATCAATATCCGGCATTGACACCCTTTCCGGATTCAGGAACCGCTCAAAGAGCAAATTGTATTTGATAGGGTCAATATTGGTAATTCCCGTACAATAAGCCGCAACCGATCCCGCAGCCGATCCCCTACCCGGCCCGACACTGACTCCCATATCGCGGGCAGCCCGAATGAAATCCTGTACAATCAAAAAATAACCGGGGAAACCCATTTGCTGGATAATTCCCAACTCAAAATCGATCCGCTCCTTGATTTCATCCGTCAACGGATTATAGCGTTTTTTGGCCCCTTCATACGTCAAGTGCTTCAAATAGTCATCTTGGGTTTCAAATTCCGGAGGCATAGGGAAGGCCGGCAAAAGTATATCCCGGCTCAGTTTTAAAGGCGAGCATTTTTCAACTATCTCATTGGTATTTTCCAAAGCCTCAGGCAAATCGACAAACAATTGGTTCATTTCCTCTTGAGTCTTGAAATAGTATTGATCGTTGGGCAAGGCCATTCGTCTTTTCCGGCCAAACCCCTTCTCCATACTCATGACTTTGCCTTCTTTTACACAAAGTAATACCTCATGTGCCAGTGCATCTTTCTGATCCAGATAATACACATCGTTGGAAGCAATGGGTTTGACTCCATACTTGCGGGCAAAGCGCAACAAGACTTCATTGACTTTTTCTTCTTCGGGGATTCCATGACGGAGTAATTCCACATAATAATCTTCTCCGAATTGCTCATGCCACCAGACAAATGCCTCTTCAGCCTGATGTTCACCTACATTCAAAATCAACCTGGGAACTTCCCCATTCAGGTTTCCCGTAGTTGCAATAACGTCTTCTTTATACTTGACAATTAACTCTTTATCAACCCTGGGAACACCGGAATAAAAACCTTCTATGTAACCAATCGAGCTTAATTTACTGATATTCTTATATCCGTTTTGATTTTTAGCGATCAACAATTGTTGGAATCGCTTGTCAGGATTGTCCTTGGTGAATTGCAATTTTGTTCTTTCTTCGGCCACATAAAATTCACAACCGATTATCACCTTTAAATCGTCCCCCTGTCCTGCCACTGCATTAAAAGCTGCATGTAAATTTCCCAAATCCGTAATGGCAATGGCCGGCATTTCCATTTCCCGGGCCTTTTTCAAAATGGCCTTGACCTTGGCCGAACTTTGCAAAATGGAAAACTCCGAATGCACATGCAAATGTGTAAAAGGTATGAGGTCTGCCTTTTTTACTTGATCCTGTTGCTGAATCCGTTGTTTGGCTTTTTCCTGGAGTCGCTGTTTATCGGATTTTTTCTTAAAATTGGCTTCATCCAATTTAGGGGCCTCATAGATAATTTCTTCTACAGGCGTCTCATCATAAGGCTTGGCCACTTGCTCGGTCAGCAAGGCGAAGTAACACTTGGCATTGGCGGCTACGTCATATGCCGCATCGTGGGCGTCTTCAAACTTGAAACCGAAAAGTTTTTGGTGTAGTTCTTCCAGCTTGGGTGGTTTGTATTTCCCCCCACGACCTCCTGGCAATGCGGTAAAGTCTACCGTATTCACCATTGTATCGAAAGTATCCAAGCCCATAAAAGTCGATTCGTCCACTTCAGAGCGCAAATACTCGGCCCCCATCAAAGGAATATCGTACCCCAGGATATTATGCCCGATCAATACCTTTGCCTCCTCCACATCCTTGGCAAACTCCTCCATTACTTCTTTCAACGGCCTTCCCTCTTTCAGCGCCCGCTCTGTGGAAATTCCGTGAACCTTTTCGGCATTAAAGGGAATCGTGAAACCTTCAGGCTTAACAATTATATTCTTAGCCTTTAAAAGATTACCGTTTTTGTCATGCAATTGGTAAGCTAATTGCACCAGCCTGGGCCAATTTTCCAGGTCGGTATAGGGGGCTTTCCAATTGACGGGTAAACCAGTAGTTTCGGTATCGAATATCAGATACATATATGCTCGACTTTTATTTTATAACGAAATCACCCTACATCCACCTTTAAGCAGACAAGTGCCAACAACTTCTTTCTACCTTCTCAGATCTTAAAAAGGAATCGCAAAGCATTTTTCCATAGAAAACCTGTACAAAGCACTTACCCGGAAGAGAGGTTTATAGGATCGTATCGACAAAGGTAAAAAGGAATCACGAAGAACCTATGTATTTTGAAGGCGGAAAAAATAAAGCAGGGTCTGTACTTTACTTTGAGTGGATATACAAAAAAAGCCGGAAACCATAACAGTTTCCGGCTTATCACAATAGTGTGTTTCTTTATTTTAAGAGGTAAAATAGATCAAGGCAAATGGTATCAGGAAGAAAACCGTCACCACATATGCCAATCCTACTACCCGGTATTTCAAAGTTTTAAGGCCTAATTGAGTAGCCAACCACACAGGTAACCTTCTAAACATAGGGATCCCCATCACCAACAGTACGCCCAAGAGGTTAAACAGGAAGTGACACAAGGCAATGCTAATCGCAGCTTCTGATTTTCCTATGGATGCAATTAAGGCGGTAATGGTAGTACCAATATTTGCTCCTAGCAAGAATGGAAAGGCTTTTTGTAAAGAGATTTTATCTGTAGCTACCAAAGGTACCGTTAAAGAAGTCGTCACAGAACTGGACTGCACTCCTGCGGTGATCATTGAACCCCAAAGGACAGACTTGAACGGGTTGCCAAATACTGCGGTCTCGACTTTCTCTTTTAAGTGTCCGTCCAGTATTTGTCGCATGATCACGGTAAAGCTTCTCAACGAGATGAATAACAGGACTAAAGCCACTGCAATTACAAGCAGACCATTTTTAGAAAATAAGTCCATGACAAAATGTGCTGTCGGTTTAGTGGTAGCACCTAAAATGCTAAAGAAGCTGCCTGAACTTTCGCTACCTACAGAGATAAAGCCCCCTGCAATCAGATGCGCCATATTTTCTATGGCTCCTGTAAAATAATTCAAAGGGAAAAGCACTGATACCACGATAATATTGAAGAAATCGTGTACGGTAGCTGCCGAAACGGCCCGGCTATACTCATCTTTCCGGGTGATATGCCCTAAAGAGACGATGGTACTTGTCACACTCGTACCGATATTTGCTCCCATGATCATGGGAATTGCATTTTCTAAAGTAAGAGTACCTGCTGCTACAATGGCTACGATCATAGAAGTAGTAGTAGAACTACTTTGAATAATAGCCGTAGCTAACAAACCGATAAATAAACTAATGAAAGGATTGGTGGTAATTGAAATAATGTACTTTGCAGTATCTTTTCCAAGGAGCTTAAATCCTCCACTCATCAGCTCTAACGAAACTAAGAAAAAGAACAAGACTGCTAATACTTTCACAATGCTCAGTACAACCGACCATTTATTAAGTTTAACAGGAGTGGTTGTTGGTTTCTCTAACAAAATTTCAGACATATGAATCTAGGTATTGTTTTCGCTTTCTGATTGTTCAACACACGAAGGTATATGGAAGGATCGATTTTAGTGTTAACTTAAGATGAACTTTACATGTCTGATATATTAACTTAATGTTACATAGATACAAAATACTGAATATCAATTAATTAAATTCATATTTACAGCCAAGCCCGCACCTATTTTTGCATTATTATAAACCAAATTCACATTCGCCTCCAAGCTTTTTCCATGGGTAATTTGTTTAATCTTATCCAATAAAAATGGTGTGAGTAACTTCCCCTTAACACCCAACTGACGGGCTTCTTGTAAAGCGGCCTCAATAACCTGTTGAATCAGAGCCGGATCGAGTTGATATTCCTCAGGAATCGGGTTTGCCACTACCACCCCTCCTTTCAAGCCTAATTCCCATTTGGTTTGGATCAAGCTTGCCAGTTCAGCTAATGAGTTTACCTGATAATCGACCGGCAAACCACTGTTTCTTGTATAAAAAGCGGGAAACTCTTCCGTTTGGTAGCCGATCACAGGCACTCCCCAAGTTTCCAAGTATTCTAACGTCAAGGCTAAGTCCAGTATGGATTTTGCTCCGGCACTGACCACAGCAACATTGGTCCTGGCCAATTCTGTTAAATCCGCTGAAATATCCAAGGTTTCCGTAGCCCCCCGATGCACTCCCCCTATTCCTCCTGTCACAAATACTTGTATTCCGGCCATTTCGGCAATAATCATGGTGGAAGCCACCGTAGTCGCCCCATGTTTCTTTTGAGCAACTATCCAAGGCAAGTCTCTTCGGCTTACTTTGATCACTTCCGGTGCTTGAGCTACCCATTCCAGTTGTTCCTTGTTAAGCCCGACTATCAATTGTCCGTTAATAATCGCAATGGTAGCAGGTATCGCCCCCTCCTCCCGGATAATCTGCTCCACATTTAATGCAGTTTGTACATTGTCGGGATAGGGCATACCATGCGCAATAATGGTGGACTCCAAAGCCACTACAGGATATCCCTCATTCAAGGCTGTTTCTACTTCTTCACTTAAGGTTAAATAGGGGTTCATTGGAAATGGGTTTTAACGATGTATCACAAAAGTAAGAAGGAGAATGAAGGGGGAATACAAATAATAAAAAAGAATTTGAGATGGCATTTAAAATTCTCGTCACTTTATGAAATATATAATAAGGTATAGAATATGACAAAATACTGCTATAAAATACTGCACTTCTTTCCGTATCTTTAAACTTCGTTTTTTAAGATCGAAAAATTGAAAATTCTTACACTATGCAAAAAATTGATGCGCACCACCATTTTTGGAAATATTCACCGGTAGCCCACAGTTGGATCACGGAAGAATTACAAATACTGAAAAGAGACTACTTACCGGAAGATTTGGAAACCGAAATCAAAAAGTCGGGATATACCGGAGTAGTGTCCGTACAAGCTAGCCAAACAGAAGCTGAAACGGATTTTTTACTGGGCCTTGCCGAGCAAAACGAATTTATAAAAGGAGTCGTAGGTTGGTTGGATTTACAGGCAGAAAATATAGAAGACCGCTTGGCACATTATACTCAACATCCCAAGTTTAAAGGTATTCGCCACATCGTTCAAGATGAGCCGGATGATCAATTTCTCCTTCGAAAGGATTTTTTAAGAGGAATTGAAAAGTTAAAAAATTTCGACCTCACTTATGATATATTGATTTTTCCCAAACATTTGAAAGTGGCTCTGGAATTCGTTCAAAAGTTTCCGGAACACAAATTTGTCATCAACCACTTGGCTAAGCCTTTTATTAAGAATCAAAAAATCCAACCTTGGAAAGATGAAATTACTGAACTGGCCAAGTATGAAAATGTATATTGTAAATTAAGTGGTATGGTGACCGAAGCTTCCTGGGAAAATTGGAAACCTGAAGACTTCAAACCTTATTTGGATGTGGCTTTTGAAGCTTTTGGCAGTAAGCGGCTGATGACCGGTTCTGACTGGCCGGTTTGCCGGTTAGCGGGGGAATACGGTGAAGTCATGCCTATCGTAGAAGAATACCTACCCGATGAAGCCTCTAAAAAAGCCGTGCTGGCCCAAAATGCAATAGATTTCTATTCATTGTAAAAAAACAAAGGGGATTAGGTATTAGGAGTGAAGTGAATTAAACTTTTTCTTTTTCCTAAAAAATGTTTCAAAAACGTCTCTTCTGTGTTACTTTTCTCAACAATAGCTTTGGCTATTCTTTTCAAAAAGTGCCTTGATGAGCCGATTTTGATTCCATTTTCGGTCAAAAACTATAAGTTTAAATCACTTCAGTAAGTAAAATATTAAATTCCTCACTTTGCCTGAAAAAACTTCTAATCCCTAATCCCATATCACTGTTTCTCCGATCCTCGTATATACTTTCTCCATTAATTCATTAATTTTGCAACCTTATAGAATAAGGTATACTGAGAATTATGGATTTTGAGAAAAAAATAAAAGAAAGCATTAGTCAGGCATTTACAGAGTTGTTTGAAGCTACTGTAGCTGCTGAAGATATACAATTACAACCTACCCGTAAAGATTTTGAAGGAAGTGTCACATTTGTCATCTTCCCTTATTTAAAACTTACCCGCAAAAAACCGGAAGAAACCGGTCAACTGTTAGGTGAATATTTAGTAAAAAACCTGGATTTAGTAACGGATTTTAATGTAGTAAAAGGCTTTTTAAACCTTTGCATTTCTGAACAAACCTGGGTGAAACTCTTTTCTCAAATTACTCAAGATACGAATTTTGGCTTTTTCCCGGCCAATGGGGAAAAGGTAATGGTAGAGTATTCTTCGCCAAATACCAACAAACCCCTTCACTTAGGCCACTTACGAAATAACTTTTTAGGGTATTCTGTCTCCCAAATCCTGGCAGCCAACGGATACGATGTACTCAAAGTCAACCTGGTAAATGACCGGGGGATTCACATCTGTAAATCCATGGTAGCTTATAAAAAATTCGGTAATGGGGAAACCCCTACACCAGGGCGTAAAGGAGACAAGCTGGTTGGTGATTTTTATGTAAAATTTGACCAGGAATACAAAAAAGAAATCGCCGAATTACTGGAACAGTATAAAGCTGAAAATCCGGGTATTCCAGAAAAAGAACTAAAGGCAAAAGCTGAAAAAGAAGCGCCTATTCTAAAAGAAGCTCAAGATACCTTGCGCAAATGGGAACAAGGTGATGAAGCAACCGTGACTTTGTGGAAAAAGATGAACAGCTGGGTATACGATGGCTTTGATTTTTCTTATAAGTTAATGGGGGTCACCTTTGACAAATACTACTATGAATCCAACACCTATTTACTAGGAAAAGACATTGTAGAGGAAGGCCAGCAAAAAGGTGTCTTTTATCAAAAAGAAGATAATTCGGTTTGGGTGGATTTGTCAGAGGAAGGGCTGGATGAAAAGCTTTTGCTTCGAGGAGACGGGACTTCCGTATATATGACTCAGGACATGGGGACAGCCGATCTTAAGTTTAAAGATTGGGACATGACAAAATCCATCTATGTAGTAGGTAATGAGCAAGATTACCACTTCAAGGTCTTGAGTATCATCATGAAAAAACTGGACCGTGAGTACGCAGAGGGAATTTACCACTTGTCATACGGTATGGTAGATTTACCTAGTGGTAAAATGAAGTCGCGGGAAGGAACCGTAGTCGATGCGGATGACTTAATTTTTGAAATGATTGACACGGCCAAAGAGCGGACTGCCACATTAGGAAAAATAGAAGAATTTGATAATGAAGAAGCGCAGGCTTTGTACCGCATGCTGGCATTAGGCGCCTTAAAATATTATTTATTGCGTGTAGACCCTAAAAAACGCATCCTGTTTAACCCTCAAGAGTCTGTTGATTTCCAAGGAAATACAGGTGTGTATATTCAGTACAATCATGCCAAAATATGTGCGATTGTCCGCAAAGCAGAGCGCGATCAAATCGACTATAGCCCGGCGGCCTTTCAATCCGTTGAGCAGTTACACGGTATTGAGGTAGATGTGATCGATCTGTTGAGTAAATACCCTGAAAAAATACAAGAAGCCGGTAGAGAATATGCCCCTTCGATTATCGCCAATTACGCCTATGAGTTATCGAAGGCATACAGTAAATTTTATGCTGAACTGCCAATTTTTGGCGAGCAAGACGAGGCCATTAAGAGCTTCCGCGTAGCCTTGTCCAAAGAAGTAGCCAAAACCATTGAAAAGGCAATGAAACTTCTGGGAACCGAGGTTCCGGAGCGGATGTAACAACCATATTTTGAGGGTTGGAAAGCATATTTTTCTAACCCTCCCTATTTTCAATTCAGATATCCGCTCCACCACAATAAAGTAATAATACCTGTTACTTCAATTGTCCAATTTCACTTACCCTTCTATCATATCTTTGAAAACTACCAAAAATCTTATACATTCCTTATTATTAATAGCATTACCAATAAAAAACATTGACATGATACTACATCACTCACGCATTATCCACTCCTTCATGATTGCTACTTGTTGTGCATTTTTGCAGTATTGCACTCCTACAAGCGAGCAACAGGCAATTATTCAAATCAAAGCAGAAGATATTACCCAATACCTGGAACCTCTGGCATCGGATGAATTTCAAGGAAGAAAACCCTTTACCGAAGGTGAAACCAAAACCATTGCTTTTATAAAAGAAGCGTTTGAGGAAATGGGACTACAGCCTGCCAACGGTGAAAGTTATTTTCAGGAAGTCCCTTTGGTGGAAATTTCAGGACATCCGGCCCCTTCCATGACCGTCACAGGTACCGGTTCAGAAGAAAGCCTCGAACTGGAAGGAGGGAAAGATTATATAGTTTTCTCAGAAAGGGAGCAGGAAGATATTTCTCTGGAAGCATCAGAATTGGTGTTTTGCGGTTTTGGTATTGTCGCGCCCGAATACGGCTGGAATGACTACGAAGGCATCGATATGAAAGGAAAAACAGCTGTAGTCATGGTCAATGATCCTGGGTTTGGTACTACTGACAGCACGTTGTTTAAAGGAAACACTATGACCTACTACGGTCGCTGGACGTATAAATATGAAGAGGCCGCCCGGCAAGGAGCCGAAGCCGTATTGATTATTCATGAAACCGGTCCCGCCGGATACCCTTGGACAGTCGTACAAAACTCATGGTCCGGTGCAAAATTACAATTGCAATCAACTGATGGAAATCAATCCAAGTGCGCACTGCAAGGATGGATCACTTTAGAGACTGCTTCCAAATTATTCAAAATGTCTCCAACGGAATTGGGTAATATTACCCGCAAAGCCCGCAACAAAGGTTTCAAACCGGTATCGTTGGGGCTACACGCCTCTACGTCTTTGAAAAACACCTTTAAAAAAGACCTCTCTCAAAATGTAGTGGCCATGCTCCCCGGAACAGAACTAAAAGATGAATACATTATCTACACGGCCCACTGGGATCACTTGGGCGTTGGTACGGCCGTAGACGGAGATTCTATTTACAACGGTGCGGTGGATAATGCTTCCGGTACGGCCAGTATTATGGCCATAGCAAATGCCTTTTCTCAACAAAAAGAGAAAAACAAACGCTCCCTTGTATTTTTGATGGTAACAGCTGAAGAACAAGGTTTATTGGGTTCTGCTTATTATGCTCAACATCCTCTATTCCCACCGGAGAAAACTGTAGCTAATTTGAACATTGATGCTATGAATCCAAACGGAGCAATGAAAGATTTTACCATTACGGGTTACGGTCACTCCGAACTGGATGAATATGCAGCGGAAGCAGCTCAAAAACAAGGGCGTTATATTTTACCGGATCAAAGTCCCGAAAAGGGTTATTTTTTCCGGTCAGACCATTTCAACTTTGCTAAAATCGGCATTCCGGCTCTATATGGAAAGGGAGGATATGATCATTTGGAAAAAGGGAAGGACTATGCGATGGAAAAGCACCAGGAATTTACCGCTACCCGATACCATCGCCCGAGTGACGAATTCAACTCTACCACTTGGGACATGAGCGGCCTGGTTCAAGATGCTCAGTTGTATTATGAAATCGGCTTAAAGCTAGCCCATGAAAAAACTTTTCCGAAGTGGAAAGAGGGGTCTGAATTTAAGGCCAAAAGAGAAAATCTTCAGTAAGATTCCTTGAAGAAGCATTAGAATAAAAAGGCGTACATGAGGAAAAACCTTCAAGTACGCCTTTTTCTTGATTTAAAAAAGAAACCGTATTTACCACACTTTACCGGAGAGCAATTTTTCTTCGAAAGTTCTACTGTTAGATACAGAGTACAACATTTCTCCATCGTCCGCCACTTCTACGCCAATGACTCCGTGTTTTTGTAAGCGCTCAATCACCTTCTTAACTCGGTCAATGGGCATCTTCAAATTCACCACTAATTCGGCAACCGTGGCTTTGCCATGGCTGTAAGACAAATATTTGAGTACTTTTATCTCATCTCGTTTTTTTCTCAAGCGGATAGAATTAAAGACACCCAATCCACCTACACTGCCTAAAATCATATCTGCTGTAAACATTTCACTTGGAAAATGCCCATCCCCTATTCCTACCATCAAGATGATCAGGGCTGCTCCCGAAGCACCAAAACCAATAATACGGCTAATTATTTCTTCAAATTTCATCTGTTTAGTATTTTAATTATGACACCAGTGTAAATATTCAACTTATAAGCTAAGAGGTGAGTAATTTTATTAATCAAATGTGTTTAAATTAAATTCATCTTCCGGAATTTATTCTTTACAATTTCTTAAAATTCGATAAAATGAGCGATATTCACAACTGCAAAAATCTCATTTTACGACCAACTAACATAAAAATGAAAGTGCAAAAGTTCAATCAACAAACTCTTCCCGCTCTAGGAATAGGAAATCTTCATTCCCCATACGGACACTCCTCAATGGGTAATCCACTCTTTTTTCAAGCTTCGGCTAATTTTCTTATAAATTTAAAAATTCCAACCCGTTAATTCCTAGAAAGTATGCAATTAAATATTATCGATATAGGTATAATTATTTTGTACCTGGCTCTCACTATTTTGATCGGGTTTATCATTTCAAAGAAGGCATCAAAAAACCTGGATTCTTACTTTTTAGGAGGAAAGAGTATCCCCTGGTATGCTTTGGGTATCTCCAATGCCTCCGGGATGTTTGACATTACCGGCACCATGTGGATGGTGTATTTACTATTCGTATATGGTGTAAAGAGTGCTTGGTTGCCATGGCTTTGGCCAATTTTCAACCAAATCTTTTTAATGGTATATTTATCAAGATGGCTAAGGAAGTCCAATGTAATGACAGGTGCGGAATGGATTCAAACCCGCTTTGGCAACGGTCCTGCCGCTAGGTTATCGAACATCATCGTAATTGTATTTGCCATCGTCAGTGTCATTGGTTTTTTGGCCTACGCGTTTCAAGGAATCGGTAAATTTGCCTTTACTTTCTTGCCAAAAGTAATCGAATCAGAGGCCTTTGGTACTATCCATATGACCCCCAATATTTATGGAGTAATCTTTATTAGTATCACTGCCATTTATGTGGTAAAAGGAGGAATGTACAGTGTTGTACTTACCGAAGTGCTACAATTTATTATCATGACCATCGCCTCCATTGCGGTGGGAGTTATTGCCATTAACATCGTCTCTCCGGAGCAATTAAGTGCCATTGTTCCTGAAGGTTGGTATAGTTTGTTTTTTGGTTGGGAGCTGGATGTTCAGTGGGACATAGCCGCAATTAACCAGAAAGTTCAAGAAGATGGTTACTCTCTGTTCGCCCTTTTCTTTGGCATGATGGTCTTTAAGGGAATTCTCGTAAGTATGGCAGGGCCAGCTCCTAATTATGACATGCAACGGGTACTGTCCACCAAAAGTCCTGCGGAAGCGGCCAAGATGAGCGGTTTTGTTTCATTAGTCCTGTTTTTCCCTCGTTACTTTTTGATTACGGGAGTGGCAATTTTAGGGATTGTAGGCTTGGATAAAATCGGGCTGGATGTATTGACGAATCCGGATACCAATCAAGTGGATTTCGAATTAGTACTGCCCTATGTCATTCAAAACTACATTCCAGTGGGACTTCTCGGCTTATTATTAGCCGGATTATTAGCCGCCTTTATGTCTACTGTAGCCGCTACAACCAATGCAGCCCCGGCTTATTTAGTGAATGATATTTATAAAAAATACATCAACCCCCATGGCTCTGCCAAAACCTATGTGCGAATGAGTTATCTGGCTACAGTGGTGGTCGTGTTAATCGGAGTGGGTTTTGGTTTTGCAACTGACTCTATCAACCAAATCACCCAATGGATAGTCAACGCGCTGTTTGGAGGATATGCCATGGCTAATTTACTTAAGTGGCATTGGTGGAGATTGAACGGCTATGGATATTTCTGGGGAATGTTGGCAGGAATCATTGCCTCTTTGTTCTTACCCTATTTAGATGTGTCAATGATACCGTTACCGGCAGATGTGGCCCGTTTCCCTATAATGCTGCTTATCTCTCTAATCGGATGTATAGCCGGAAGCTTATCAACCCCTCCACAAGATGAAGAAGAGCTCAAAGACTTCTATCGTAAAATACAACCTTGGGGATGGTGGAAACCGATCCACAACAAAGTCCTCGCTGAAGACCCAACATTTCAAAAGGAGAGTCATTTCAAACAAGATGGTTTCAATATTTTAACCGGAGTGGTTTGGCAAACCTCACTGGTAGTTATGCCTATTTATATTGTAATTCAAGATTTCACTCCGGCAATCATTGCCTTCGGTATATTTTTTATCACCAGTTTGATTTTAAAATTCAATTGGTATGATAAATTGAAAAAAGAGAAACCGGAAAAAGTGAATGTGTAAAGAAAATTTGGTCAATCATAGAAAAGCCTGTTTAGAGTTTTCCAAACAGGCTTTTTTATGATTTATACACATTTTTTATTTAACAGAATCCAGTGTTTGTTTAATCTTGTAGCGGTAACTCAAATACGAAAGCACCTCTCCAAAATTCTGAATTCGGGTGTTTAATTCATCATCTACCTCTCCCCCGTCCAATCTTAACAACATGTACCCGTATACTGTATTCAAACAAACTTCTACAGGGTTTGAAATTAAGCCCTCAGATAAATCTATATGTTTTTGAATATCCTCTGCCGCCTTTTCATAGACCGGCTTATAATTCTTATCCAACTTATACAATTCCAAATGCAGCTGTTCCAACGCAAGTAGCAAGTCGGTAATCTCAGCCACATGTCCTTTCACTTCCAGACCTTTTTCCTTCATCTCCTCCAACAGTTCCTTATACCAAGCCCTCAAAGCCATTTTCTCCTCTTCTTCCACTGGAAGATGCACAATGATATTCGCATAAATCCTGTCCAGATCAAGTTCATACGAACGGATCAAATCTTCCGTTTGGTACAACTTGATCAAATATTCCGAAATATTTTCTTTTTTCTTTTGAAGAATGAGGTTCATAGCAAAAATTGTATCCTATTAAGTATTAATTGTACAAAGTAACATTTTGTGATTTACAAAATGTTAAATATTCTATTTTTGGAATTAAAAATTACTAACCTAGTAGATAAAAACTCTATTAAATTATCTTTTTTAAATTCAAGTTCCCATTTTTGCGGTTAAGTTACTATTATGAAGATCAACTTTTTTAACTTTTAAAGTTCAATGAAAAAAGCGCTTATCACTGGAATTACAGGACAGGACGGGGCTTATCTAGCCGAATTACTCTTGGAAAAGGGCTATGAAGTACACGGTATCAAACGAAGAAGTTCCTTATTCAATACCAATAGGATCGATCATCTCTATCAGGACCCACACGAGGAAAACGTTCGGTTTACCTTGCACTATGGAGACCTGACGGATTCGACCAATATCATCCGTATTGTACAAGAAGTACAACCGGATGAAATCTATAACCTGGGGGCCATGTCCCATGTACAGGTGAGTTTTGACAGTCCGGAATATACCGCCAATGCGGATGGCTTGGGGACCCTGCGAATCCTGGAGGCCGTCCGGATACTGGGATTGACAGAAAAAACCAAAATCTATCAGGCTTCCACCTCCGAACTCTACGGCTTGGTACAAGAGGTGCCTCAATCGGAGAAAACGCCTTTTTACCCCCGTTCTCCGTATGCGGTGGCCAAACTGTACGGTTACTGGATTACGGTCAACTACCGGGAAGCCTATAATATGTATGCCATCAATGGAATTTTGTTTAATCACGAATCTCCTTTACGGGGCGAAACCTTTGTGACCCGGAAGATCACCCGGGGAGTGGCCCGGATTGCCTTGGGCTTGCAAGAAAAAATCTACCTGGGCAACCTGGATGCCCAGCGGGATTGGGGCCATGCCAAAGACTATGTGGAGGCGATGTGGTTGATCATGCAGCAGGAACAAGCCGAAGACTATGTGGTAGCCACAGGCGTAACCACCCGTATCCGTGATTTTGTGAAAATGAGTTTTGAGGAGCTGGGTATTGAAGTGGAATTTTCCGGTGAAGGTACCGAAGAAGTGGCCAAGGTAGTCAAATGCAATCACCCGGAATACCAATTGAAAGCCGGTACGGAGGTAGTTGCGGTAGACCCCAGGTATTTCCGGCCTACCGAGGTGGAACTGTTGATTGGGGATTGTTCAAAACTGAAGGAGAAAATCGGCTGGAAACCCAAGTACGATTTGCCGGCCTTGGTGAAGGACATGGTCAACGCAGATGTGGAGCTCTTTAAGAAAGACCGCTACCTGCAACAAGGAGGACATACCATTTTGAACTACAACGAGTAATGGAAAAAAACGCAAAGATCTATATTGCCGGCCACCGGGGGATGGTCGGCTCTGCTATTGCCCGGAAGTTGCAAAAGGAGGGATATGAAAATTTGGTATTGCGCACCTCCAAAGAGTTGGACTTGCGCAAGCAACAAGCCGTCACGGATTTTTTCGCTCAAGAAAAGCCGGATTATGTGTTTTTGGCTGCGGCCAAAGTAGGTGGCATTCAAGCCAACAACACCTACCGGGCAGAGTTTCTTTATGACAACCTGATGATTCAGAACAATGTAATTCATCAGAGTTATCTGAATGGAGTGAAGAAATTGTTGTTTTTGGGTTCTTCTTGTATCTATCCCAAACTGGCGCCTCAGCCCTTGAAAGAAGAATATTTACTCACCGGCTTGTTAGAACCGACCAACGAACCCTATGCCATCGCCAAAATTGCCGGGATCAAGATGTGTGAGGCCTATCGCAGTCAATACGGTTGCGATTTTATTTCGGCCATGCCCACCAACCTGTACGGGCCTAACGACAATTACGACTTGCAAAATTCCCATGTGCTCCCCGCTTTGCTGAGGAAGTTCCATACAGCCAAAGTAGAGGGCAAAGCCTTTGTGGAAATATGGGGGACAGGCTCTCCCAAGCGGGAGTTTTTGCATGTGGAGGATTTGGCCGCTGCCAGCCTGTTTTTGATGGAGCATTATAGCGAGCCGGAGTTGGTGAATGTGGGAACGGGAGAAGACCTGCCGATCAAAGAACTGGCATTGATGATCAAAAAAATAGTTGGCTATACCGGGGAGCTTCGGTTTGATACTTCCAAGCCGGACGGAACACCCCGAAAGCTGATGGACGTGTCGAAATTAAAAAGCTTTGGCTGGCATCCTTCCATCGGGTTGGCCGAAGGAATTCAGCAGGTGTATGAGCAAGTGGACTGGAGCCGGATTGTGGAACGGTAGCCGGGCAGTTCCGTTTCCCCGGAAAGTTTCGAGAACATCGTAAAAAAAATGAAAAAATAATGCAAGCGGAACTTTCCGGGATTTATAGGATCTAAATAAGAATTATTAAGAAATTTCCTTCTTTATTTATCCCGTTTTCGAGACCTGATTATCCTGGTTTGACGAATTCCATTTTGAAATGGCTTTTTTAACCAGCACTAAACCACACCCTTTTTAACGTCTAGTATTTATAAGCTAACTTTTATATTCCTAGTATTCATGTTTGACATTCAATATCACCAAGAAAAATTAAGTCAATACTCCTTTTTAATAACAGGTGGTGCAGGGTTTATTGGATCTAATTTGGTCGAGTATCTGATAAAACACAAGGCAAATCGTGTTGTTGTATTGGACAACCTTTCTAATGGGTTTCAAGAAAATATCAAAGAGTTTTTTAATAAACCCAACTTTGAGTTTATACAAGGTGATATTGTAGATTATAAAACATGCCTTAAAGCCTGCAAAGATATTGATTACGTTTCTCATCAAGCAGCCCTTGGTTCTGTCCCAAGAAGTATAACTAATCCTATTGCAACCAATGAAGCAAATGTGACCGGTTTTCTTAATATGCTTAATGCTGCAAAAGAACAAGGTATCAAAAGGATGGTTTACGCCTCTTCCTCTTCAGTATATGGGGATCACCCGTCTTTGCCTAAAAAAGAAGAAAATATTGGAAAACCCTTATCACCATATGCAGTTAGTAAATATACTGGAGAATTATATGGTGAAGTCTTTTATAAAAGTTATGGATTCGAAACTGTTGGATTCCGTTACTTCAATGTATTTGGTCCAAAACAAAACCCTAATTTAGCTTACTCCGCAGTCATCCCACTTTTTGCCAAAGCCCTTCTGACAAATCAATCACCAAAAATATTTGGAGATGGTAAGCAGGCTCGAGATTTTACTTTTATAGAAAATGTGGTACAAGCCAACATTAAGGCCTTATTTTCCACACATCCACTTCTCCCTGGTTCAATCTTAAATATTGGAAATAATAAGTCTACATCAATATTACAACTCGTTGAAAAAATCAGCATTTTATTAAATGTAGATATTCCACTAATACATCATCCTCCAAGACAAGGAGATGTAAGAAATAGCTTAGCAGATATTACAAGAGCTGAAGAACTTATAGGCTATAAACCAGCTTTTACATTTGAAGATGGTCTAAGGATTGCTATAAAGTATTATCAAAAACAAAATCACTCATAAAAAAATGTAAAAAGGAGAAACTATCCATAACACTCAATAAGTTGAATTTTTTAAAGAACTTACATGAACATTTCACATATTTAACCTTTTGTCCTTTGTGAATTTTATGGATATCAGATATAATTGCGCTTCAGTTCAGTAAAATAAATTTCACTTTTTAATTGACTATACTTTTTTAATCTTAAATCACAATTAACCTTGGATACTATAGCAATTATCGGCTTGGGTTATGTAGGACTACCACTTGCAGTAGAGTTTGGTAAAAAATACCCTACTATTGGCTTTGATATAAATGAAACAAGAATTCAGGAATTATCCAAAGGTGTGGACCGGACTTTGGAAGTGGATTCAGAAAATTTAAAATCATCTTCACAACTTAGCTTCACCAATCAACTAGAAGAACTGGCAAAAGCAAACATATATATTGTCACTGTTCCTACTCCTATTAATAAAAATAAACGACCAGACCTAACACCACTTATCAGTGCCTCCAAAACGGTAGGAAAAGTATTGAAAGAAGGTGATATTGTGATTTATGAGTCTACTGTATATCCAGGGGCAACTGAAGAAGATTGTGTTCCGGTTTTAGAAGAAGTTAGTGGTTTAAAATACAATGAGGACTTTTTCTGTGGATACTCTCCAGAGAGAATCAATCCAGGGGATAAAGAACATACGGTTACCAAAATCAAAAAAGTAACTTCAGGTTCTACTCCTGAAATAGCGGAACGAGTAGATCAATTATATAAATCTATCATTGTAGCAGGAACTTATAAAGCCTCATCATTGAAGGTAGCAGAAGCTGCAAAAGTTATAGAAAACTGTCAACGAGACATCAACATTGCATTTGTAAATGAGTTGGCGTTAATTTTTGACAAAATTGGAGTTGATACTCAAGAAGTTCTTCAAGCTGCCGGTACCAAATGGAATTTCTTACCCTTCCGCCCAGGTCTTGTAGGAGGGCATTGTATTGGAGTAGATCCATATTACTTAACCCATAAGGCAGAAGAATTAGGTTACCACCCTCAAGTCATTTTAAGCGGGAGACGCATCAATGACAATATGGGAGCCTTTATTGGAAGCAAAGTGGTGAAGTTATTAATTAAAAAAAACCATAGTGTGCATGGTACCAATGTTCTCATGTTGGGTATTACTTTTAAGGAAAACTGTCCTGATATTCGAAATTCAAGAGCAATCGATATCGTAGAAGAACTACAACAGTTCAATATCAATGTAGATGTATATGATCCATGGGCAGACAAAGAAGAAGTGAGGGAGGAATATGGTATTGAGTTGATTGATCAGCCCAATAAAAACTACTCTGCCATTGTATTAGCCGTCTCTCATAATGAATTTTTACAATTAGATTTAGAAAAATATAAAGCAGAAAGTGCCGTCATATTTGATGTCAAGTCTATCCTTGATAAAACCCAAGTAGACAGTCGTTTATAATTAATATTAGAAAGAGAATATAAAAACTAAACTAAACAGTCTTGAAAAATTACAAAATTTTTCTACCCTTTGTATTGGTAATTATTTTATGTACTTCTTGTGTTAAACATAAAAACCTGTTAATGTTACAAAATGACCCAGGTAAAGAATACCCCTCCCTTTCAATATCCACTTATAGAATAAGCTCAGGGGATATTCTCTCTATTAAGTTGAATAACCTGGAAACTACTACTTCTCAGTTTTTTCGCAGGCAAGATGAGACCTCTTTCACTAGTATTCAACCTAACCCTGCCTATTTTTTCTCTCAAGGTTACATCGTTAGTGACTCTGGAAAAATAGAACTCCCCATCATTGGAGAAATAAGTGTTCAAGGTAAAACTACAAAAGAAATAGAAAGGGAAATTGCTCCTCAATTAAGAGAATACTTGAAGTTTGCCTCAATAAATGTAAAACTTGCAAATTATAAAATCTCTGTGCTTGGAGAAGTCAATAAACCAGGAGTACAGTATATTTATGAGGAAAAATTCACTTTATTCCAGGCATTAGCCAATGCTGCTGATGTGACTGATTTTGCAAATAGAAAAATCAAAATCATCCGAGAAAAAGAAATAGGTACTTATACCAAATATCTAGATTTAAAGGACCCTGAAATTGTTTATTCTGAGTATTATCACTTACAGCCTAATGATGTCATATATGTAGAACCATTAAAGGCCAAAGCATTTAACATCAACACTCGAACAGCAAGTGTAATTCTTTCAGCAGTTTCAGTACTTTTAGTTGCTATTAACCTAATTGTAAAATAAGTCGTGAATAAGCAGGAAGAAATTATCATTGAGGCAGAAGAAACAATCAATACCAGAGACATTATCAATAAAATTATTAACCGCTGGTATTACTTTGCAGTTAGTATTCCTTTATTTATAACTTTAGCATTTATTTATAACCGCTACTCCAAATCTGTCTACAGTGTACATGCTACAATTTTAGTAAAAGACGAAGGTAAAAGTGGATTGGGTGGGGATTTTTTGGAAGGTCTTGACCTCTTTAAGAGTCAAAGAAATATAAGTAATGAAATAGGTATTCTTTCTTCTTTTACTTTAGTACATAGAACTATTAAAGAGCTTGACTTTAAAATTAGTTATTTTGCCAAAGGTTCAGTCAAAACAAGTGAGATGTATAGAAAATCTCCTTATATAATTGCATTATTGACCGATAATAATTCTTTAGATAATTTATCTTTTTCTATAGAATTAACGAATAATGATAAAATTAAACTTATTCCTTTTGAAAAAAATAAATTGTCATTTCCTCTTTTATCTTCATATTCATTTGAAACGCCAATTATCATTAACTCTGATACTCTTATTATATCTCGGTCGAAAGAAAAAATCAATTCAGATGAAGAGTTATATTTCACAGTTAATAACTTAAATAAGTTAACAGAAGATTATCGTAAAAGATTAAAAATATCTCCAACTGATAAAGAGTCATCCATATTAGAACTTAGTATAGAAGGGCATATCGTTGAAAAAGAGAAAAATTTTTTAAACTCGCTATGTGATGTTTATATTAAGAGAGAAGTTGAAGAAAAAAATATAATAGCAGGTAGCACTATTGACTTTATTAATCAACAATTAATACAAATTACAGATTCATTACAAGATATTGAAGAGCAGTTAGAAACTTTTAGGAGAAAAGAGAAAATCATTGATATAAGTTTAATGGCTGAAAATGCTCTAAGTCAATTAGAAAAGCTAGAAACAGAAAAAGCCGTACTTGAAGTAAATGATAAGTACTACAATTACTTACTTAAATATTTACAACAGAATATAAACCTCAAGAACATTATTGCTCCAACTTCCCTGGGAATCAATGACCCCCTATTAAATGAACTAATTTTAGAACTAAAAAAACTTTACTCTGAAAAAATCGCATTAGCATATTCTGTCACAGAGAAAGATTACACTTTACAACGCTTAAACTTACAAATTTCTAATGCAAAAAGCATATTAGTAGAGAATGTAAGAAATATACTCCAAACGTCTAAAATTGCTTTAAAAAATATTGAACAAAGAATAGTAACAGTTCAATCTACAATTAATAAGCTTCCTAAAAAGGAAAGAAGCCTTGTTCAGCTCCAAAGAAAATTCAATTTAAGTGATAATCTTTACAATTATCTTTTAGAGAAAAAAGCTGAAGCTGGAATAGCAAAAGCCTCAAATACCTCTGACAATAAAATTTTAGATAAGGCACGACCAAAAAGCCAAGAACCTATTTCTCCTAAAAAGCAGAAAATTTATGTATTTTCCTTCTTTTTAGGCTTATTAATACCTATAGGAATAATTTTTATTAAAGAATATTTCAATGATAAAATTGAAACGATAGACCAAATAGAAAAAAATACGAACGTACCCTTACTAGGCTCTATAATACATAAGCAAAATAACACTTCTATAATTATTAACTCTCCTAAATCTATCTTAGCGGAGTCATTTAGAGCATTACGCTTAAACCTTCAGTATATGACACCAGATAAATCCTATAAAGTAATTGGATTTACTTCTACAATCAGTGGGGAAGGTAAGACATTTTGTGCATCTAATTTAAGTACGATTATTGCCCTTTCAGGGAAAAAAACAATTATTATAGGAGCTGATTTACGTAAACCAATGTTAGTTGAGTATTTTAATGTCTCAAAGCAAATAGGTTTAAGTAATTATTTAATTCATAATGCCTCTCTAGAAGAAATTATTCAAGAAACAAATGTGGAAAATTTGGATATGATAAGTAGTGGTCCAATACCACCTAATCCAGCCGAGCTCTTAGACTCATATAAAATGGAAGGGCTAATTAATCAATTAACAGAAGTCTATGACTATATAATTATTGACGCTCCCCCAGTAGGGCTAGTTTCTGATTATTTTACTCTAAATAAATATATTGATATTAACTTATATGTAATTCGACAAAGTTATTCAAAAGTACATTTTTTGCAAGATTTGGATAAAGCGCATAAAGCTAAGAAGTTTTGCAATCTAGCTTTAATATTTAACGATTTAACAAGTCATGTCAAATATGGAGGGTATTATAATGGTTACGCATCTGGTTATTATGATGAAGATACAGGACAAAAGAAACTGTTAGATACAATAAAGAAATTGTTTAAAAACTCTTAATCAGATTAAATAATCTAAAGTTAAGCAAAAGCATATTTAAATGATACAATCAAATAGTTTTATTGGCCCAAATTAAGTTGATTGATAGAAACTAAATTATATAAGGTAAGCATAAAAATTAAAGTATGAACTGTTTAAACGGCAAATCGATATTAATTACTGGGGGAACTGGTTCTTTGGGCAAAGCATTGACAAAGACCATTTTGGAACGGTGGCCAGAAGTAAGACGACTGGTGATTTTTTCCAGGGATGAGCAG
>NZ_JBDKWZ010000014.1:0-184983 GCF_039710355.1 Rapidithrix thailandica | reverse complement strand
CCACCAGGTAGCTTAGCAAAGTCATACGAGCTTTATTTCCTTTTAATTCTTCCTGTAAAATTTCCACTAATGTTTTATCTTTATACTGGCTTGCCATCTTTATTATTTTTAGGTGTGGTAACTCAAAAATAACATATTGATGGCTTGCCTTTATTTTTTTGTCATGTACTTATATTTTTTGATTAATTTCAAGTTCTGATAGTGAAGTTTGAAAATGACCTGTATCATTTCCATGTGAGGTTATTTTCCCATTACGAATTTTAACATTTCCTGCAGCTTCAACATATTTTGCATTTCCTGATAAGAAATCATGACCTTTTCCAATTCTAAGTTCCCCAGATTCTGTTACAACATAATCATATTTACCAGATAAAGGTTTACCATTTTTAATCTCGATTTTTAATTTCCAATAAGGTGTAACTCCCTCTATTCCATCTATTGGTCCCCCTTTTGGGTTGCCTTGAACATCATGATGTATCTTATTTCTTATTCTTTGGCGAGGTTTTCTAACAATACCTTTACTTCCTGTTTTGAATTTATTAAAAGACTTAAACCCTCCATATAATCCGGGAAGCATCCCTAATAGTTGACCTTGTGTATAGGGATCTCCTTCAACAAAAGCCTTTTCTCCTGACTTATATAAGTCAGGTAGAGCAGTTAATCCAGTTGGGTCAATCGATTTTGTAATGGCCCATGTTCTTCCTCCTAGTGTTTTTTCAGCTTCTACATTTTTTACTTGAGTATAAGTTCTGTAAATAGGATCAATGATCAAACTATGACCATATGATTCTACAAAGCCAGCTGTTCTTTGAAGGCCAATTTTTGTTAATCCTTTGGATAAATCCTCAATTAGGAACCCAACTCCCAAAAACTCCTTCCCATCCAAGTCGATTCCATCAATCACCCGGTTCATCGCAAATGGATAAGGAGACCAGCTTGGATAATCAGCAGTCAACGGATCCACGGACAAAAACTTCCCAATCTCCGGGTTGTACAGGCGGAAGCCGTAATCCTGGATCAGGTGCTGGTTGCCGAAGTCCTTGTCGTTTTCCTTGCCGTTAAAGCCGTAGCGGTAGTTCTCATCCGAGTAGTTCCGCCCGGCCATTTGTTTGCCAAAGGGCGGACGGCTAGTTGGAAATAGTCCGAGGCACTTAACACTTCGGAGGCCCGGCGGTTGTCCTTGTATTTCACCCGGTCGGTGATCGTGGCTAAAACGTTGGACTAGGCGTCTGCCCCAAGGTGATTGCTCAGCTCATACTGGCGATGGCCCACGGCCAGCTCTCCGGCCTGGGGTTGGCTGGCTGCCGGCTGTCCTTCCGGTTGGATGGAGCGTCTGAACAGCCCTACCCGGCTGCTGCCGTAGACCGGTTGTTCGCTTACCTGTTTGGCCATTACATTGCCCGAGGTTTCTCCCGAGCTTCACCCGAGATTTCATCCGAAGCCCCCGTACATAGTGGGTCACCTTGGTGGTTGTGCCTACTTTCACTCCCTTGTACACCCGGTTGCCCGAGGCATCATAGCGGTATTCGGTAAAGTCTTCCCCTTTCACCACCTTGGCCACCTTGCTGTACACCGTCCATTCGATGCCTTCTATCAAATTGCCGATTTCAACTCTTCAAGGTTTGAAAAACCAAGCCTGTGCTAAAACTAAGCAGCATTTAATTAAGAAACCTTGAAGAGTTTTTACGTTCGTACTGACGGTGGCCCAAAACCAGCTCTCCGGCCTGGGGCTGGCTCTCTTCTGCTTGTCCTTCCGGTTGGATGGAGCGTCTAAACAGCTCTACCCGACTGCTACCGTACACGGGTTGTTCGCTTACCTGTTGGCCTTTGTAGATCGCCAGCACATTGCTCGAGCTTTCACCCGAGGTTCATCCTCTTGTACACCTTGCCCCCGACCGCCTTGATGATACTGTCCTTATGCTACTACTTTCTTTTGACAAAAATAACAGTCTTCTTTTGCGAGTACCATTGGCAGACAGCCCTGTTGGATTTTAGAGCAGGACTGGTGTAGACACACCTTTTAAAAACAAACCAACAGTGACTGCCTCTGGCCGCAAGGCGAGCCTAACTACAGACAGCTATGGCTGCGAAGGGAGGGTATGCTGGAAAGGAAAGGGTCCCATGGCTGGCATGAACGAAAGGAGTGGCAAAACAAGCCAGGTGACAGTTTTTGTTGTTGGCCTTTGCCCTAGCCGTTTTGGTAAAAAACTGGCACCTAGTAAAACAGGGATGGTATTGAACGGCCCTGTAGTGAATACATTGTTTCCTTGCTCGTGAGGGGGCAATCAAACCTCTCAAATTACTCCACCGTCTTTTTTATTTTTAAAGGGGTAATAATAAAATCAAAAACAATCAATAGAATAGCCATTAAAAAGAATTGATAGTATATGATGTTCCAAATCCAATTGTCTAAAAAGATATAATTTATGATACCATTTACTTCATTATGATCAATTTTGAATTTTATATTTAATAAAACAATAGCAGTGATAGATTTGACAGCAACAAATAGCATAATTGGTGTAATAAGCTTTATAATCCAGTGTTTTTTAATTCTAATGCTTAATGCAATTGAATAACCCAAAATAACCGAATGGAACATATAAGATATATTAATCTGAGTATTGGTTAAAAAACCTATTCCTACAGCTAATTTCACCCAATGGCTTAAGAGCATACATGCTATGAGGACAGCACCAATAAAAACCAAATGTAATTTCACTTGTTTAATTTTCACCTTCCCAATATCCTCCTGATTCATGCCCACGGAAGTCTTTTTTTCTATAAATATAAGTACCAAAATATTTTTTCCCAGTATATAATTCATAAGTCGCTGCGAATCTAACTAGTTGCCTATCATTATGACTTAAATCCTCAAAAGTTCCACCCATACTAAGTTGGTTAAGTATTTCCATAGTCAACCTTTTTTTTATTACAGAGAACTTAGAATCTATTTGTTCCATTGAATTATAATTTACAAATTTATCAAAATAAGTAAAATTCCAGGATTTAGCTTTAGTGCTATTGGGAAATGGATCATTCAGAACATCTCTTCTACCATTTGAAACATTTTCAATGGAATAAGTTTTTTCTGATGCATTAGATCCTGTTGAGCCTTGAATTGTTTTATAATCTTCACCTAATATTTCTACCACAGTCTGAACGTGATAAATATCTGTTGAAAATCCAAATTGGTACCAATTCCAAAGGACTAAATCACCTGCTTCAAGTTTATCAAAGCTTTTTTCAAGCAAAAAAACAGAATTGTTAAAAAAGTCAGAGGCGGCATAGGCATCCCCAACAGCTTTGGCTAGTTGCTGCCATGTCTGATATTGCATTAAATCATTATCAAACAAACGTAGTTCTACACTAGTATTACTCCCTTCTAAATGAAAGGGGAGTTGGTTATTATGAGCATATTCTATTAAAGACCGAGCTGCTAAATCTGCACAATCAATAGTAGAGCCATCTGTAAGATATTTTTGTAAGATTAATTGTGACTGAACTCTCCACCCATTCGCATATGTCATAGATGTTCCTGGAACAATATCTGTCCATTTGTGTTTAGACTCCCACTCGGTCCCATCAAGATCAATCCCATCAATCACCCTGTTTTCAGCAAAAGCATATGTTGAATTCCAAGGGTAAGAACTAGTCAGCGGATCCACTGACAAAAACTTCCCAATCTCCGGGTTGTACAGGCGGAAACCGTAATCCTGGATCAGGTGCTGGTGGCCGAAGTCCTTGTCGTTTTCCTTCCCGTTAAAGCCGTAACGGTAGTTCTCATCCGAGTAGTTCCGACCGGCCATTTGTTTGCTAAAGGGCGGACGGCTAGTTGGAAATAGTCTGAGGCACTTAACACTTCGGAGGCCCGGCTGTTGTCTTTGTATTTCACCCGGTCGGTGATAGTCGCCAAGACATTGGACTAGGCGTCTGCCCCAAGGTGGTTGCTCAGTTCGTACTGGCGGTGGCCCAAAGCCAGCTCTCCGGCTTGGGGTTGGTTGGCTGCCGGCTGTCCTTCCGGTTGGATGGAGCGTTTGAACAACCCTACCCGACTGCTGCCGTACACCGGTTGTTCGCTTACTTGCTGGTCTTTGTAAATGGCCATTACATTGCCCGAGATTTCATCCGAGGCACCCCGTATATAGTGGGTCATCTTGGTGGTAGTGACTATCATAAATATTCGATCAAAGCTGAACTATCTTAATTAAGGCCATTGAGATAAGACGTTTTCAACATTTTAATAAAACCCCTATCTTATTTCTGGTGTCCATTCTACACCTATTTTTTGCTGCTAATTACAAAAAAATCTTTGTTGAATCATCTGAAAGATCCTCTTCAATAATTTTTTTTATTCTCAAATTTTTATCAAAAAAAATCCTGATTTTATATATCCCAAAGATTCTTTCTATAAATGACAGAGTGTAGATAGAATCACCTGATACCTTATCTATGCTAATTCCTTCATAAGTAACCACATTTGGATAAGTGATTGGAAGTTCTTCATTATATAGGTCTTCTCCTATTTTCATATCGCTCAAGTCGAGTTCAGAGGAGAAAAAAACTTCATCTTCGAAATAGCCAATAATAAGAGAATTATTATTACATTTTTTGACAAGTACGCTATCTATAGACAAAAATGGGACTTTCGAGCTCCTTATTATTTTGTAACTATTGCCGTTATAACAAATACTATCAATAACTACTTCAAATTCTTCCTGTGACTCATTGTAAGAAAAAGGAACATCATATTTTTCAACATTACTATTTACATCACAATTATTACATGATACATGCAACTGTAATAATAGTAAATAATAAATTGACTTACGTATAAAAAAATCATCATTTATTATCACTTTTTTCTAACTCTTTTAGTTCATGATGAATCTTATTTGCAGGGGTTCCCTTATTAGGTTCAAATTTATAATCATTATAACCATCTCTTGTCATACTACTTCCATATTTTTCATGTTCATCTTTCACATTCTTAGCTACTTGCTCTAACCATAGCTCAATGTGAGCCATTAACTCATGATAATAGCTTTCAGCAGCATCATATTTACTCATATTATCCAAAATAGGTGACATTAGAATTACATGGACATTCCTATCTTCATTTTTGAGTTCTAATCCATCTATTTGATTAAGTACTTTTCGATCTAAAACTGCAATACCCCTCGTTTTTTAGACAGATTAGTTTTATTGTCTTTTATATATTGGATATCATCAAATTCAATTTCATCATTTCCAAAAAACCACGATTCGTCAATATTAAAATATCTTCCTCCAACATCTATCTTACTTTTATCATTAGAAATATCTCTTAAAGTTATTCCTCCTGCATTTATACTTCTTTGCTTAGTTCTACTTGAATAGGTTTGTAATTTATATTTCGATTGAACAAAATAAATATCATGTACTTTACTATTATTATATTTTTCATATAATTCTTTCCCTGATGGTGTTCTCAAAAAAGTCTCCCATGCTTCTTTTTGTTTTTCACTCCAGTTTTCATAGTTAACAAGAATAATTTCTTTTCCGTTAGGGTCAATAACCATTATTGGAGAATTGCCTACAAAACAATAAGTTGAAAGCATTGGATATTTAACTTCTAGAGGATCCCGACTTAACCATCTCCCAATCCTACCATCATAAATTCTGGCTCCAAAATCATAGTGCGTAAAATCATCTCCTTCCTTGTTAAAGCTACCATCCCCTTCCTTCCCGTTAAACCCGTAACGGTAGTTCTCATCCGAGTAGTTCCGACCGGCCATTTGTTTGCCAAAAGGAAAATAATCGGAAGCACTTAACACTTCGGAGGCCCGGCGGTTGTCCTTGTATTTCCCCCGGTCGGTGATAGTCGCCAAGACATTGGACTAGGCGTCTGCCCCAAGGTGGTTGCTCAGTTCGTACTGGCGGTGGCCCAAGGCCAGTTCTCCGGCTTGGGGTTGGCTCTCTTCTGCTTGTCCTTCCGGTTGGATAGTGCGTCTGAACAACCCTACCTGGCTGCTACCGTACACGGGTTGCTCGCTTACTTGCTGGTCTTTGTAAATGGCCATTACATTGCCCGAGATTTCATCCGAGACATCCCGTACATAGTGGGTCATCTTGGTGGTAGTGCCTACTTTCACCCCTTTGTACACCCGGTTGCCCGAGGCATCGTAGCGATATTCGGTAAAGTCTTCCCCTTTCACCACCTTGGCCACTTTGCCGTACACCGTCCGGTCGATTGGGGTTATGCCTTCAATTGATTTTCAAAGATACATTTTTCGAATATTTCGTTTATTTTATTTGTTTCGCTTGTATTACGTCCCTATTTTTGATACAAAACATAAAATAAACGATGGAACCCTTGTTAAAACGCACGACAAAAGAGGAGCAAAAAATTGCCCTTAGTGCTATATCGCAACTTGAAAACGCTTCGAATGCACTAAGAAAATCCCGTCAAAAGGTTGTGCATATCAGCATTCAGGAAACGAACGAACAGATTACGATACCCCAAAAAGCACTGTCTCTACTGGCGGTGATTTTGGCCAACATGGCTGAGGGTAAATCCATTACCATCATTCCCTCCAACTCTGAAGTCAGTACACAACAAGCTGCCGATATGTTAAATGTATCCCGGCCCCATTTAGTCAAGCTTTTGGAAACTGGGAAAATCCCTTTCAAAAAAGTCGGGAGCCACAGAAGGATTCAATTGCAAGATCTGATGAAATACGAACAGCAACTGAAAAGCGACAGAGAAAACCAACTTGATTTTCTGGCCAAGCAGGCTCAAGAATTAAATCTCGGTTACGAATGATACATTCCCCAAGATTTACCGTAGTACTTGATGCCTGTGTACTTTACCCTGCCCCGGTAAGAGACCTGCTTCTTTCCTTTGCAGCCGAAGGTTTGTTCAAACCTAAATGGAGTAATACCATACAGAGGGAATAGGTCAATAACCTTCTCAAAAACAGAAGGGATTTAAAACAAAAGTACCTCGTGAAAACCGTTGAAGCCATGAATAAAGCATTTCCAGATGCAACGGTCGATAATTTTGTGGAGTTGATCCCCAGCCTAAACCTACCGGATGAAAATGACAGGCATGTATTGGCATGTGCCATTAGAGGTAAGGCTGACCTAATTGCTACCTTCAACCTCCGGGACTTCCTCAAAAAGGCTATTGAAAAGTTTGATATCGAAGCCCAATCACCGGACCACTTGCTTGTGCAGTTAATAGACCTGAATACAGAGGTGGCTTGCAGGGCATTTCATTCAATGGTCAACAGGCTGAAAAACCCTACCAAAACTAAAAGCCAGGTAATAAATACATTAAAAAACTGTGGGCTGAGTCACTGTGCGGCAAGTTTGGAAACCCAATGTTCCAGCACCTTTAGGTAGTTATTACTCCGGAAAATAAACTTTAACAGAATTGAAAATATCGGTAATGATCCACCCAAAAAACCATCTAATTAACTCCAAGCAATTAATAAGATCAACCCTTCAAGATTTTTAATGAAATACAGCCTACCTCCACCCCCTTGTACACCCGGTTGCCCGAGATTTCACCCGAGGCATCATAGCGGTATTCGGTAAAATCCTCCCCCTTCACCACCTTGGCCACCTTGCCGTACACCGTCCATTCGATGCCTTCTATCAAATTGCCGATTTCAACTCTTCAAGGTTTGAAAAACCAAGCCTGTGCTAAAACTAAGCAGCATTTAATTAAGAAACCTTGAAGAGTTTTTACGTTCGTACTGCCGGTGGCCCAGGGTCAGCTCTCCGGCCTGGGGTTGGCTCTCTTCTGCTTGTCCTTCCGGTTGGATGGAGCGTCTAAACAGCCCTACCCGGCTGCTGCCGTACACCGGCTGTTCGCTTACCTGCTGGTCTTTGTAGATCGCCAGCACATTGCCCGAGGTTTCATCCGAGGTTCACCCGAGGCATCGTAGCGGTATTCGGTAAAGTCTTCCCCCTTCACCACCTTGCCGTACACCGTCCACTCGATTGGGGTTGTGCCTTCGTTGGTGGCTTGGGATAGGTATTTTAATGCCCGAGGAGCGGAAAGGACACTCTGATTGCTCCATCGAAGCATATGCGCAAAACTTTAAGGCAAAACAGGCTTTTATTCCTCTTAAAGGAAAAAGCCACTTCCTTGAGGTGGCTTTGGTTAATTTGCTTTTTTGTCAATTTAGGTCAAAAAATATATAAACCTTATAATTTTTAGTTGACATAACACTAAACTCTCTACTAATCAATCATAAAACGGCACGTGTTCTAAAACAGAAAGTATTAATAGCTTTTCGGGATAATTCAGATTAAGTAAAAAATTACTTTTGTCTATTTCCATAAATGCTAATTTCCCTTTGTTAACTCTTATTCCAACGTCATTTATTTTATTTAAAGATCCAAGGTTAAAATACTTTGCAAACCCAGATTGATCTATTGTTGTCAAAACTTCTTCATGGACTTTCTTACCATTAATATATATGGCTATCAAGTCATTATCAAATCCTTTTTCTATAAATAAATGTAATGAATCTTTTGATGGTTGATTAACACTTTCTTTAAAAGGCAAGCGATCACTTTCATCGTGATAATTTATACAAACGTTATATAGTTCTCCACTAAATGAATGCTCCTCTTTATTTTTGTTAAAATTACAAGAAACAAGGATTTGACATATTAAAAACAAGAATAATCTATACATCAGTTTTGTTTGTCTTTAGGTTTCGGTACTAACTTACTTTTTTCTTCTATAAATTCTTTACGCCTTTTAGTTGTTTTATTAAACCTTCCTGCATTACTTGGTTTTTCACCAGCCACTATCTTAAATACCTTCTTAATTTGTTGAATATTTATATTTGTACCAGAAGTCTGAACACTCTGTCTCAAAAGGTTTTCTCCATCTAAACTAAATTCTTCAGAGTCTTCATGTCTGAGTCCTAACCCATGACCTACCTCATGCGAACCAGTTCTATATAACTCTTCAAATTTATCCCCTTCATCTATACGCACCTGAAACCTATTAAAATCAGTATTTCCAATCCAATAATCGGAATTTTCTCCATTTCCTCCAGTCCAACCAGCAGACCACTTACTTTTTTTACCTCCCTTATCTACAATGGATACATAGTCTAAATAGAAATCGTTTGATTCATTTTTAATGTTATTATCAAAACTCGCTTCGTTGTTTAATTTAAGATTTACTATTGTTTCATAGTACGTATTTTCTGATAAATCAAATGCCTTCAGCCTTTGTTCTAACAACTTCTTTACCCCTTTTGCAGCCTGCATGATTGTTTTGTTTGAAAAATTAGTAGTTGAGTTTTTAACATCTAAATCAATTATCAGTGTCAAGGTAGTAGAACCATCATTATTAGATTTAGTATTAACCCAAGCTTCCAATCCATCTAAATCTATAGCGTAAATTGGTGTATTCGATGCAAATTGATATGGAGTCAACTCAGGATAACTCTTAGTCAACGGATCCACGGACAAAAACTTCCCAATCTCCGGGTTGTACAAGCGGAAGCCGTAATCCTGGATCAGGTGCTGGTTGCCGAAGTCCTTGTCGTTTTCCTTGCCGTTAAAACCGTAACGGTAGCTTTCATCCGAGTAGTTCCGCCCGGCCATTTGTTTTCCAAAAGGAAAATAATCGGAAGCACTTAACACTTCGGAGGCCCGGCGGTTGTCCTTGTATTTCACCCGGTCGGTGATCGTAGCGAGTACGTTGCCGAGATGGTTGCTCAGTTCGTACTGGCGATGGCCCAGGGCCAGCTCTCCGGCCTGGGGTTGGCTCTCTTCTGCTTGTCCTTCCGGTTGGATGGAGCGTCTGAACAGCCCTACCCGGCTGCTGCCATAGACGGGTTGCTCGCTTACCTGTTGGTCTTTATAAATCGCCATTACATTGCCCGAGGCATCCCGTACATAGTGGGTCATCTTGGTGGTAGTGCCTACTTTCACCCCCTTGTACACCCGGTTGCCCGAGGCATCGTAGCGGTATTCGGTAAAGTCTTCCCCCTTCACCACCTTGGCCACTTTGCCGTACACCGTCCATTCGATCCGGTCAATGCCTTCGTTGGCGTCTTTTATCAAATTGCCGATCTCATCGTATTCATAAGCCCAGTTACCGCTCTGCTGCCCTTGGGTCAATGCCCCGATCTCGGCGGTAAAGTCCCCTCCGGCTTCTATTTCAAAGTCGGGCAGGAGCTCCAAGGACCGACCGGCTTTGTATTGGAAGCTCTCCCCGCTGGCCACCTTGGCCTGTTGCTGTAAGGTGATGTATTGGTAGTTGTACTGCTGGTTTTGCAAGGGGCTGTTGCCCTGCACCCAGCTCTCCTGCCACTCCGTCTCGTCCGAAGTGGCAAAGCCGATCCCCAACAGACGGTTGCTCAGCAAGTGACCGTTGCCGTCCCGCTGGTACTGGTAGTTGTACTCCGTGGTCTTCACATTTGTTCCCGGGGTCTCCCGGCGCATCAGCTGCAAGAGGTTCCCGTTGGCATCGTAGCGGTAGTCCGCATCGTAAGCTCCCAGCTGGGTATGCGTCCGGCTTTCCCAAGCGCTATTCGCGGCATACTCGCTCAGGCTCCGCGCCTTCCTGATCCGGTTCAACTGATCGTAGCGGTAGAGCATGGCCTGCAAGCCTTTGCCCGCATCCTGTTGCTGCCTACCGATTTCCGGCAGATCGGTCACCATCCAGGAAATATTCCCGTTGTACAAGCCCCGTTGGGTCTGGTACATGGTTTTGTAACGGCTCCAAAGCTGGCTGCCGTCCGCCCCCTGGCTCAGGTCCAACCCGATGGGCTTGTAATCCCCTTCAAAATAACCCAGGCTGTAGGCAAACTCATCCGGGGCAAAAGGGCTCTGGGCCGCTCCGTCCTGACCGGGATCTCCGGCCGGGTCGCCCACCCGGTTTACCCCTTTGATCCAGCCCTGCAGGGTATAGTAGTAGTCCAGTCCCTGCACGCTGTATTCGCCCAGGCTCACCCGGGCCAGAGGACCGTGGGCATAGTATTCGTACCCCGCCTCTTTCTGCCAGACAAAGCGGTCGGTAGAGGTCTCCACCGAGATGATCCGGTTGTCGTCATCGTAGCGGTAGCGGTGGGCAAACTGCTCGGCTTCCCCGTATTGGTAGAAGACATAGTTCACGTTGCCGCTCACCAGGTCGTATACATAATCCGTGCGCTTGGCCCCCAGGTCTTGCAGATCCTGTAACAAGGCGCGCACATTGCCGTGCTCATCGTAGTCGTACAAGGTCAAAGAGCTGCGGGTCTGCCCGTCTTCCAGGGTCTCTACCCAGGCCACCCGGTTGCGCAGGTTCTGTTGGGTAAAGTTATAAGGCGTCTCCCCAGCCGCCTGTTCCCGGGCCTTGTCGTAATGCGTACGGGTCATTTCCGTCAGGGCATAGTCCACAGAGCCAGCCAGAGGATACAGAGAAGTCCCGTTTTCGTCCGTCTCGTTCAAAGCGGCTACGACAGCCGGGTCAAAAATTCCGGCCGTGGCCTCTTCCAGTTGCCCCACCTCCAGGATACGACCGTGGGCATCGTAACGGGTATAAGAGTAATGGTTGTTCGCTTTTTGCTTGGCGTTCTGCGAGAAGCGCAGTTGCCCCTTGTCATCGTACCAGAAACGGCTGCTGCCCCCGTCCGGGGTATTTTGCCAGACCAGTTGGCCCAAGGAGTTGTACTGGTAGCGCGTCTTCAGCCGGTGGGCCGGATAGATCTCCGGCAAAGTTTGGCCCTGTTCGCTGGCACTCACCAGTTGGTTCACTTCCGCAGCAGACAACACTTCCACCCCTTCCGGAGGCACCGTCTGGGTCAAGCTCCCCGATTGGTCGTAGTAGTACAGGGTGTAGTGGTATTCGCTGGGCGTATAGGTATATTGAAAGCTCTCTTGTAAGTTGGCCAGGCACTGCGGGGCAAAATCCCGGGCGATCAACGAGAGCTTTTCTTCCAGGTAGCGGTTGACCACTTCTACTTTGGTAATTTCCCCTTGTGCAATCACCTCGTTTTGACAAGCTACTAATTGCTCCTCTTCCAACTGCGCCAGCGTCTTATCCGTCAGTAGTTTCAACCCAAACGCATCTTCATTAAATGTATAATCCGTACAAATACCTTGTGAGACTTCCACTAATGAGGTTTGAAGCGTTAATTGAGGTAAATCCGAATTGGTAATCTTACACAGATACAACCCAACATCTTCGGGCGAAAAACCGGGAATATAACAATTGGCATCCTCCTTTTTAGGGGTAGGGAACAGGGCTACCGGTACTCCATTCGAATTTAGTTTGAACCATTGGTAATGGATATTGGGAACTGCTTGATCCGCATCAATCGTTAATATCAAAGATCTCCCTTCCCCAATCAAATACTCCGATTGCTCTTTGGGCAATTGGATTTCCCCTTGATTATTATAATATAAATATCCAATACTCGAAAAATTAACTTTTGAATTATACAGGTCTTCAAATGTCAGATGGTTACTTCTAAGGTAGAAGTGTGATAACTTTGTAAGGTTTTCTAATACAGGAAGGCTTGTGAGTTGGTTCTTATCCAGTAATAAATATTGCAACTCAATTAAGTTCCCTATTTCCTCGGGAATACTTGTGAGTTGGTTTTCATTTAAGTATAAATATCGTAACTCAATTAAGTTTCCTATTTCCTCAGGAAGGCTGGTGAGTTGGTTAACATACAAATATAACTCGCGTAACTTAGTTAGGATGCCTATTTCCTCAGGAAGACTGGTAAGTTGGGTATTTGATAAGTTTAATCTTTCTAAATTAAGCAAGCTGAGTAGCTCTGTTGGAAAAACCGATAAGGAATTATCAGACAAGTTTAATACACGTAACTTAATTAAGTTTATAAACTCCTCAGGAAGGCTGGTGAGTTGGGTATTTGACAAATGTAATCCCACTAAATCAAGCAAGCTAAGTAGCCCCTTAGGAAAAACTGATAAGGGATTATCAGACAAGTGTAAAGACTGTAACTTAGTTAGGCTTGCTATTTCCTCAGGAAGACCGGTGAGTTGGGTATTTGTCAAGTTTAATAGTTTTAAATTAACCAAACTAAGTATTTCTGTTGGAAAAACTGATAAGGGATTATCAGCCAAGGATAATTCATATAATGTAGTTAAGTTTATGAATTCCCCAGGAAGACTGGTGAGTTGATTATTCGCCAAGAATAACCTACCCAAACGAGTTAGGTTTATAATCTCACCAGGTATACTGGTAAGCTGATTTCCGCTCAGGTTTAAGTATTGTAAACCTGTTAGGCTTATTATTTCTTCAGGAAAGCTTGTGAACGAGTTTTTTCCCAAGTTTAATATTCTTAAATTATTAGATAGGTTTACGATGTTCTCAGGAAGACTTGTGAGACCGTTACCATATAATTGTAATTCATGTAAACTCGATAGGTTTCCTACTACTTCAGGAAGACTGGTGAGTTTGTTCTCATTCAACTCTAATACCTGTAACGAAGTTAACCCTTGAATCTCATCAGGAATACTTGTGATATGATTATGAGACAAGTATAATTTTTTTAAATTCTTTAGACGCCTTATCCTTGCAGAAAGTGGTCCGGTTACTCCCATCCACCTCAAATTTATCGTAATCACATCCCCTCCTTCACTAAGGGTAACACCGTACCATGAATCGTCAAGTCTTGTTTTAAACGTTCCGTCCGCATTTTTCCATCGCTTACTCTCCGGTACCTTATCCCAATTCCAAAGGTCTCCATTCATTTCAGTGTACAGGTTGATCAAAGCCCTTCGTTCAAACCCAAACCAATCACCCAACTCATTGGCAGTAGAAGTCTCTAGTAATGCCTCCGAGGAAAACTCCGTTGTTTGGGTAGATGAATTCACTAACTCAGGTTGCCCATCTGCTTCAACAGACGCTTTGCGGGCGGTCATATCCTGTTGCTGAATTGCAATGTACTTTGCTTTCAGTGTTGCGTCCGGTTCTGTGAGCGGGGCTAATACACAGCCTCCCTCCATTGCATTTTCAATGGCAATATCCTCCAGCACCCCACACTCGCCCAGCAAGGCTTTTAAAGCGTCCAGCTCTCCGGAGTTGAGGTCTTCCTGCCGGATAATTCCCGGAAGCACGGCTCCTGCTCCTCCGGCTTCCCGTTTCTTTTGAAAGTAGAGAATCAATTCCGCTTCTACCTCTGCACGGTTCGCCTCGGTTACCGCCTCACATTCTTCCATAAAGTGTAAGGTGTATGCTTGAGCCCGGCTTTCGTCGTCTTTTTGATCCTGCTCTTCTGTGGTTCCTCCTTGTTGCTCACTCAGCTGTTCATCCAGCCAAGCGTCCGTCTGATCCGGTTTTAACTCAAACATCGCCAGGTCCGCCCGGAACTGATTTTTGAGACCTTCACAATTCAGTACCACTCCCTGGTATTGCAAGTCGCCCTGATCAATGAGTTTGCTTATTAATTTCCGTCTATACATTAAGTACAGGTTGCGGTACATATCCAGGCTCTGTTTGTCATAATCACTGACAGCCGTTTCCAGGTACAGGATATGTTTCCCTCCAGCAGGGTCATGCTCATAGTTTTGATTGACAAAAAAGGCTTTGCCTGCCTGAGTCGCTCCTGCCGGATCTGTGATCCCCGCCAACGTTCCCGAGAGGGTAAGGGTTTCCGAGACTTTAATTTCAATCTGATTGAGGCTCTGCTCCATCTCTCCTTTCCAGGCATACCCTGCTCCTCCTTGCTGAAAGAAAGGATCGTTGGTCCAAGGCAAATAGCCTTTGTTTTGGGCCGCTGTCAAGGTCGTCACTGTGTACAGCTTACCTTCCCAGGTTTTGCTTTCCTCCATCAAATTGCAATACAGGTATTCACAATATGAAGGGTCTTGTTGAACGGCAGTTTCATCTACTTGTCCGTTGGCATCAGTGTATTTGGCCTGTATTCTAGCCAGTACATTTCCACATTCCTGTTGAACAAAATCGCCCAGCGCCTCTTCAAGATATGCCTCCTCCTCTTCTTCCGTGAGACTGTCCGGTGCACAATATTGTGTAGCCTCATTGGTAGCCTGATCAATTTCGTTTTTCAACTCATTGATTTCTACAACGTATTTCTCTTCCATCCGGGTGCGAAGTTCCTCGTAGCGGGTATCCCGCAACACCAACTCTTTGGTCAGGGTGTATTCCCCGGCATCCCCCAGGCAAGCGGCAAACTGCAAGGTCTGACTCCCCAAGGGACTCTCACAGGTGGCCAACAGGTCTTCAATCACAATCTCCTGCTGTGCAGGAATACTCCCTCCGCAACTGCTCGCCCCAGGATACAAATCCACCGGAACTCCTCGAACGTTGGTGATCCGGATCTTCAAATCGTAGATACAGTCCTGACATACCGGTTCCTCCCCGGCTTTCACCTCAAAAGAGGCCGCCTCTGCCGACATGTCATACTCAAAATGATAGGTAGTCGGAGCCACGTTCAGGATTTTATGATACAACACTGAGCCCTGCCCTCCCTTCCGGTTGTTGGCCATCAGGCTGACGGTCATTGCTTCGTTTTGAGCTTTGGCTTCCTCGTAACTCTCCAAGCCGTCCATGCCTGCCGGGGGATCCCCGGCCAATGCCGTAGCTATCGTCCTTCCTTCCTGATCGGTATAGCTAATGCTGCTCTGCCCGTTGGGATCCACCACCATGTTTTTCCGGTAATGGGAAGCATGCCCCACATTGCCACCGAACAAGCGGTACAGCTCCGCAGCCGCAGCCCCTCCGTAGAAATAACGGGTCGTGCGATTCACATCGTGATCCGTTTTAAACACCTCTCCTACCCCCGACTGGGCCCGTACCCGGCCGGTATTGTCCAAGGTGTAGACGGCCTGGGTATAGGGAAAACCTTCCGCATCGGGAATGTAATCGCGGAATTTCGAAGTGCCGGGATTGTTGGGTGAATAGTACCGGCTGGCCCCCTTGGCAGGATCCAACGGGCTGTTGTATTCGATATCGTTGTCGTAATGGTAAGGGTGGACGGGATCGGTACCCACCACGGCGGCTACTTCCGGGTCGATGCCCGTACTGGCAAAGCCGTTGAAGTCCGGACGGAAATTCAGGGAGTTGTCCCCGGCCGGTACCGGCAAGATGTTCACCGAGGCCCGGCCTTCAAAATCGTACATACTCTCCGCCACCAAGGTCTGCCCGATCGAGTTCAGGTTGGTCACCGTCTGCCGGCTGCGCAAGCTGCCGTCATAATAGCTGACTACCTGTTTGCTCTTACCCGCTTCCGCATAAGTGCTCACCCCTTGCCAGTTCAGATCCGGTTGAGGATTGTCAATCGCTAAAAAGGCCCATTCGGGTAGTGAGTCCAAAGGTTCCTCACAATGGTACAGCCAGTTTCCGGTGATGCGATGGTGACGGTTTTGAGAATAGTAGGTAGCCCCCCGCACCCGGAAATACAAGCGGCCTTTGGGATACACCGGGCGAAAGCGATAGTCCATCCGGCCCACCGTCACCCGGGTAGCCGCTTCAAAATCACCCTGTTCGGCAGTATGAGGCTTTTCATTCCCCTGCTCATCGTACAGGGTTTCCAAATACAACCACTCAAGGTCATATTCCAGGGCCCCGGGCATCTCCGGCCAGCTCAAACGCAGCTCCCCATCGGTATACAACAAATCGATATTGGCTGTAGCCGCGTCAAAGCCCGGAGGGGTATCGCTCAGCTGTCCGGAAGGAAAACGCAACACTTTCAGACTGAAATCATCCGGATTAACCGTTCCTTCCGCAGTCGTAGTTTTGAATCGCACCCGGTAATTTTCACTGCAACGGATCTCCTGGTCGTAAAACACCGTAGTGACATACACTTGCGGGCTTTGACTCACTGTCAAGACCTGAGAAAAAACCTCGGTAGTGCCCAAGCCGTCCACAGCGGGCTTCTCCAGCGCAAGCTCTACACTCAGCGCTTGCCAATCTGAAGCCGAGCGGGGAGTGTATTCCAACTGAAATGCCACACGGTATTGGTCTGTGGTACAAGTCTCATAGACCAACCAGGCATCCCCCTCATTCAAGGCAGACAAAAGCCGGGCTTGTTGATGGTCGCTTTCCGGGCCAAAGCCGTCCCGCTGAACCTGTAAGGCAGCCGGAGGAACGGTCTGTTGGCCTACTACCAACCCCGGCAAGGTAAATACAAAGAGGAGTGTACTAAATAAAAATGTAGTAAAATGACGCATCACGATCGGGTGATTTAAGCGGTTATTGGGATAATTTTTTAATTTTCAAGGATGACACTCCTTGCCAGTAATTTTTTCACACAAAAAGTAAAAAAGCCTGGTTTTCACTTTTCAATGGACCACACGGTATTGAGCGTATTGCCTTGCCGGTTCCAGACCTTCTTTTGTCTGGCGGACAAAGCGCGTTTCGGAAAACAAATTGCCCGCAAACTGTGGCCGGGTCTCAAAGCGCTTGTATTCGATCTCCACTTCCTGGCTCTCACCGGTGTACAAGGCATTGTAGCGATACCGTACCCGGTGCACTTTTCTAGCATCGGCCGAAAGGTACAAGTCCGTTTGACTGATCTGCCCCCCGGGTTGCTCCAGACGGTAGTGCTTCCAACCCTCCGGGCTCTTTCCCTTATATTCGATGTGTTCGTACTGTGCCAAAGCACTGTCCAACATCGTTTGTAGCAGTTGCTCTTGTCCCGGAGACTGAAGTGCTTCCCCTTGTTGTTTCTGACAGAAAATTACTTTGCGCTCATGGGTCACTGTAATTTTATATTGGGTATTGACCAGCAATTCCATTTTGCCCATGTCGTAATAAAAGTTCTTTCCGTCTTTGTGCATCTTGAAACGCTGTACGGCTTCCGGCTGGCTCTTCCCCTCCGGATAAACAGATACTTCCAAATCGATCAGCACTTTGTCCAAATCGGCAAAAGTCGCTTGCAGTTGCGCCAAGTCCTTGCGGGCATCCTGGGCTATCAAAGCCGTACAATTCAAAATACCCAGCAGTAAAAATACTTGGACCCCTTTTCCAAATGATTTCATTGTAAGCAATTGAGCTAAATTATTATTTCTTTTCATCAGTTATCAATCCCCAAACACTTCAAGGTTTCCATCAACCTCGAAGAGTCGAACGTATTAATTTCCTTGTGGCACCTGATAAGAATGTGCTTCCTGTACGGTGACAATCCCCCGGGCCGTTTCTTTTTTCACGATCTTCAACCCACCTTCCTCATCGTAATAGTACAAGGTGGCAAAATTGTTCGGGTCCAGTGTCGCTTTCAAGCGGTAGTTTTCCGGATCGTATACATACGTTTGCATGCTTCCATTGGCTGGAAATAAACGTATATCATCGTAATAGGCAGTTTTCCCCCCAGCGCCCGGGTGAAAGGTCAACATGAGTTGAGCTTCTTTTTCCTCCGGAAAAGTAAACTCCGCCTCTACCTGTTGCCAGCCTTCAATGATTGGTCCTTTGGGAACGGCTTTTATTTGTTCTTGACTACTACTTTTTTCAAAACTTACCGTTATGCCTAGCCTGCCAGCCAATTCATCACTTTCCGGTTGCTCCTCTCCCACAGATACCCAAGCATTCAGTAGGTATTTTTTATTTCTTTGAAGTTCCAACTGGTCTTGAATAAACCCTTGCTCTCGACTTATGATCAAGCTTTTTTGACCGGTATGGGCATAAGCCCCACGTATATCTCGGTTGTCTACTACCCAAACTTCTTCAAAAGGATACTCTTCAAGATCACTTATATCACTATCATTCAATTCCAAATACCTTCCTTCGGTGTCTTCCCCATATTCGTTCTTAAAAGTTATTGGCCAATCTACTAATTTCATCACATTTACAACCTTGTAATAAGATTGATCAGATACCCTATATTTAATCAGTAGATTTAAATCAGACATTTTATCAAATTCATCTGATGAACCGATTACATTCATCTCTATATATCCTTTGTCTTTTTCATCTTCTACTATATTATATCCTTTATAATGGGCATTATATGTTTGAAAGGGTGTCCTGTTCACAGGAATTTGAGTTTCCAACCAACCTTCCCAATACGACAGTTGATGAAGCTTCTCTTCTTCCAGCCTCACCAAGGTTGTATTTTCAGGGTCTTCCGGATTAGGAATTTTGCAACTAACTACTACTTTTTCCCAAGCAGAGGGCAATATAGCTTCCTCCATACTTCCAGGGTAAGTTTGGCATAAAACATCCACTTCATTCAAAAAATCCAATTCATCCACAGGAAGATTAATTACTGCCGTTTTTCCCGAAGCTCTTGATACTTTTATCCTCTTGGTAGTATAAACAAAAGGTGTACGGGTAGAAAAATGTCCTGTATTTTCTCCGGTTTCAAAACTTGTAAAGAGCATCTCTTTATGCCGGGTATTGGCTCCCACGGCTATGGGTAAGTGATCCTGGTAACCGTACAAGGCAGCCGAATAGCGACCCAAGACATCCATATTTTCCAACTCATAGCCTGAGGGGCTGTACTTGGTAATCGTATTGGCTCGCAGCCATTTACGCACCGTATGGGTGCTTGGGGTATTCCATACAAAACTTTCCAAAGAAAAAGTACCATCACTGCTAAGGTTTACCTGCCCGGTAGCGGATGCTATATTTTGATAATTGCGTTCCTGCCGGTAAGCATAAGAAGAAGAAGGTCGCCAAACTCCTTTTCTACCGTTAAAATACGGATGGCGATCCGAACTTTTATCAACCGGCCAGGTATCACTATAGGTCACCACAGAGGCCGAAAGCACATTCGATATATTTACTCCCTGAGCTACTGGCAACGTTGGAGGAGGTTGTACCCCTTCGGCAATAATCTCGTCTTGCGTATAGCATTTTACTCCATCTATTAACCACATTTTCACCTTATATTTCCCCGGTGCGCAAATATCCGTACTGCGCTGTGTCGAAATAAGGTCCTCATTCGGTCCATAGTACCATTCAAAACGGTAATCATCCGGATTACTATTGGGGTGGGTAGGAGTAGCGGTTAATTTATAGGTTTCCGTATTTTGACTAATTGATACTTCTGATATAGGGCATTTTACTTCGTATTCTGTTGACCAAATTTTCCATAAATCATTACCACACCTTACCATAAATTCCAAATCATGGATACCTATATCTTCTTCTGTCCAAGTGATATCCAATCCAGTGTTATTTCTACTTATCACTTTTGAATCTAAATACCATATGAACTCTCGCTCATCATCATCTACCTCATCACACCATCTTGCTTCCATAACACAGTCTATAAGCTGCCAGCTGACACTGAAACTAGTTGAAGATCCAACATACCCTAACTTATCTGGGGTGGCTCCAGTATAGTCAGGAAAGTTTTCAAAACAATCACATTCAATACAATTGGAAGATGTTTGTTGCCCTATAGCAAGGTTTGCAATTAATACAAAAGTAATTACAAAGATTATAGAAAGCTTTTTATATAAATTCATTACTATTTGTAATTAAAATTTAGTCGTTTCTTATTGTTGTCCGGCTTCCGGTTCCATGGGGTTTTTCAAAGCGGTGATCCCCCCCGCATCGGCATTGAGTTGGTTGCGTCTGCCACTGCGGTAGATATAAAAATGATACTCATTACCTCCCGAAATCCTCCCCTCATCTTGGGCAAATATTCCATCTCCTACATATACCATCCGGGCTTGTGCAGGTTTAATGTTGCCATTTTCATCTTTGGGATATACCAAAAGTTCATCCCACGGCATCAAAAAAGGCTTGGCTTTCATCCAATTACCTTCACTGGCCTCATATGCTAAAGCTTTTAACACATAAGGTGTACATTGAGCTGTGAACTCCAGACCGGTACGGTTCAGACGAAACCGATAGTCGGTATCTTCAGCCACATTTCCTCTCCCAAGATCTTTGGTAAAGATTCCGAATCCTTTATACCTCATTCCGGTAATTGCCTGATTATTGCCACTGGTAGTGAATACCATCACTTTGTCACCTGGTGACAATTGAGAACTCACTTGGTCCCAAGTTCCTCCTTTTACTTTAAAAGAGGGAGCATTTGGTTGATATACATTCAGTTTCGCATCAAACTCCAAACCTATATTTTTATAAGCGGGCCCCATCCCTTCGTACTTCCAAAAGGCTGGTATCTGGTGACTGTAAATAGGTTGATCAAAGTTGTTGTTAACTTTGGTGAGGATGGCTCTTCCCGTTTGGGCATCCCAACATAAGTTTTGTGTAGTCACTCTACTTCCCTCATGCTCGGCCACGATTTCTTGTAAAACCCCACTTTTATGAATCACTTTGTTGATCACCGTGGTGTTTAATGCTGAAAAGCTTTTTCCCAAATTAGGCCACCAACTAGGGATAGGGATGGGAAGAAATATGGCAAATATAAAGTCCACATTTGTATCTGTTCCCCCATTGTATACTCCATCCACGTTTCTGCGCATATCAATCATCACTTCCTGCTCCAGCCCCAGGTAGCGGCTATTGGAAGTCACTTTGTTTGTTTTTTGCAAATACCCTTGACCATCTTCCTGTTCCTGATAAGCAAACAGGTTATCTAGCGCTTGAACTGTCTTCCCCTCATGCCGCATCTTTTTGTTGAAATACTTGTATTCCACTTTGGAGAATGGAGACTGTGCCATTTGACCGTCTTCTCCCTGGGCATAGTGCCGAGTGGCTTTTGGCTTCCCGTGCATATCGTTAAGCACAATGCTGTACCCTTGGCTGGAAGTAAGTTTACTCTCCTCATCCTTATAAAGACCTAAATTAATCTTATGTTTCTTAGGCTTGTCTTTTTTATCCGTTTCATATGCCAACACCGGGAAATCTTTGGCCGTGTAGAATTCGTGTTCGGTCTGCCCGCTACTACCGAATTTCAGTTTGCTCTTATCCGGTGTTTTTGAAAACCAATCGTCAAAGTACTTCATTTCCCGGTTTTCCAACCAACCCGAAGCCAAGCTCTTCACTGTCACCTTCCGGTAACCTACACTCGCTCCCGGATAGTAAGCTGCATTGACCGGATACTCAAAGTATAAGTTGTTGTTGGAAGCCAAAAAGACACTCTGCGTGTACTTTTTTCCATAACGCAGGGTATTTTCCTCACCACCCAGGATGGGTTCATTGGTAGCCACTCCACTACTGATTTGCTCTCCGTTTTCCTCTAAAGTATAATCGTATACCTGTCCGTACACTCCTTCCCGTTCGCCTTTCTGCTCACTACTCAGGTTCTCTTGCCGGGCCCAGTTATCAAACAAAGTCAACTGTTTCACCCGGTGCCCACCCCCTTTTTTAATCTTGTCCGGAGTATACAATCGCACCCAGGCCTTGTCTTGAATCACCTGTTTGGCCCAACCTTTTTCCTGGGCATAGTTATAATACCCGGTGAACATTTGATCTACTTCTTTTACCATCCCAATCAAGGCTTCTATTTGTCCTTTCAAACCATCGGGATTCACACCTGACCGAGCAATGGGGGTAGCCAGTTCCGGTTGGTTCACCTTCAAATGTTGCCAAGCCCGGTAAGCGATGGCCTGGTATCCTCTGTCTTCTTTCATTTCAAAATATCCATAGCGATATTCTCCATTTACAGCGGGTTCCAAACCCATTGAAGCCGGATTGGGATTCAGATCCACATAACCCTTGATAAAGTCGTCAAACACCTTTCCCCCTTTGCTTCTTAGCCGGAGTAAAAACTTAAAGTATAATTGCCTTTCCCGCCCCTGGTCCAACACTCCGTTCCCATTTTCGTCCAAATAGCGCAACACCACCTCTTGAGCGGTCTGTTGTCCTGCTCCCGAACCTACCTTCTCTGCCGGAATCGGCTGTTCCAATTCGAAAATCACTTTGTTAAAATCCACATGTGCCGGTCCGCCCATAGGAAGATAGTTGTCAAACCTTCCCACTTCTTCTAACCCTACCACTTTCATCATCTGCATAGCCTTGCGATTTTGCACATAGGCATAGTCATCCATTTCGTAATCCACCACGATTTTCCCTCCACTAGGCAAGCGAATTTCTTTCAGGCTCCAGCTTCCTGCATAGGCATCCAAGGTTTCTTTTTCGGTTGTCTGATCGATGTAAGGGAAATCGTAATTGGACAGTACATCCTCCTCGTTAGAAGCATTCTTAGGTACCGGCTTGTAATTGCCCCAACGGTCTACCGCATACATATTGTAGTTGGGGTTTTCTATTGGGTTACTAACATGATAATCGAAGGTGTAAGGATTCAACTTACCTCGACTGTTGTTTCCATATTCAAACCATAACTGTTTCAACGTCAATTTCCCCCGGCCATTAGCCGCATTTTCTATCCCTCTACATAATTCATCCTCGGCGGTCTCTGCATACCGGAATCGCACTTGTTTAATGGGTTGCTTGTCTTGTTGTTTACTATACAAGGCTATTTTATCCAGTTTGTAAGAAGCAAAGCTCCCCTTGGCTCCTAGAGTCGCAAATTCCCCTGCGGCTTCCAGTCCATCCTCTCTCTTCGAAACTGAAAACTCGGCATAATGCGACTTGCTTTCCACTCGGGCCAACAGCCACATTTCTTTTTCTCCATATACATAACTTCCCCGGTCATCTTCATCCGAAGAACGATACCCTTCGTCAAAATTGGCTCTGTCATAAGGTGATCGCCAACGATAATACTCCCTTCCACCATCTGTTACTAACTTGCGATAGGTAAATTTAATCCAATAGCCCAGATCATCGTCAGTAATCCCGTTGCCAGTCACATCCACATAATCCGGTCCCGTCACGGAAGTCAGTAAGAAAGCATGAGGATAGGCTGGGGTAGTATTTTCGTGAAGGAATTGATCCGTTCTATTATGTTTATGTTTGGCAGAACCACTATTACCGTCCTCTTGGATATCTACTCTACTCCGTATATTCACACCACCATCATTGACACTAAAAGTCGCTTCCTTTTGGGTAAGGTTATACGCCGGCAAGGCATAGGTGTACTGTAAACCGTCCGGATTCAAAGCTGTAAATCCAGCTATATGATGCTTTTTACCATTACTTTGGAGATTCGTACGTTGGTACGGCCGAAGAGTAGTCGTTTCAGTTCCATGATAATATTGCAGAGAAAACAGTGGATATAATTCCTTATTTTGTCCATCGAGTAATTGTTCCACACGCAAGGGCTGTACCACTTGATTCCGGCTCACACGTTCGTTCAAATACGCCTGAGGGGCTATGGGAGAGGATATTTCATTCACTCCATGTAAATTAAATTTTACAGCTTTTTCCCCTCCGATAGCCTGAAGTTTGTTAGCTGATACGGAGGTCAACTCCCCATGTACTTTAAAATAGGACGGTTCGTACAAAGGATTATCCAAGCTTTTCCCCCGGAATTCGAAATTCTCCCTGCCTGAAAACGACTTTGGCACCCATTGTCCCGACCAGGAATCTGCTAAAAACAGACTTGCATTTACGCCAATATGGCTTGGAATTCCCACATCCACACCCAAACTCAGACTATGTGATCCCGATTCTTTTACCGGATCCGCCACTATTCCAAAATCCGAGCGGAAAGGACGGTACATCGCCCCCATCCCCTGACCACTTGCCGAATATACATCATAGGTATAGGAAGGTAAGCCCAAATTAGGCGTCTCTTCACTCACCATCCCGTCTTTTTCCCGGTTGAGATCCGAAAGTGCATGTTTGTTTAAAGCCCCTTGCTCGTAATTTAAGTATCCATAACCTTCCCAAGGCACTTCAGCCCCATTATTTTTTAACTCTTGTTTGGTATAGAAACCCTGAATAGAGCCATAAGGATATACCCCACTATAAGCAGGTCCCAATTTAAACTTTAAAGCATAACTTTTTGTGTACATGGGATAACTGATGGCCGGAGTATAACTTGGCACACCAAAGTCCAAATTCATACTATAAGATCCGGCACTCAATGTTTCCTTAATTGTTATTTTCACAGGTTCACCGTTCTCATTTGTCACAGGATTACCGGCCTTATCCGTTACCACTACCTCTTTTTTTCCTATTTCTTCTGCACTCCCGGTTATAGCCAAACCCTGTACTCCGTGTCGTGAACTATATGTTCCTGATAAACCTAGGCTTACAGCGCGATTTTTCTCCATTTCATGAGAAAGCCCGTAACTTGCATTGAGCGCGACTCCCTCCTGACTATTTAAACTTAAGCCGATACTAAGATTTGAAGACCGTTTTTCTGCAGTAACTTTATTAATGGTTGCAGTCAATTGAGGTTCCAGACTATAACCAACCCCTTTATAACTGTTATTAAAAATCTTGAGCCCGATTTCTCCCTTAATTTTACTATTTCCAAAAATTTCTCCTCCGACTCCCAATTCCCCTCCAATGGTCACATTGGGTTTGATATGTGTTTTGGTCACTATTTTATCCCCTTTAAACTCATCGGGCAAGCCTCTCACTTGCCGGTTGATTGCTCCGGGGTTCAAAGACCAACCTAAGCCTACCCAACTCGCTTCTTGGTCCATTCCCACTCCGGCGTGGTAGGCCAAATTGAACGGATAGCCCCCGTTTGGTCCCGGCAATTCAAATAACGGAATGTTATAAGTGAAGTCACCGCTGAACAAATCCACCATCTCAGTCGTCCCTACCGGCTCAAAGGCTTGCACCTCCGGTTGACTCGGACCTCCCGTCAACGCATAACTTACCGGAACCGAGAACAACTGTATTAGTATGCTCAAACTGAGACCCAAAGCTACCGTACGCACCAACCGCCTTTTCAAGAATAACTGTATCATTGTCTGTTGTTTTGCTTGTTTTCTTTCTATGTTTTATACTTTATTTCCTACAACCACAATTGTGGCAGACCGTCTTTCTCTATCACAAAGCGCAAGGGCTGCTCCCACAAGGCCGATTCCAACACCAAGGTGCTTGTCCCCTGCCCTTTTGCAGGGTCTTCAAATCCTAGGGTAAAAGTCCGGCTGCCTCCCAAATCGTAGGAGCGCTCGAAATGGTACAGCACACAGGGCAACTTTTGTCCCGACTGTTCTATATAAATATCCGACTGTAGCCCATAGGAAAAATAGTACAACAACCGCTGCACCTCTTCCGGGCCCGAAGTCAGGGACTTCACCAGGTCCTCTCCCGGAATGCCCAACTTTAAGGTATAATACTGCATCCCGGACATCGCCTCAATCCGGCTGACCAGGCTATCTTCGTACTGTTGCAGGGCCATATAGGCTGCCGGAGTGTACCACAACTCCACCCGGAAATCATCCACTTCTTGCCTCTGGCAAAACGCACCTTCCCGGTCACGCACCTCGGCCAAATAGGCCTCCTTGCTCAAGGGGCCAAAAAAAGACCAATATCCCACCAAGGCCAACACGAATGCCAGGCCTATGGCGATGCTCCATCGTACTCCTTGTTTCATCCTTTATTTGATTGGGGTTCCCGGTTGTACTTTTTTAGGTTGTTCGAACCACTCCAGCTCCACCGAGGTATCGCTGTCATTCGCCTTGCAATCCACCTTGGCCACTTGCTCACCGTATTGCCCGCACAAATCCCATACTTTTAAGGTCACATAATACCCTCCGGCTTTGTCCAATTGGATCCGGGGTACTTCTCCCCCTCGCTGTACGGTCGCCTCCAAGGGTTCGTAAAGTAAGGCTTCTCCTTCCCGGTCGGTGGACACCAACCACTCAACCCGGTAGGGCGCCTGTCCTTGCTCCACCGTGCCTAAAAACTCCACCAGGTTTCCTTCTGCCCGGTCACAGTCCACTGACACCGCGTTCATACGAATGTTCGGAGAGGGTTTTTCAACCGCCCCTTTCACACATTTGAAATACAAAGCGTGTTCGCGACCCTGTTCATCGCTCACCACCAGCCGGTACCGTTCCCCCTCTTGCCAACCGGTATACCCCGAAGCAAACAGACGCAAGGCATAGTTGTTCTGTCCGTACTCCTTGGCTAAGGTTACCGATGCCAGCTCCCGTTGAAACTTGTCTTGAAGCCGGCAATCCAACTCTCCCTGTTTGACTGTGTGTTCCGTAAAGGAAAAGTACAAGGTGCTGTCTTTCGCTTCGTACACTTTGTAACTATCCGCCCGTTGAATGGGCAGGTAGTACTGTAGCGAATCGGGCGACTGGCCCCAAGAAGGGACACCGCTCAGCACCCACAGTAAAACGGGTATTAAAAAAATCTTTACATTCATCATTCTTGTACCATTTATATCTTCAAGCCCAGGCGACCTATCAAAGGCGATTGTAAGGCCGGGGCAGGCAAATCTTCATTTACATTGTACAACAAGCTCATGGTCACCGACAACAGTTTGCTCAAGGCCACTTCGTAGGTAGCACCCAACAGGGCCGTATGACCTGCCTGCTTGACCGATTCCTCCGCCTCTCCCCAATAGGAAACTTCCGGTAACAGGGATACCGTCTCGGCCCGCAGGTAAAAGCGATCCGGTTTCAAGGCGTATTTAGCCAAAGTCTTCAAACCAAAAACCAAAGACACCGGAGCTGACTTATCTCCCGTATATTGCAAGGTAAAGCCACCGCCCAAAGAAAAGCGTTTACCAGCCTTCCAGCCAAAATGCGGTGACAGGTGAAAGGACAACTTCTCTCCGGTAGAAATTCCTCCTATCAAATCGAAAAAAGTCTTGTCAGGCAGGCTGAGCAACTGTTTCTTTTTCAAGACAAACTCCTTGTACCCCGTTTCTCCTTTTTTCTTCACCTCTTTTACCTTCATCGGCACCTCTGTTTCCGGTACATACTGCTGGACCTGGGTAGGATCTATCCGGCCCGGAGTCGGCAAAGCGGGAAGTTTGTCTTTTGCTTGTTTGAGTTTATCCATTTCTTTGACCTTCCCCAAAGCTTCTTCTCGTATATCTTTTTCCTCTAATAAAGACGTTGTTTTCTTTCCCTCTTCTACCCAGTTGTTTATTTTTTCCCTTTGCCCCTTGGCCTGGGCCACTACTTCAAGGCTGTCGGTGGCCGTTTCCAATTGTTGGGAAAGCCCCTGAGGTTTGATGGTTTCTTTGCCGGGCAACTTGTTTTCCCAATGCTCTTTCAGGGAATCGATGCCCATTCCAGGTACCGTTGGTACTGCTTGTTTTTTAGCAAGTTTCCCTATGTCAAATCCCGGCACTCCCTTTTGCCCCAACCCGGACAAGCTCTCCGGTTTCCAACTCGAAAGTGATAAATTCTCCGGAAAACGGGCTTTCCCCAAAGACCCTTCTTTTCCTTGCAAATACTCGTAACGGCCAATGCCCCACTCCAGGCTTTCATCACTCCACAACTTGGACTTGGGCGCTTTCCAAGCCGAAGTATCCGGCAAATAACTTTTAGAAAACGAATGCTTCTTTTCATCCAGACGGGGAGCCCAAGAAGCCGGATCTCCGACCGGATCTCCGAAAAGCTTTGTATTTAGCTTTAAGCTATCTTGCTTTATTGTAGGCATAACAAATCCCTCCTGTGCCTGAACACGGAGTAGTACACCCAAAAATAGGAACAATGTGAAACAGCCCTGCCTCATGAAGGTGTGTCTTTTTAAATCTTAACAGGACTGTGCGTTATCATTGAAAAAAATTGACTTTACATGGAAAGCCATAGGAGGAATAAATCCTCTTAAATTAGAGTAGGTGTTAATCATCATCAGGGAACGTTAGTGTAAATAATCAGAAATACAATGCCGCAAAACACTAAAATATTCTCAACTCTATCAAGTCATATTGATACTAAAAATCACTTACACTTTATCGTTCAAAACCGAATTCATAAACACTATTGCACCCATAACAAAGTATAGCATTTTAAAAAAAATGATTTTTTTTAAAATTTCTTACACGATTAACACATTGTTAAGAGATATTTACTACTTAAAAAACGTGATTTTTTCTTGATGAATAAGGTTCCGGAATGTTTGTGTTGGTAAACAACCATAATTTTGGAAGACTTTATACCCAACACAATCTACGTAGTCAGCGATATTTTTTCCCGTTCAAGTTCTACAACTTTAACACCCATTTATTAGCACTTTATGAGATAACACCTCTGGCGGAATTACAAAACAGCAGAGGGAGCTAAACTGCCTTTCCTTTCTACCTCTAGATTCAAAAAAAAGACTACTCTTCCACTTAAAAGGATCTTTTTTAAAAAAGCACCTTGAATACTTACCCTTCCAAACAATTTTTGCACAGACTCTTAAAATATATTACACACCGTAAATCTTTTACGGTGTAAGGGGCTAAACTTGCGCCAACGATTTTAACCAATTCCAAACGAATAACTTTTTAACATGACTATTAACGAAAATCTGTCTGCGTTCAACAACAAGCGAATTGTTGACTTTGAAGAGGAAATTTCTTCTTTAGACTTTGTCTACCGGATAAGGGTTGATTATGATGATGAAGAACAGGATTTCGAAGCTTTACTTCAAAAATTTTGTAATGATCCTAAAGCAGCAGAAGCAAAAGAATTAATCATCGGAGCTTGGAATGAGATTGATGAGGGGACCGAATCATTAGAAATTGTAAATTTTTTGACCCGAAATAAAGACAAATTGCCAAAACTGGAATATCTTTTCTTAGGGGATATTACCTACGAAGAGTGTGAGATGTCCTGGATCAATCAATGCGATGTTTCTCCTTTATTGGCCGCATTTCCACAATTAAAACACTTTCAGGTTCGGGGTGGAAACGACCTCTCGCTGGGCTCACTGCACCATGAGGCACTCGAAACCCTGATTGTAGAAACCGGTGGAATGAATCGCCAAATCCTGAATGAAATCACCAATGCGAAGCTCCCAAAATTGAAGCATTTGGAATTATGGTTGGGTAATGAAAATTACGGATGGTCCGGAACCCTGGAAGACCTACAGCCTTTTTTGTCCAGAGACCACTTCCCTAACCTCACTTATCTGGGTTTGAAAAACAGCGAAATTTCTGATGAGATTGCCAAGGCCTTGAACGATGCAAGCATCCTGGATGGTTTGGAAGTGCTTGATCTTTCAATGGGAACACTCGGAGATGAAGGTGCCCAAGCGCTGTTAGCCAACCCGAAAATTGCCCAACTGAAAAGTTTAAACCTCAGCCATCATTATATCTCTGACGAAGTATCTGCAAAGCTGAGCGAATTACCTTGCCAGGTAGACTTGTCAGACCAAGAGGAAGAAGATGAATACGGCCGCTATGTAGAGGTAGGTGAATAGAAAGTGATTAGAGAACATGTCTGAATTTTACTTTTGGGTTGTAAAAGGGCTCCCACATCGAATTTTAGACATGTTCTAACGCTATGACTATAATTTTAACCGATTCCAAACGAATAACTTTTTAACATGAGTAATAACGAAAATCTGTCTGCTTTCAACAACAAGCAAGTTGTTGACTTTGAAGAGGAAATTTCTTCCTTAGACGTTGTCTACCGGGTAACGGTTGATTATCTTGAAGAAGAACAGGATTTCGAAGCTTTACTTCAAAAATTTTGTGATGATCCTAAAGCAGCAGAAGCAAAAGAATTAATCATCGGAAACTGGAATGAAGTCTATGGGAAGATCGGATCATTAGAAATTGTAAATTTTCTGATCCGAAATAAAGACAAATTGCCAAAACTGGAATACCTTTTCTTTGGGGACATTACCTACGAAGAGTGCGAGTTGTCCTGGATCAATCAATGCGATGTTTTTCCTTTACTGGCTGCATTCCCACAATTAAAACACTTTCAGGTTCGGGGTGGAAAAGGACTCTCATTCGGTTCACTGCACCATACCTCACTCGAAACCTTGATTGTAGAAACCGGGGGAATGGATCGCCAAACCCTGATAGAAATTGCCAATGCAACTCTCCCGAACTTGAAACACTTGGAATTATGGTTGGGTAATAAAAATTACGGATGGACCGGAACCCTGGAAGACCTACAACCTTTCTTGTCTGGAGACCACTTCCCTAACCTCACCTACCTGGGTTTGAAAAACAGCGAAATTTCTGATGATATTGCCGAGGCCTTGGCCAATGCGAGTATTTTGGATGGTTTGGAAGTACTTGATCTTTCGATGGGAACCCTAGGCGACAGAGGAGCCAAAGCCCTGTTAGCCAACCCGAAAATCGCTCCGTTGAAAAGTTTAATCCTCAGACACCATTATATCTCTGATGAAGTATCTGCAAAGCTGAGCAAATTACCCTGTCAAGTGGATGTATCAGACTCGGAAGGAGTCTGGGATGAGAGTGATCGTTATGTGGAAGTAGGCGAATAAAGGATGCAATTTGTAGTTGTTGGCAACCCGGAAAACAGAAGGGTTCAATTTCTTAAAGAAGCCATTGCCAAAAAGGGGCTGCCTGAATTAAAGGTGGTCTCTTACCAATCGCTATTGGAAAACCGGGAAGTTCTGGCCGAAGTGCTTTCGCCCGGTTGTTGCCTGAAAGTGGAATCTCCCGGGGAAAACCCCGAAGCCTTCCAAAAGTTGGTTGCTTTGGGAGAAGATTCCGTACCCGATTATTTTAATAAAATCCCCGCCCATAAAATCCTTTCCACCCCTTTGGAGTTCGGGAGGATTCAATACGGGGCACAATGGTATGCCGGGTTTTCCAAATTGCTGGATGAAATTGATAACCTTCTGACAAAGCACCCGGAGGTACAAGTAGTCAATGCACCGGGGGAGATTAAAATGCTGTTTGACAAAGTGGCCTGTAGCCAAGAATTTCTCAAACAAGGAATTTCCGCGCCTCCGTTTCTCGGAGTAGTGCGGTCGTACGATCACCTTCAGGAAATTCTTCAAACCACAGGACACAAACAAGTATTTATCAAGCCGGCTCATGGTTCTTCTGCTTCCGGGGTAATGGCCTATAGGCAAAATTCCCAGGGAAAAGAATTGATGACTACATCGGTGGAAATGGTAAAAGAAGGGTTCGAAATAAAGCTATTTAACAATCTGAAAATCAGAAAATATAACAAGAAGGAAGATATTGCAACTATCATTAATACCTTGGCCAAAGAACATCTCTATATGGAACAATGGCTTCCTAAAACACAAACGGAAAACGGACTTTTTGATTTGCGTTGTGTGAGCATTGGAGGCAAGGCCCGGCAAATGGTCATGCGGCAAAGTCATCATCCGATGACGAACTTGCATTTGGGAAATCAACGGGGGGATTTGGAGCAATTGCAAAACCGGCTTCCGGAAGATCAATGGCACAGTATTTTACAAATCGCCGAAAAAGCAGCCCGGGTCTTCCCACAAAGCAATGTATTGGGTTTGGACATCGCCTTGAACCCTAAGCAAAAGAATCCCTTCGTCATCGAAGCCAATGCCTTTGGCGACTTGTTGCCTCATGTATTGCACCGGGGAGAAACTACGTACGAAGCCATGGTCACCTATTATTTGCAACAAAATGCCTGAACTCAAAGCCATTGTCTTTGACTTGGACAATACCTTGATCGACAGGAACCAGGCCTTCCGTTTGTTTTTGGAGGATTTTTTAGCCCGGCACCAAAAAAACATCTCAAAAAAAGATTGGAAAAACATTGAAAAACAAGATCAACAAGGCTATGCCCAACGACTTATTTTCACAAAATGGTTTTTAAACTATTATAAACTCAAAGACCTTTCCCCGGAAGCATTTTGGCAATATATGCAACAGCACTTGGGAAACTTTGTAGAATGTGTTTCCTCTGTAAAAGAATGTTTGCGGGTTCTGAATGAAAATTATAAGCTTTGCCTGTTGACCAACGGGGGCAGTCAAAATCAGCGAGCAAAAATCCATTCGGCAGGCTTGGATAATTTTTTTGAAAAAGATAAAATTTTTATTTCCGGGGAAATGGGATTTGCCAAACCTTCAACAGAAGCTTTTGAGCGGGTGTTGGCAAAAACAAAGACAAACCCCGTTGAAACCTTAATGGTTGGGGATCATTTTATAAATGATATTCTCCCTGCCCGGAAGCTGGGGATGAAAACTTGTTGGATCACTTCAAAACCGGAAAGCGGAATACAACATACAGATTACTGTCTTCCCCATGTAGGGAGGTTAGCAGAAATTTTGAAAAAAAAGTAGTACAATGATTAATGCAAATGAGCTTGTAGGCGAAAGTCATATCGTTTTTATCACCTTGGATACTTTGCGGTACGATGTCGCCCAAGAACTGTTTCACCAAGGGGCGCTTCCCAACTTACAACACTATCTGCCTGCATCGGGATGGGAGCTCCGGCACACTCCGGGTAGCTTTACCTATGCAGCCCATCAGGCATTTTTTGCGGGTTTTTTCCCTACTCCGGCGAAAGCGGGTAAACATCCCAGACTTTTTGCCGCCCGGTTTGAAGGCAGTGAAACCACCCAACAAACTACGTATACCTTTGATACCCCGGATATTGTCAGCGGTTTGCGCCAAAAGGGATACCATACCATTTGCATTGGCGGGGTAGGTTTTTTTAACAAAAGAACTCCTTTGAGCCGGGTCTTTCCGGACATGTTTCACGAAAGCCATTGGGAAGAGACTTTCGGCGTTACGGATCCCGAATCTACCAAACACCAATTCCAACGGGCCGTTCATTGCCTGGAGGCTTTGCCGGATCAACAGCGTTTTTTCCTTTTCATCAATGTTTCGGCCATTCATCAGCCGAATTACTTTTACCTCGACCCGGAGAAAAAAGAAGATAACCTGGCTTCCCATGCAGCCGCCTTAAAATATGTAGACAGCCAATTACCCATTCTGACGGATTATCTGAAGACCAAGGGAAAAACCTTGTGTATTTTATGTGCGGATCACGGTACCACTTATGGGGAAAACGGCTATCAGGGTCACCGCTTGGCGCATCCTAAAGTTTGGGAGGTTCCTTATCTGGAAACAGTAATCAATCAATAAGAAAACGGTTTAAGGAGCAAGGCACATCACTGACCAATTCCTCCTCCTTCATTCAAATAAATTTTTAATTCGAATTATCTAAAAATATATGCAACTCAGCTTAAAAGAGCGGATCAATCAGGGAAATTATTTTCAGGGATATGCGTATTCTTACCCACATAAAACGGCTTACCGGCCTTTTGAAAAGCCTTATTCCCTGGAAGAAATTTGGAAAGAAGAAGCTAAAAACCAATTGTTCATGTATGTGCATGTTCCCTTTTGCGAAATGCGCTGCGGATTTTGCAATTTGTTTACCGTAGCCAATCCCAAAGAGGGTTTGTACAATCCTTTCTTAAAGCAATTTGCCCAACAAGCCGAAACGGTGTCCACTTCCTTAGGAGATGCTAAGTTTTCAAGAGTGGCCATCGGCGGAGGGACGCCCACTTTTTTGAGTTTGCCAGAGTTGGAATCCCTTTTTCAAATAATGAAAGATCAGTTTGGGATCATTCCGGCTGAGCTTCCTACTTTTATCGAAGCCTCTCCCAAAACCATCGATGAAGATAAATTGGCCTTTTTGAAGGAGACCGGAATCAGCAGAATCAGTATGGGAATTCAGAGTTTTATCGAAGAGGAAACCAAAACTTTAGGAAGGCCGCAAAACCCTAAAGATTTGGAAGAAGCACTCCGGCGGCTCAAAAAATTTAATTTCCCAATCACCAATCTCGATCTGATCTACGGGGCAGGTAACCAAACTCCCGAAAGCTGGATGTACTCCATAGAAAAACTGGTGGATTATGCCCCGGAAGAAGTCTTTTTGTACCCCTTGTACATTCGTCCGCTTACCGGGCTTTGGAAGAAAAACAGTCAAGCGTGGGATGATTTCCGCATCAAACTGTACCGTGCCGGCAGGGATTACCTTCTTACCCATGGATACGAACAGGTGAGTATGCGACAATTCCGCAAAACAGGCAGTCCTAAATTTACCGAACCTGCCTATAGTCCGCAGGAAGATGGCATGGTCGGTTTGGGAATCGGAGCCAGATCGTATACCCGTTCCTTACACTACAGTTCGGAATACGCGGTGAGTAGTAAAGAAATCAAGCCGATTATCCAGCAATACAATCAAATGAGCCCGGAGGAATTTGGTAAAGTCTATTACGGAGTCCGCCTGACAGAAGAAGAACAAAAAAGAAGATATGTGATCAAATCGCTTTGTGAAGGAGCCGGATTATACACGGAAAACTACCGACAATTCTTTGGTACGGATGTCATGAATGATTTTCCTGTGTTGGAAGAGCTATTCGAACTTAATTTGTGCGAAGATACTTCCGAAGGAATTTTCCTGAACCTTGCCGGGCACGAGTTGGAAGATGTAATCGGCCCTTGGTTATACTCTGATGCAATGGTGGAAAAATCTGAAAAATTTACGGTGTTATGAGAAAGCAATGGTCCATTTTGTACCGGGGTTCCTTGAGCAGTTGTAACTATGCCTGTACGTATTGTCCTTTCGGAAAAACCAAAAACACCCGGGAAGAACTAGCACAAGATAAAAGGGAACTACAAAAATTTGCCGGATGGGTCGCAAACCGCAAAGAATCCATTGGGGTCTTGTTTACCCCTTGGGGAGAAGGCCTGGTCCGTAAGTATTATCAAGAGATACTGACGGAACTTACCCACTTGGAAAATGTGCGCAAAATAGCCATCCAAACCAACCTGAGCTGCTCTACTGCCTGGATGGAAAAGGTAAATAAGTCCAAATTTGCTTTGTGGGCAACGTATCATCCCACCCAGATCAGCCTGGAAAAGTTTGCTGCCAAATGCCATGAGCTGGACGCACTAGGTATCCGGTACAGTGTGGGCTTTGTGGGTTTCAAAGAGGATTTCGAACAGATGGAAAAGTTGAGAGCTTTACTCCATCCCAATGTATATTTATGGGTCAATGCCAACAAGAAAATAGCCGATTATTACTCCGCTACGGACTTGGAACGCATCGGAAAAACAGATCCGTATTTTATAAACAATACGGTTTATCACCCCAGCAAAGGAGAAGCTTGCCAGGCAGGGGATTCTGTGTTTTCCGTGGATGGCGAGGGCAATGTCACCCGTTGTCATTTTGTCAAAGAAGTCATCGGCAATATTTACGAGCCCGCTTTTGAATCCGTACTCTATCCGCGAAAGTGTGTCAATGCCACTTGTGGCTGCCATATCGGCTATGTACATATGGATAAGCTCAAACTGTATGAGCTATATGGAGAAGGTGTGCTGGAAAGAATCCCCGACAATTGGAGGCATCAAACGGCTGAAACCCATCATGTCAAGGAAACATCTTCTTCATAAACCGGAAGCCAAAAGGTAAAAGCCGTCCCTTGTTCGGGTGCACTGATCACTTTGATGGTCGAATCGTGAATTTCCAATATCTTTTTGACAATGGCCAAACCCAACCCGGCCCCGCTATTGATCTCTTTAGTGGGGCTGGATTTTCGGTAACGTTCAAAAATATAGGACTGTTCTACTTCCGGAATGCCCGGTCCGGTATCTTTGACAATGATTTCAATCGTAGATTTTGTCGGTTTGATTTGAAGGGTTACCGTCCCTCCTTCGGGAGTAAATTTCAGCGCATTGTCCATCAAGTTCTGAATCACCCGGTCCACCAATCCGATATCGGCAAAGACCAAAGGAGTTTTGTCTTTTACATCCAGCTCCAGCCGAACCCCCTTGTTTTTGGCCAAGACCTGGTATTTGTAATAATTGTCCAGTGCCAGTTCTGTGATTTGAAAGGGTTCTTTTTGCGGTTCGATTTGTTTGGCTTCCAGTTTGGAATATTCAAACAATTGACTGACCAAACGGGCCAGTTTTTCCGCACTTCCCCGGATAATCTGCAAGTATTTTTCTTTCTCCTGTTTATGAAGTTGTTCGCCTTTGATTTGCAAGGTTTCGATATACCCTTGCATAATGGCCAACGGAGTACGTAAGTCATGAGACACATTGGCGATGAGCTCTTTGCGAAGCTTATCCACGGATTGGAGTTGTTCGATATTCCGGACAATGGTATCGGCCATTTCATTGTAGGTCGTTGCCAGTACAGACAAATCTGTTTGGGCCGCATTCGGAATACGGGAAGTCAAATCGCCTTCTTTAAAGCGTTGCACCGCAAAGATAATTTCCCGGAGGTTTTTGGTCAGGTACCAGATGGCCAACAGTCCGATGCCTCCTGCAAAAAGTACCGTCAATAGCGAAGCCCCCAAACCTAAGCGAATGTAATAACTGGCCAAAAGGCTTTTTGTTACGTTTTCAAACTCCTTACTCGCCAACACAATATAGATATAGCCTTCCTGCCCCTGATCCGTAAAATGAGCTGCGGAAAAGATCGTTTTCTCTTCCGGCTTACGAGGATTGTCTCCTAACACATAGCTCTTTCCGTCATTTTGAATAAAAGAGCGGACCGGTGCCAAATCCACTTTGGCAAGCGGATCGTCCGGACCATCGTGGCTCAAGACAACCGAATACAACACTACCCCTTCTTTGTCCAGCAAATATACTTCAATGCCCCGGTTGACCGCCATCATATCGTGCATAATGTCTCCAAATAACGGTTTGTTTACCGAACCGTCTTCCAGAAAAGGCGAGGCATTTTGAAACTTCTCATTGATCAGATGACTGGCTACTTCTGCATTTAACTGTTGAGTGGTTTCATTGTAATATTTATTGGAAAAATAGACTGTAATAAGCATGTATGCGATGCCAACCAATACAATCAGCATTAAAAAAATCACTGATAATTTGATCAGTAAGCGGTTGGTGATAGAACCTCCAAACCGGGAGTTTTCTAAAGCAGAACCTGAATGGTGAATTGTCATGACCGGTAAATTGTAATGTTTCGAGGAATTTTCATTTCAGCAGTGTTCCTTCAAATTATCTGTAAGCAATCCTATCGGATTTATAACTTCATCCCCTCAATCCTTTATTTTGCATCAACCCGGAATCTCTTCATTAAATCGATACCCTACACCCCAGGTAGTCAAAATGTATTGAGGGTTGTTCATATCCGGTTCGATTTTCGTCCGCAGGCGGTTGATATGCGAATTGACCGTATGCTCGTAGCCGTCAAAATCGTATCCCCAAATCAAGTTCAACAATTGACCGCGGCTGTAACTTCTTCCCGGATGCATTGCCAACAAAACCAATAATTCAAATTCTTTCGGAGAAAGCTCTACTTTCACTCCTTTTAAAAGCACCTTTCTTTTTTCCACTTCAATACTTAATTCTCCTGAACGGATCACCGCCTTGCCTTCTTCAGACAAACTTTCTTCTATCATTTGGGCTCTGCGGAAGATCGCCTTTACCCGGGCGATAAATTCCCGGATGCTAAAAGGTTTGGTGATATAATCGTCCGCTCCCATTTCCAGTCCCAGCACCCGGTCGATTTCTTCCGAACGGGCCGTAAGCATCATGATTGGGGTTTTGAGTTGGTTTGCACGAATTCTCCGGCAGACTTCAATTCCATCCATTTTAGGAAGCATTAAATCCAGAATCACCAAATCGGCCTTTTCCGTAAGGGCTTTCTCCAAGCCCTCTTCCCCATCATACGCCTTAATCACTTCGTAAGAAAGATCGTGTAAGTGGATTTGTAATAATTCAACAATTTCCCGGTCATCTTCTATAATCAATACTTTTTTCATGGTGTAATGAGCCTTTTGAATAAAAGAAAAGAGATAGTGTCACAGAACCATCACAAATGGTTCACGTTTTTGAAGGTTTCTACATTGAGCAAACAAAAAGGCTTGGGGAGGTATGCATGATTTCCCCCTTATACAAACCTACGCAAATGTCTATTACCGTTCTCTCTTTTCACTGTTCTTCAAGCCAATCTGTCGCCTGGAAGACATATACCCCCTTGTGATGAAAATGTGATATTTATGTGACTTGGGGGTTATAGCTTCTGCCTTCCTTTGTACTATAACCAAAACAAATCAAACCTATGAAAAAATTATGGATACTCGGAATGCTCCTTACGACAGCTCTACTTTATACTGCCTGTGATGACGATGATGACAACGGGCCGGTGGACAAGAACTTGCAGCTGTCCGTCAACGGACTCACGGATCTGGGAAGCGGATATGCCTATGAAGGCTGGCTGATTGTAAACGGAACACCCAAAAGCACAGGGGTATTTACCGTGGATGGTAGCGGAATGTTATCAAAATCCGGTTTCAAAATCCCGGTCAGCGATTTGAGCAATGCATCCGCTTTTGTGTTAACAATTGAGCCTTCTCCGGACAGCGATCCGGCTCCCAGTGAGGCGCATATTTTAGCCGGTGATTTTTCTAACGGAAGTGCTAACCTTTCAGTCGCACATACTGCCGCCTTGGGGGACGACTTTGGCGATGCAGCCGGAAAATACATACTGGCAACACCAACCAATGGGCCTGACAGCGATGAGAATAGTGGGGTTTGGTTTTTAGACCCTGCCTTAGGTCCCGGGGCCACTTTGAATTTGCCAACGCTTCCGGCCGGATGGACATATGAAGGGTGGGCTGTCATTGGAGGTTCCCCTGTCACTACCGGTACTTTTACCCAGGTGGATATGGCGGATGACGCAGCTCCGTTCAGTGGCGATCAGGACGGTCCTCCTTTTCCCGGGGAAGACTTTTTGGTCAACGCACCTACTGGCCTGACATTCCCTACCGACCTTTCCGGAACAACCATTGTGATTAGTATCGAACCAGTTCCTGACAACAGCTCCGCTCCCTTCTTACTGAAACCTCTGCTTGGAAATGTGCCTGCCGATGCTGACAGTCATACAACCTATGAGATGATGCAAAACCTCAATTCTTTTCCTACTGGGTCCGTTACTTCGAATTGAAAAACGGAGGCAGTTGTTATTACAAGGTAAAATTACTTATTCATTATCATCATCCGATGATTTATAGATCTCTTCATGTAAAGAAACTTATATGAAAACCCAACTCTATATACTGAGCCTTTTCCTGATTTCAATGGGTTGTATCGGTACGGATGTATTGGAGCTTACCCCGGTACCCCCCCGGTTAAAAATCACTTCTTCGGTACTTAGTTTAAAAGTAGGCGAAAGTCATCAATTTGCCGCTACGTATTATGACGAATACGGAGAGACACAAGCGGCAACGGTTCAATGGACATCCGGAAATTCTTCCATTATTCAAATTGATCCGCAAGGACTGGCGAAAGCTTTGCAAGCCGGAAAGGTATACATCACGGCCCAAGCGGCAAATTTGAAAGACTCTGTAATGGTAGAGGCCGGGGAAGAAACCATAGGGAGCCCTACGCAACGAACAGGTACGTTACAAGGCAGCAATAACTATTCGGTAGAGGGGACTTTTACTTTGACGGATAACGGAGGTAGCCTGACCCTGAGACTTGAGGGTAATTTTAAAGCAAGCAATGGTCCCGGCTTGCATGTGTATATGGCCCATTCTTCCCAATCCGTAGCGGGAGGTCTTGATTTAGGAGCTTTGAAACAAGTGGAGGGCACCCAAGCGTATACTCTCCCTTCGAATGTCAGTATCAATACCTACGACTATGTAATTATCTATTGCAAACCTTTCGGGGTAGTCTTTGGCAACGGGATGTTTAGCAATTAAGTAACTCAAGTTGCGGGTTATCATCACAATTTGGTGTTCCAATTTGGTGAAATTGTGAATGAGTAATATGGTGACTGTGATAGAACGTCTGTTCCTTGTAAATCTCTTACCCATTGACTGAACAGTAAATTCTTCAAAAAATCATGATGAAAAATCTATATATCCTTCTTAGCCTACTTATTTCTGTTCCGTCCATTTCTTGGGCAGGTGGGGGTTGGCCACAAAAAAAAGGAAAACTCTATTTGAAACTGGGCCAATACTCTATCCTCGCAAAGCATTACTATTCCCCTGCCGGGCATGTGCTGGACATTACCACAACGGGGTATCACGCCACCAGTCTGTATGGGGAATGGGGTATCACCGATAAGTTTACGGCAATTGCCTATTTTCCTTTCTTTGTTCGCTCTACCCTGAACAAAGTGGAAAGACCGGACGGGCAATTGGTACAGAAAGGGGATGAACTCAATTCCATAGGGGATGCGGACATTACGTTGAAATACGGCATTCTCAAAGCAGGTCCTTATGTAGGGGCACTCAGTCTTACCCTCGGTGTGCCTTTGGGAGAGCCTTCGGGCGGAAGAACGGAATTATTACAATCCGGAGACGGAGAGTTTAACCAAATGCTGACCTTTGAATTGAGCCGTTCTTTTGGCAAAGGCCATCAATATGTCAGCTTACTTTTGGGTTTTAATAACCGAACCGAGAACTTCTCAGACGAATTCCGCTACGGTGCCGAATTCGGGGCGAAAGTCAAAAGGTTTTGGCTCATTGCCCGCCTTTATGGCATAGAGTCTTTTGAGAATGGCAATGAAGCCATCATCGCCAATAACGGCATTTTTAGTAACAACCTGGAATACCTATCCCTCAGCCCGGAAATTGCCTATGAGTGGAGTGAGCAGATGGGGGTAAGTGTGGGTGCCGGCTTTGCCTTACAAGGCAAAAGAATTCTGGCAGACCCTTCTTTTTCCATGGGGATTTATTTGAAAATTTAACCCCTCATTTCCTTTTACAGATAGCATAAAAAACTCATGGAGCATATATGAATCCATGAGTTTTTCTATCAGAAGTGGTTTACACGTATAGTTTTTGACCGAACATGGAATCAAAATCGGCTCATCAAGGCATTTTTTGAAGAGAATAGCCAAAGCTATTGTTGAAAAAAGTAACACAGAGGAGGCGTTTTTGAAACATTTTTTTAGGAAAATGAAAAAGGTTAATTCACTTCTCAGTTTACTATAGATGTATTTCTCTCGGTTGATAACCAACATACTGAACTACAATAGGTAGTTTCTCTTCTAGTTCTATCACAAACTTTCCTTCAGCATTGGTAACGGTTCCTTGAGTAGTCCCTTTTACAATCACTACAGCTCCATTTAAAGGCTCACCTTCATCACTGTGTACTACCCCACTGATAAGCCAAGTATCACTTTTCTTTTCCAAATCATAGTCTACTTTTAATTTATTCAAAAAGGCTGTACCATCATGCTCCCCGGTTACCGGAGCGCCTAACGAGAAATTGATCGGCAACACAATTTTTTGCTTCACTTTTGCTCCCCTTTGTACTGCAGGTTCCCATGCCGCTGCCAGCTTCATCACTCTTACGGCCTCTTCATCACATCCTCCACCAATACCCCGAATCGACTTTATACCGGACAGGGTCCCGTCTTTGTTCACAACAAACTCTATATATACCTTTCCCTCAATCTTATTGGCAAGGGCTTGTTGAGGATAGCGAATATTTTCACTGAGAAAAGTATAAAGCTCACGAAAGCCCCCTACAGGCTTTGCCGATTGTTCTACAACCGAAAACACATCCTCTTTGGCCGTATACTCAGCGAGTTTATCAAAATTACCCGTTTCTTTTAAGATGATTCCTATCTTTTCTTTCTCTTTGAGCATAAATACCTGAACTACGGTTTGGGGATCTGTTTCATGCAGTTGTTGCAATTGCCCCGGTGCCGATTCACCTATTTCTATCAAGGTATGAACCCCTGGCGCTTTCATATGATTGGGATTGTCTATTTCCACATAGGCAAATTCATCATTTGGAAATTCAGCTTGTAGAGCTTCCAATTTTGCTTGGACTTCCGGAGGATACTCTCCTTCCACCATGGTCAGGTTCATTTTGTCCAGATCATCCAATGCTTGATTCTGACAGGCAAAAAAGCCAAGCATAAAACAGAGAGAAAAAATTGCCATCATACGGCTTACAGGACTAGTAGGGTTATTTTTGGTCATCATTTCTAAACGGTTTAAGATGTTATGCTGATTTAAATTACTCTCAAGAGTGAGGGGAAATACTGACAAGGCTTGCCGGGCCAATAAGTCTTTATAGTCGTCCAACTCGACTTGCCGAAGCACTTCCCGGTCGGCCAGGTATTCATGCAGTAAGCGAACCTCCTGGTTGAGCCACCAACTTACCGGACTGCACCAACAGATGATTTTTAACAATTCCACCAATAAAATATCCCAACTGTGTCCTTGCCGGATATGGGCTAACTCATGCAATAAAACCTGGTTGCGCTCTTGCTCATTCCGAAGCGATTTACTAAGAAACACATAGTGAAAAAAGGAAAAAGAAGAGGTAAACGACTTGCTTTCCAATAGGAAAAAACCGCCTTCCCGGTTGGCAGGAGTACTCCTGATAAAAAACCAAAGTCTGGCCATCCGGTACAGGAATATAGCACTCAAAGCAATTACTCCGATAAGGTAAACATACAAGAATACCGTTTCCCAGGCTACTTCTTCCGGAGCGGCTGCACCAGCAACCGGGCGGGGTGTAACGATGGCAATCGGGATGTATTCTGCGATCGTCAATGATTCCTTGGAAAGCAAGGAAAACGGCCACAGCAGTTTGGGAGCAAGTAACGAAAAAAGCATACTAAGCACCAAATAGCAACGACTAAATTGAAAAGACGTTTGCCGCCTAAGCAGTAAGGCATATACGACAACGGCAAGAAGTAAAAAGCAATTTACTTCCAGCGAATACACTAAAATACTACTCATGAGATTTGTCTGTTTTACGGGTCTGTTTCGCGTGGTGAAGCAATTGTTCTACTTGTTTCAAATTCACATCCCCTTCCTGAGCGAAAAAAGAAAACATCTTTTCAAAAGAACCATTGAAGTAGCGGCTTAAAAAAGAACTCATAAAGTCTTTCCTGTAAGCATCTTTGGATATCAATGGAAAATACCGGTGAGTTTTTCCAAACGTCTCATAACCTACAAATTCTTTTTTGACCAGAATCCTTAAAATGGTCAATACTGTGGAATACGCCGGACTCCCGGAAACCTTTTCGTAAATCTCCTTGGCAAATCCTCTTTCTATTTCCCAGATCGCCTGCATTACTTCCTCTTCTGCCTTAGTTAATTCTTTCATATTTATTTACATTTATAATTAATAGTTTAAATATATAACTAAATATTTAATTATAAAACTAATTACTTAGTTTATAGTAATTTTTCTATTCCACTCTCGAAAAAGAGCAGAAGCAATCACTCCTATAAAACCCTGAATATTAATAAATTAAAAAAACACTCATTTAATTTATAAAACCTAATTGATACTCAAGAAGAAAATTTAAAGGTGATTCTATCGGACAAACCTGAGGTAATAGAAAAGCAGCAACCGTCTCAGCTACCATATTTTCTCCGGCAGCGAACTTTCCTTTTTATCTAAACATCCATTGCCTTATTCGCGCAATAAACTGAATGTTCCGATGGATGAAAACCCATCAACGATGTCTTAATTTTTCTATATTCCGGTTCATTTATACACTTTCTTTGGCAAAGTGTAACCTATGCTTTTGCCTTTTTAAGTACCTTTGACGGCATGAATCTGAAGGAACAAATTAAACATACTGGTGCAACATTTACTCCGAAGGAATTAGCCGCCTTTTTGGCAGAAAGATTAACCAGACATATACATACAAGTGCACTTATCAAGGTACTGGATCCTGCTTGTGGTGACGGGGAATTACTATTAGCCATGAAGAAAGCTTTACACCCAACAGGCCAACACTACTCTCTGACCGGATACGATTCCAATGAAGATTATCTCAACGAAGCCCGTTCCAGATTGAGTGATAACGAAATGGGAAAGGTTCATTTTCACCATGCTGATTTTCTAGAGGCTGTTGATCTATCACATGAGCAACTGGCGTTGGGACTTGAAGCGGAGAGCAAGGGCAATATAATCAACGCATCCGCAGATATAATCATAGCCAATCCCCCCTATGTTAGAACGCAACTTTTGGGTTCGGAAAAGGCCCAAAAGCTAGCAAAGAAATTTAATTTAAAAGGCCGGGTGGATTTGTACTATCCGTTCTTAATTGCAATGACAAAAAGCCTTAAAGAAGGTGGAACTCTCGGAGTCATTACATCCAATAGATACTTATCTACCAAAGGAGGGGAAAGCATTCGTAAATTTCTTGTGGATCATTTTGAGATCATAGAACTCATTGATCTGGGAGATACCAAATTATTTGATGCAGCCGTATTGCCCGCAATATTTATAGGTAAAAAGAAAAAAAAGCTAGATACAAACTCCTGTAAAACAACATTTTTAAAGATTTACGAAGCACTGAACGGATATCAGGGAAAGCTGGAAAGCGCAACGAGTATTTACGATATCCTGAAACATAAAAGTCCGGGATATTTTCAAGTAGGACAAAGAAAGTATAAGAAAACCAATGGCATACTGAAATATGATAATCAACCGGAAAAGCCTTGGCAAATGCTATCCGATAATGAAACGGATTGGGTGCGTAACATCGAACAAAATGCCGCCTCAAAGGTAGGAGATTTGTTCAAGGTCAGGGTGGGCATTAAAACCACCGCTGATAAAGTATTCATCCGCGATAAATGGGATGAATTGGGTAAGGATACGCCTGAAGAGGAAGTACTGAAGGACTTGATTACTCAAGAAAATATTGCGCGATGGGGACTCACAGACACAGTCCGGTTACGGGTACTTTATACCCATGTCCATCAAGACGGTAAAAAGGCAACCATAGATCTGGAAAAGTACCCGAAGGCCAAAAAATACCTCTTATCTCACGAAGCGCAATTGAAGGGCAGAAACTATGTGATCAAAGCAAAGCGTGAATGGTTCGAAATATGGGTACCGCAAAATCCCGGCTTGTGGAAGAAACCCAAATTGGTGTTTCCGGATATTAGCGTAAGTCCAAGATTCTATTTCGATCATGACGGAAAAATTGTCAACGGTAATTGTTATTGGATGGTCGCTAATAGCAAAGACGATATTGACAAGCTACGGCTGATCCAGGGGATTGCCAACTCTAAATTGATGACTCGCTACCATGACCTTGTTTTTAACAACAAGTTGTATTCCGGAAGAAGAAGGTACTTTAGTCAGTACGTAGAGCAATATCCCCTTCCGGCCTTCAGCTCCAAGGAAGCTCAAGACATAATACGCATTGCGGACGAGTTACATCAAGCTTCCGGGCAGTCAACTATTGAAAAGTTGGAAACGGAACTGGAAGGAGCCGTGGCAAAGGCTTATGGCGTTTCCCCTGTCTTTCATCCGGACTAGCGGCTGATTTTTGCCTTGATAATCTTTAGCTTTTTTTGACTCATCACAATGACCTTGTTCAAATAAAATAACAGATTTGATACCCTATGCCTTCAACTTCCGTAATCGCATTTGGTTTTGGCTGAATTTCTTAGATTAAATTTCATCCTTTGGATTGCAAGTTCCCATTTCAAGAGCTTCAAAGCAGCATTTTTAAGAATCCCATTGTTGATCTACTTTCGTTTTTTTATACATTCATTGCTGAGTTTTAACAACTCATTTGTTCTTATTAAAACGTTATCACATTTGTTTGTAAGAGCAGGTTTAAAGCTCTCCACTGATAAATGGTCTGAGTTTCTCTTGGCCGGTTTGTGACAGCCCATTATAATACCCCAGCATTTTTGATTTGATGTAAGTGACTTTCACCACTCGGATAATTTTCGGAGCTTTTTCCGCATCACTGGCTCTTACCATAATGCCTAATAATTGTCCTTCCAAATTGAACACCCCGCCTCCGCTCATTCCGGCTACTCCTTGAGCATCCAGAAAGAATTCGACATGGGGGTTGTATGGTATATCTCCTTCAATATCTCCGGCTGCTTGTAATTCCGTAATTTTCACGGCGGCTTCTTCATCCGAAAGTATTTTTCCATAAGACACCGCACCGTTCGGGAAGTTTGTTACATCTTGAGGGTAGCCCAGCGCTATGGCATTTTCTCCTACATTCGGGGTATTCCAAGTTTGGCCGGCTTTTGTGCGATTGTCCGGGTCGTACATCTTCAAGGGTGTGCCTGTATCAACAGGTTTTGGCCATTGAGGCAGGGAGCCAGGTTCTACTCTTTGATTGTCAACAATGCCAATATAAAAATCCTCAGCAGGCAGAATGGTTGAATTGGTAACAGAGGTAGAAATATCAAAGTGCATTAAAGGAAAATCTGCAACCCAAAGGTTTTCCAATTCCACCTGCCCATTCACCGGAGGAATTTTAGAAGTTTCAAAAATACCCATGTCTTCAGAAGTGATATCAAAGTATTCTGCATTTTTTGAAAGCCAACTGTTTATAGAAATAACATGATTTGCGCTGATATACAGCCCCAGGTCGTAATCGTTTTTTCTGCTCCAGATAGTTTTTGATCCCGGGCCTCTTTTTCCCACACTTCCCCTTACTTTATTCAACAAATTCTTTAAGACTTGATCCTCCCCATCGATAATCTCTTCTATTTTAGCGACTTGAACTTTGCTCCCTGGTAATGGAGAGGGATTCGGCTGGTTATTATCGCCATTGGAACAGGCTTGTAAAAAATAGGTAAAAGTTGTTAACAGTAAAATTTTCAATAATAGATTTTTCATAATCAATTGTACCTCTGTTTTATTGATGAATTGGCAATTGTAATAAAAGGAATGTCCCATGATGATGAACCTAAACACCTTTTCAATTACACATAACGGCATAGCCCATGAGAAGCATCTTCTCATAGCATTCTTATAGCCATTAAGTTTTGTGAAGGAAAGTGTGTTTAAACTATTGCTTTCAATCAGGTATGGATTCTTCTCAAAAGGTAAATTCTCCAGGTCAGACAAGCCGTCTGAGAGGATTGTCCACAATAAAAATTTTGCTATACACTATCTGACACAGCGTATAGCGAAACCGTTGTAGATGGTCTTTAATTTTTTCCATTTTAATATGGAAGTGAATTAAGCTTTTTCTTTTTTTTTGAAATGTTTCAAAAACGCCTCCTCTGTGTTACTTTTTGCAATAATAGCTTTGGCTATTCTCTTTAAAATGTGCTTTGATGAGCCGATTTTGATTCCATCTTCGGTTAAAAACTATACGTCTAAACCACTTCATGGATTAAACAAATGCAATGCTTGAAAACTGTCAACTTTATTCAAGATATACGAGGCTTTCTTTGAGACGCCAGAACTAAACTAAGGAATCAAAAGGGACAATAGCATATCATCAAAAAAGCCAATTATTCCATTGACTAAAAATGAGCTATTCTCAAATACATTTGAAAATAACTCATCCAACTTAGGAAATTAGTAATTTTTGTCACTTTCCTTGCTCAGGCGCGAATGGGTATTGGCAATACCACCGGAATCATATTTTTGCCAATTGAAAAATTTGTTCGCTTTGTCTTCTATTGACAGATTCTGGCGTTAATCGCAACAACTGGTTACGCAGGCGGACGAGCACCGGATTGGAAAGATGAGCCATTTTTCCAATCAACCAACTTGTATTGACTACTTGGTGTGCTTTTGGTAATCTTAATTTTTGAAACTCTTCAAAGGCTTGAGCGGGCTCATACTTATCCAAACATTCGGAAAGTAAATACGCATCTTCGATTGCCTGACAAGCACCTTGACCCATATTTGGCGTGGTGGCATGGGCAGCGTCACCGATTAAGCAAACATTCTCTTTATGCCAACTACCTGTTGGTTTTAGATCGGATATTTCGGCCGTATTTACGCGGTCTTTTTGGGTACAGGAAATTATATCTTTAATGACCGAATGGTATTTCCCATAGTATTTTTCGATATTATTTACAGAGAATTCCTCTTTATTCTTTTTAAAAGACTTAAGTGCGTACCAATACACTTTATTTTCGGCAATTTGAACAAAGCCAAACCGTTCCGCTTTGCCCCAGGCTTCATTTAATTCATTTTTATATTCTATGGGTAAATTGAAATCAATAACTCCTCTCCAACATATTTGATTTACATTTCTTACGCTAGTGTTTGGAAATAACTCCCTCCTTACCATGGAATTAATCCCATCGGCCCCTAAAAGAACAGAAGATTGAACTTGCTGCCCGTTCGTAAACGTCAAGGCATAACCCTCTGCATTTTTGATCACCTTATCAAGTTTATGGTTAAGGGTAATCTCCGTAGACTTCAACTTATCCAATAAAATTCGTTGCAAGGCACCCCGGTGTATGGCAATGTTTTTCACTCTATATTTCTTTTCAAAATAGGACAAGTCCACTTTTGAAAGAATTTTCAGATGGGTATTGGTAATGTTCATGGAAGAAATAGGATTTCCATTTTCTTCAATTACGTTTCTTAAACCCAACTTTTCATACACTTGCATTGCATTATTCGCCAGGATAATGCCCGCACCTACAGGTTTAATACTTTCAGCCTGTTCAAAAATCCTGGTTTTAAACCCTTTTTGTTCGAGAGCAATTGCTGTGGTTAATCCTCCGATTCCTGCTCCGATAATATCGATTGTCATCTTAATTTATCTTTGTTTAGTACAAATGTACTAAAAACAATTCAACTAGTACAATTGTACTAAGTTAAGTAACTTTGCGGCTATGAGTAACACAAAAGAAAATATATTAGAGCAGTCATTAAAACTATTTAATGAAAGAGGTTTGTCAAACGTTTCTTTGAGAACGGTAGCCGATGAACTCAATATCAGTGTAGGAAACTTACAATATCATTTTAAAAAGCGAGAGCATATCATTGAAGCGCTATATTTTCAATTGGTAAAAAAAATCGATACTTCCATTGTAAAGTCATCTACTTTGGGCGGTATGTTACAGTCATTTTTTAACATCACTCAAAGTACATTGCTTTCTTTTTTTGAATACCGCTTTTTTCTACTGGATTTTACTTTGATCATCCGACAACACGAAAAGATAAGAGCCCATTATAAAGAACTGATCAAAGTCAGGGAGCAACAGTTTTTTAATTCCTTAACGCTGTTAATTGAAAATGGATTTTTACGAGAAGAAATCTTACCCTCTGAGTACAAAAACTTATTTATACGGCTTCAAATTTTAAGTGATTTTTGGGCTTCATCGGCGTCTATTCATTCGGAGAAAATTTCAAAAAACATGGTTTTGGAATATTCACAAGTAATAAACCAAAGTATATTTCCATACCTAACTGAAAAAGGCAGAATACAATATTTGAAAAAAATCGAGTCTTAAAATACAATCCCGCAAGGTGCATGACAAGTTCGTAACGATTCAGGCTTTTTACACAAAACCACAATGAATGATAGCCATGGGTAATTACCGTATTTGTTCTCCATTTCTATTCCATTTTTTGACAACATCACTTATCCGTTCCATTTCCATTTGTCCGTTATCATACCAATATCGATAATCGGAATCATTTATTTTCTCAAATTCAATTTGGCCATTGCTATGCCAACTTTTAATAGTTTCTTCATCAAAGCATCCTTCTTTAAAGGATAGTTTTCGTTTGTTACCATCATTGTCATATTCAGTATATTCACCTAATATTTGTCCATTTACCACTGAATACTCACATTTGAGAATCCCATTTTTTAAATACTCTTTATATTTCCCCGTATAATTTGGATTAATAGAGTTGCCTTGTTCATCTCTGCAAAAATTATCCGGATTCTTTATAATTTGATTCGCTACGATTTCTAATGTTTGAGAATAATAAGCGTTATATTTATCTTCCAACGCTTGGGTTTTATCCCACCAATCGTCATCTTCTTGGTTTTCACCGAGTTCTTTTATTTCCGCCTCATTCTCAATATAAAACTCTAATGTTTTCTTTAAATTAGGAATCTCGGATTCAAATTGAAATTCATTCGCAAAAAGGATCAGTTTTTTGTAATAATCTTCAACATCTTTTCTTTCAGGAAACTCAAAAAAGAATGGAATTTTTCCATTCCGGGAAGTCCATTCATCTTCAAATAGCATTTCACAAAGCTGTATTCTTTTTGAGAATATTTTCTGTTCTGCAGGGCTTAAAATAACGTTATCCACATATTCATTCGAATGAGCAATCAGTTGAATCAAGTTCAGAGGGTTATCCCCGTCAGAAAAATCACTGTATAAATAAAATTCGTATTTGTTAATTTTCGGAATCATTTTTTTATTGAGTTTATGTTATAACTAACGGTTAATTATATGAGTAGTGGCAAATTGTGTAGCCTTTTACAGCCCGCCTGTAACGAACAAGGTGAAGAGCCTAAAACGTTAAATTTAGCTTTTGCCTACTTTGACAAATGGTTTTATTCTTCATTTTCTGCTTCAAACAATTCAGCAAAATATTTTTTCGATTTTATGCTTTCGTATTTGAAGCCACCTGTTACGATTACATAACCCAAAATTAGCATTCCAAAAGGAATTAAGGACATTGAATCAAAATTATGCCTTTTTGAAAAGGACCCCAAAACAGCCAAACACCCCATCCCAACTCCACCAAGCCATATCAACATGAAGACCATAACCAATGGATGTAACCTCATTTATACGTAGATCTTTGTTCCATGAATATCCTTTCAATATTTCCCTTAATTCGTGGTAGGAAAGAATTTCCATATCCAATTATTCTGGTAATAGTAAATGACGTTCCATCCACTCGTCCTTCATATGGTTTGTAATTACTACTTCCCCAAAAACCTGTCTTCCTAAAGATCTTTTCAGGTTCAATGATTTCTGTAATTCTATTTTGAATTTCTTCAGAATCCAGTTTTGTCTTATAGGTTATATTTTCAAATGGTAAATATTTCATCTTTACCATTTAAGAGGGGAAAATAAAAAGGAAATCTACAATAAAAGAGAAAAATGACACAAACCTTCAAATGTTACTTGTAAAGGCAGGTTTTACTGGTTTTCGGATTTGATCGTTCGAAAAACGAAAAAATAAACGCAAACCACTAAAAAGGTACTTTTTGTTTAACCTTAGTGTTTGGAAATGTAACCGTAAAGGGTACTGTAGACACCCTTTTTCAATATGGATCATTCGTTTAAATTAAAACAGCCAATCATTTCAATCTAAAGTGAATCGGTAAGATAATTTTTTGTGCTATATTTTTATTTAATTCACTTGAAAATCCAGGTATCCACTTTGGGCTTTTCTTAATCAGCCGTACAACTTCACTGTCACACGAAGCATAAATACCTCTAACGACTCGTACACTTTCCTGTCTGATTTCACCAGTCGATTCAACGATAAACTCTATTCTGACGATTCCTTCTATTCCCAATTTCTTTGCGTCCTTTGGGTATTTTAATTTTTTGGAGATATACTTTACGTAAAAATTCATCATTCCTCCAGGAAACTCCGCATATTTTTCAACCCTATGGGGCTTTTCTGTTACTGTAGTGTCAGCCGTTTGCACCCCTGTGTCGCTTTGCCCCTTTGCTTCAACTATCAGCACCATGCTAGTAAATAGTATTCCAAGTAATTGCTTCATTAAATTTTCTGTTTGAACTGTTTACCAACCCTATACCCAAGAGTCTGATTCGTCAAAGTACAGCCCGATTAGGTTGGGTAGTTTTTCTGTTATTCCTAATTCCTCCAATTGTTTTCTATACAGGTAATCCGGTGTTACTTCCGTGACCTTTTCCAACCAAGCGCTTTTCTCCAAGGCAACTTTGCTACTATAAAAACTTTGCAATGCCTTTAATTCTTCCAAGATGCTTAGGTCATGGAGGGAAGTCCCTCTTATATCCAAAAATAATAAATGAGGAAGCTCTGTTAATGCGCTAACATCATTGACAGGGTTCTGGCTCAACTTTAAGAATTGCAACTCTTTACAGGCACTTGTAAAGCCTATGTCCCTCACATAATTCTGACTGATGTCCAAAGACTGCAAGTTGGGTAGCTTTGACAGACTATGATAATCCTTTACCGGATTTTGAGAAAGACTTAACACTTGCAACCGGGTTAACGTCTCCAAGGGCCGGAGATCTTCAACTTGGTTTTCATTGAGGTTGAGGCTTTGTAAATTAGAAAAGCTTTCTAAAAACCGGATATCCGTAATACCCGTATTTTCCAAACTCAAGAACAAAAGCTTTGACATCGGTTTGAGAGCATCCAACTCATCAATCATACAATATTCCAAACTGAGCGATTGTAATTCAGTAAGCTTCTCCAAAAAACACAAATCGTTCAGTTCCATTCCTTTGAGCTCCAGCGTTTGCAAAGCCGTAAACTGCTCTAACACCTCAAAATGATTAGTACTTTCTCCCTCAAAAGATAAATATTGAAGTTTGGTAAGGTGGGCCAAAGGCAAAATATCCATAATTTCATTAAAGCCCAAATCCAGAAAACGAAGTTGTGTAAGTCCCCTTAAGCTATGAATATCCTGAATTTGATTATTGCTGAGAGATAAGGTTTCCAGATTTGCTAAATACCCCAGACTGGTACTATCCTCTATTTCATTACAATCCAATTGCAGAGATTGCAGCCGGTTAAGCTCCTTTAAGCTATGAATATTCTGAATTTGATTATTACTTACGTCTAAGGCTTGAAGTCTCCATAAGTTTTTTAAACCGGAAATATCTTCAATATTATTCCGACTCAGATTTAAGGTTTGTAAGTTGGATAATGCTTCCAAACCACGAATGTCACTGATTTCATTATTACTGAGATCCAACGAAAGCAGGTTGGGCAGTTTTTCCAAAAAACGTAAGTCGTCAATCAAATTACTTCCAAGATCTACCGTATGCAGATTGGAAAGATTGCTTAAGAAACGGAAGTCATTCATCACTCCGTCACTTATGGATAAATATTCCAAATCAGGCATACTTTTCAATACTTGGGCATCACTGATATCATTCGGGTTAAAGTGCAAGGTTTGTAGTCTTTTCATTTCACCCAAAATGCTGAAATCAAAGACTTCATTCCCACTGATATTTAAGCTTTGCAGGTGTGAAAGATTGGCCAAATGCTCAATTTCCTTAAGGTTATTTCCTCCCAGGTCCAGGTGTGAAAGCTGCGTGAGATTTTCTATAAAATGACTATTTTCCAATTCATTATCGCTGAGATCCAAGTAACGGAGATGAGATGTTATTTCCGAAAAACGAAACTCACGAATCATATTTTCACTCAAATTCAGAGATTGTAACTTTGGGAGTTTCGTCAAAAAGCGATAGTCTTGGATGAGGTTATTTTTCAGGTATAAGGTTTGTAAAGTTTCCAGCTGCCCCAATACACTGCAATCGTTCGCTTCCCAATACCGTATTTGCTCCTCACAAAAATCATCATCGCCTCCCCAATACAATTTTTTCAAATTCTTCAAACGGACAAATTCATCGGGAAAAGCCTCCATTTTAAAGTAATTGAAGTGCCCCCTTTTAGGCTGATAAGGAGGCATCACCCCCCAATGCTTTTTTTCATCGGGGTCATTACAAAAAGATAATTCTTCTAACCATGCAAGTTCAAATACTTCCTTGGGAATTTCCGTCAGTCCGCAAGTACCTAAATCCAGTTTGCCGGTTCTATCTCTTTTTTCTTGTGCGATACGTTGTAAAGCCTGTTCAGACATTAGATCAGATTATTTGGTTGAAATTTACCGGGGTAAAGCTAGTCAAGCCCCACCGGTTTTCAAAGGCAATCCCTATATTAAAATACCTAAATAACAGTAAAAAAAATTAAGAACCATGAAAGTAATTGGGTTTCAGGCCACTATTTAAACAAAAAGTGAATGAGTGAAGGGGTAAGTGAGTGAAATAGAGAAAGGATGAAGGGGTGAAATAGAGAGTGGGTAAATAGTTGTAAACGATGGATCATTAACAGATCAAACGGCTTTCTTACCCTTCAAAGGAGGACGCATAACGGCAGAGAGGAGATGAAGTTCTTTATTCAAATTTTCAATAGCTTTTTTACCCATTGTTTTCTTTCGGTTTTGATTATAATCAAATAGATCCCCGGAATCCAGGTGGAAGTATCCAGGGCTCCCTCTACTCTACGCGTCTCTTTTTCCGACAAGAATACAGTCTGCATTACCTGTCCATTCATATTCAATACGGTCGCTTGTACGGTTTCCGGGAAGGAAGTTTGCAGGTGAATGTTTACAATATCCTTGGCGGGATTGGGGTAAATAAACGGAGTATCTTCTCCTTCAAATTCTCTTTCCTCTAATAAAGTCAAAGCCCTGAAAGCATCGACTCGACCGAAGCCGTAAAACGAGTCCCAACCGGGCCGGTCTTCGGAAAGATCGCCTAGATTGTCCTGGGCGGAGCGGCTGATAATCTGTGTCAGTTGAGCGGGCGATAAAGAAGGGTCTTCTCCCAAAAGCAATGAAGCCACTCCCGATACAATGGCAGTAGCCATGGAAGTACCTCCCCATAGATTACCAGGCATCTCTGCAGAAGAAGCATTCAGCCCGTAAATATAATTGCCGGGTGCTACCACATCAATATGCTTTCCGGTATTGCTTCCAAAAGCCGGGTTACCGTTAAAAGCAATGCTCCGTTGGTCGTCCGGATCGGTAGCTCCGACCGCAAGGGTTTGATGGTAGGCTGCAGGATAATAAGGTTCGGAACTATTGGTATTGCCCATACTGCAAACCACTAAAACGCCTTTGCTGTGGGCATAGGCAATTGCATCTTCCATGGCCTGGGAAGGCATTTTGCCCACTATCGAAAAATTAATGATGTCTGCACCATTGTCTACCGCATAGCGAATCCCTTCAATCCAATGACTGTAACGACCGGACAGCTTTGCATCCAGCACTTTTACAATCATCAATTTGCACTTCCAATTCATACCTGTATAACTAAAGTCGTTGTCCCCAGAGGCTCCCAACACCCCCGCTACCGCAGTACCATGTCCGTTGTCATCTATAGGTTGTGCATCTCCATTCACAAAATCCCAACCTTCGTAATCATCAATATACCCGTTGTCATCATTGTCCTTCTGATCTCCCGGAATTTCATTTTTGTTGATCCAGATACGGTTTTTAAACTCCCGGTGTTCCTGGTATATTCCACTGTCCATCACAGCCACTACCACGGTACTGTCTCCTCTTGTAATTTCCCATGCTTTTTCGGCTTGTACATCCGCTCCCATAAGGGCTTTTCCAAAAGTAAAAGAACCATCGTTGTGCCAATACCATTGTTGTACATAGCCCGGATCGTTGGGAGCCTGGGCTTGTATACCGGCTGCATGTCCGACGAGGTCTTGTTCTACATAAGCGAACAGTGCTGAATTTTTATAGGTTTGAAGAATCTTTTTCCCATTCATTTTCCGGTCAAATGTAAATAGCCATACCGAATCTTGTACTAAGGTGGTGATGGAGGAAGGTAAAGGTAATTGGTGCTGTTCCAAGATCCGTACAGTCATTTTCCGGCTTTTGCCAACTACGGCAAAGTTACCTTTTGGCTTCACTAAGAGACGCAAAGGTGCTGTTTGGGGAAAAGCCAAAAAAGAACTCAGTATTAAAAACAAGAACCATCCTGTCGTTTTCATAATTGTTTGATCTGATTCGGATTTGTAGTTTTAAACCTACCAGGTTTCAGAAACCTGGTAGGTTTTCCATCCTATTAGACATTGGCCCTCCATTTAAAGAAGAGGGCATCTAATTGATTTTTATCACGCTTTTGTCCTTCATTTTACACAACCCTGCACCCTTAGACCTTCCAGGTTTTGAAAACCTGGAAGGTCTCAAGCCCATTTCCCAAAATAAGGCGCCAGGGGAAAACCCCTGACGCCCGTTGAAAGGGTACCAGATGAAAGAATCTTTCGGTCATTGTTAATTTTTTTATTATAAAAGTGGCGTAGTAATGGTGATTACGGCCAAACCCAGCCCCACTTGAATACCTCTTAACAGACATTCCGGCTCCGAACGTCCAGCCAGTGTTCCCCTGTAAATACTACCCTCGTTGAGTTGATTATGCCAATAGAGATATTCCTTTCCAGGGCCTACCGCCAGCGCATAGGCATTCTCTACGCCATCTTCCCGGTTATACAGCATTTCCAAGGCTTGTTTGCCATCCAGGCTTCCTTTAAGAATACGATCCGTATGGATAGAACCTGGCAAAGGATTATCCAGAATATACAATGCATTCAATTCCTCGTTCACCGCCAAGGCATAGGGTCTTAAAAAACCACTTCCCCCTGCATATAGCAGTTCTGGCTTTGCCTGATCCCGTAATGAGACCCTCCATACTTCCGCATCGTTATACTCTACCCAGTACAAATGACCGGAACTTAATGCCAATTGAACACCCCACACACCGTTGATTTGTTCTTTTTTCGAAAACAAGGTATCCACTGGGCCACCTCCGTCTGCCGGTGCCCGAAGGATCAAATGGTCGTACGGCTGGCTCCAATAAATGGTACGGTTTTTCTGGTCCAAGACTAATTCTAACGGTCCTTTTCCTTTGTAGGAAGCCGTGTATAAGACCTCCGGGTTTCCACTTCCGTCCCAAGGGGCTCTTAAAATTTGACGAGCCGAAAAATCAGTCCAGTAAATAAACTGAGTACTCCCGTCCGCAACTATGCCCGAAGGCGATTGGAGCCCTTTTACTTCATCGTACAAAACTTCTGTTTCTACCGCCATTCCCTCTTTTATCACGGCCCTTTCAATCGTTCGGTCTTCCAGACTCGTCCAAAATATATAGGTTTTCGAATCCAAGAGCGGTTCAGGGTCTTTCCCTTCCGTACAAGCCCCCAAGAAATAAAGTGGCAACATCAGCCATAGGTAATAGTTTATTTTACAAAACTCTTTAAGCATCCTTCTCCTTACTTAAAACTCCAAGTTGATCCCAAAAGAAAAATAACTTCCGGGTTTGTACTCACTTTCCACATAGTCCTCGTAAAGGATTGTACCGGCATCGTTACGCTGTTTGATCATTTTCGGTTTTCCAGGGTTATAATCCCCGGAGAGGTCTTCATCCCGGATCAAGCGTACCGGTTGATTCAATAAGTCTTGTACCCCGATTTTCACACTTAGAAATTTGGTAATTCGTTGCATCAATACCAGATCCAAGATATGACGGGACAATTCGTATTGATCGGGATTATTCATCCCGGAAGCAATTCTCAAACGGGGACCTATCAGGTTGTACAATACGGAGATTTGGGTTTTCCATTCGGGTTTGTCGAAATACAAACCGGCATTTACTACATAAGGAGATGCTCCGATCATCGGACGCTCATCGTTACGCAAACCTACATCCAGTTGCGCTCCCCACCAGGTAGTGTCTTGAAAATTCGCCTGGCTTTTCATCAAAGCCATATTGGCAATGACCGAAAAATCTTTCAGGTTTTTTGAGATAAAATCCAGGGAACGTCTGAACTCCATTTCCACGCCATATACCGAGGCTTTTTCCGTATTACCGTACGAGATATAATTACCCACCCAGCTCGCTGCAGTCCGGTCAAACGTTTCGATAGCATTTTTAAATTTTTTGTAAAAGACACCCACCGCTACAAATTGCCCTTCTTGAGGATATAGCTCCCAGCGGAGGTCCAGATTATGGATGGTGGCTGTTTTTAAATAGGGATTTCCCTGAATATTTACTCTATCGTCAAAATCATAATACGAGAAAAACATTTGCTCCCGGTAGTCCGGACGATCGATCGTTTTACCATAGGAAGCCCGGAGCATCTGTTTGCGGTTCAATTCATAACTGACGCTAAGTGAGGGCAACCAGAATTGATTGTTTTGTGTAGGAGGCGGCAAATTCTGAATGCCATAAATAGGCTCGCCATCCAAATCGTAAAAATCCCGTTGGTTATTTTCAAAACGAACCCCACCGTGCAAGGTCAGCTTCTTATCTAACAAATGAGCTTCCAGTGCCAAGTACCCTGCATAAAACCGGTCTTCAAACTGATAAGAGGCATATTGGTCTGCTCTGAAACGGTATAATTCTGCCATCCCTTCTCCCAAAAGCACCGTATCCATCACCATCCAAGGTTGCGCATGCACCATGGTTGTCGCATTTGCCCCTGCCAAAGGTGTATAGCCCAATAAAGAATACCTGCGTTCTTTTGTTTGGTACCAGCCGCCCATCTGCAGGTTAAGTTGTGGGGTAAGGGAATAGTTCAGATCCAATGTACCGGTATAACCCGTTTCCTCTGTTTCTTCGGCATACGACCTCAGGTAAAAATCACCCGGGTTGGTAGAGAGTTGGAGAACCCAATCTGTGGTATCCCCTTGATGTGCTTTTGCTTGACTAAACTTAAACCGCTCTATATCAGGAGCCTCTTCCTTAATTTGAGAGTATCCGGCTTTCCAGTTGGCTTTCAATTTACCCAGTTTATGCGTTCCGCTCAATTGCCCTTGATAATATACTTTCTGTGCGTATGAAAGCTCAAAAAGCTTTTCGACAATATTTGCATCGGACATAGCCCCTTGCCGGTTTACTACTTGGTCTTTTCCTTGCCGGTTATACAAGTTATCAAACGAGAGTTGATGCCGGTCGTTCAACAGCAAAGTGAAGTTTTGCAAAATACCCAGCCGGACATTTTGGGTATATGTGGAGTCCGTATAGGACTGTTCTATATATTTCTCCAATTCATTATTTTCACCCGCTTTCCGGTAATTCACTCTCCACTGGTATTTCGTTCGGGAAAACCGGCCTGACTGAGTATAAAAAGCAGAAGTCAGGCTATTAAGCCGGGCATTTCCGAACCTCCAAGAGTCGTAATATTCCAGGTTAAAGCGTTTGTCAAAATTATAACGTTTTTGTTTCAGGTTAGAAAAATTGACATCTTCCAACAAAGCTCTGTTTTCTTGTGGATAATCCTCCGCTTTCGGAAAGATAAAATTATGGTCGTACAAACTACTGTTTTTCCATCGCCGGTCTTTTACTCCGGCCGCCAGCCAGTCGTTGGAACTACTTTCGCCATACGTTTGATAGTCAGCAAAGGAAGACCCCCCGCTACGAAATTGTCCGCTAACCCCTAGCCGTAAGTGCCGGGCAATATTGGTACTTTTCGTTTTGACCTGTACCACCCCACCCGCAAATCCACTGGGCAAATACGGCAAAGGACTTTTATGAACAAATACTTGATCGATCACTCCGGATGGCAGCAAATCAAAGCTAAAAGCCCTGCGATCCGACTCGGAACTGGGAGCAGGCAGGCCATTAACCAGCACCGGAGTATACCGGGGGCTTAAACCACGGATCAGAATAAAGCGGTCGATCAGACTGACTCCGGCTACCCGTTTCACTACCTGTCCGGCATCCCGGTCCAAAGAACGGGAAATTTGTTGATGAGATATGCCCGTGGCAATTCCCGGAGTTTCCTTGATTGCCTCAACCATAGTCACTTCCGTAGATTGTTTCACAGGCGCAGCAGCTACATCGATGGCGGCTTCCACGACTACTTCTTCCAATTGTTTTTCGTCAGGCATCAAGGTAATTTCCAAATTCAGCGGCTTGTTATTAACCACATTTACCTCCGTGATCTGTTTTGATTGATAGCCAATAAAAGAAACCAATAAGGTATAAGTTCCTTCCGGTACTTCCATGGAAAACTTGCCGTCTACATCAGTAGCTTTTCCGGTACCCAATGAACGGATATATACTGTGGCCCCGGTCAAAGGTTCCCCGTTTTCACCGTCCGAAACGGTTCCTTCTACCCGCCCTTTGGGCACATTCACCTTTCTTTTGATGACGATTCTATTGTTAATGACTTTATATGTAAGCCTGTGGGGTACCAGCAGAGAAGTCAAAAGCTTGTCTAATGCGGTTTCTTTAAAGTGAATGTTCCGGAATGCTATACCTTGTACATCTTCCTGTTTATAGAAAAATTTCACATGAGCCTCTTGCTCCAGTTGTTTCAACACTTCCTCCAGGGAACAAGCACTGCATTGTAAGGTCACAGGCTTGGATTCTTTCTCAATCGTTAAGGGATGATCCTTTTGTTTGTTAGGATATGCTTTGTTGATGAGCATGCAAAATAAGAGCAATGTAAATAGCCCCTTTCCACAACAAAGTAGTTTTTTTCTCATTTTATTCTGTTTTAAGTAGTTTGATTTGAAAAATCCATTGCCAATCGCACAAGAGTCTTGAGCACCTAATATTTTTCAACATAGTTGCCGGAAGGGCCCGGTTTCCCAGGTCAGAAATATTGTATAATTGTTAATTATAAAAAGAGAGATTTAACGCAGAGGTAATTTAAAGAAGGGAGCGTGTTTTTTCTGGCTCGTTATCGTTGGTCGGACCTCCGGAAACTCACCATTAAAACACTGATACACAAACTATTAATTGCTATTTTCACTATCAAACACTTATAATGAATCGCGTAATTTATCTTTTCAGGATTCGGAAAAGGCTTGTGCAATTGCTTATTTACTATCGTAATACAGTTCCTTACAGAATTGAATTATAAATTGTCCCGTTTACTTTTCCAGTTTTCTGATATGAACCGGACCACTTGGGGTACTATGTATTTCAAAAGGGTGAATTTCATTAATAATTTTCAAGGCTTGCGGGATACTTAACCCGGTAAGATCACCCGTATACCTCAAGGATTTTAACAGAGGATCTTCTATGAGAATTTTCTGTCCGTAACGCTGTTCAAACCGCCAGGCAATTTCTTCCAAGGACTGATTGTCTACATATATTTTTCCCTCTGTCCATAGCATATACTCTTTTCCATATACCGTAGAATGTTCCGGCCGTTTTCCCGTACGGATGGATATTCTCTGTGTTGGGAGCAATTTGGCTAACAATTCATTTCTACCTTCTACTTGTACCTTACCTGTTTGTACCGTTACTTCAAACAAATCCAACTCCGGCAAAGATTTCACGGAAAAAGAAGTGCCTAGTACACGGGTCTGAAAGCCTCCACTTTGTACCACAAAAGGCTTCTTTTTGTTTTTGGTAACTTTAAAAAAGCCTTCTCCATCCAAGAATACTTTCCGCTCATCCCCCAGAAAAAATTGATTGTACACCAAGGTACTTCCCGCATTCAGGGTGACCTGACTCCCATCCGGCAATATTTTTTTCACCAACTTGCCTTTCGGAGCAGCTACGGTGACATTAGTAGCTTTTACTAGACTGGAGATAATCGTGTTTTTTTGCCAAAAAAAGAGCAAAATTGAAGAAGTAATCAGTAAGAGGATACCGGCAGCCCATCGCATCAAGGCAAATGAACGCCTCTGTGGCACCCCGGCAGTTTTTGTAATCGTAGCATACATCTTCTCTTTCAAGCGATACTTAACAGGCGTATGCAAACTGCGCAAGTGTGCATCGTCCGGTTGCTCATCAAAAGCATCGTACCATTGGTCCAACTCAGCTAATTCTTCTTGTGTAATCGTTTGCCGATCGTATTTTTCAAGTAATTGTTGTATTCTATAGTTATCCATGTGCGGACGATAAAATATGCCTTATCGATTAATTAAGTATTGGTAGCTTCCAAAGGAAACAACTTATTATCATCAATCACTTGTATTGATGAGCCGGTTTTGATTCCATATTCGGTCAAGAACTATACGTGTAAGCCACTTCAATGAAAACTCATTCTGACTTTTTATTACCCTAAAAAAGAACTTCATTTACTTCTCAAAACAGCTATGGAAAAATGTCAGGGTCAAAACCCGGGCAAATATGACCGTTCTCATTATATCTTTCAGCTTGATACCTACAAAATTGCTTACCGGAATTATAAATTTAAAATTTAATAATTAGTTGCCGGAAAAGAAGGTATTCCCCAAGGGGGAGATATTTTTAAATTGTTAATTCTGCCGCAAAGAATTCATTAAAACTTTATACAGGTATTGATTTAAAAGAAGAAGTGATTTAAACTAATTATTGGATTTTAATTGTAGTTAGTTGATTTATAAGAATTTAATTGTGTTTTTGATCTTGAAAAACGCTCCCGCTTTTCGACTTTTTATGAATTGTTTTTTCTATGAAGTAGACAGAGATTAACCCCTAAAGCAACTTTTCAAGAAAGTCCAGTTTCAAAAGTTTAAATCACTTCGAAGAATAAAACCTCCGGAACTCGATTTCCGGAGGTTTTAGCACCTATTATTCAAAGAATGATTTACATTTAATAAATACCCAAATCAAAGAAATTTGCATGGGAAAGGTTTTGTCCGGAAAACAAGACTTCTATCTCCGAACCATCCAACTTGGCACGCATCACCCTTAATTCTTTTGTACCTTCTGAGAACGCATTTGTCCAAAATACATATCCGTTTTCCAGATCCAATTCCACATCTATCGGTAAAGTCAGATTACCTCCCGGCTCAATTAAAGCCGTCAAACCACCTGATCCATCCAAGCTTCCTACATACAGGTTATCTACCGCAGTAGGCCCTTCAAAAGAACTTGGAGAATCCGTAATAAATACCTTGCCGCCGGCAGGGTCTATGGCTACTCCGGATGGAGCTTTCAATCCATGGGAAGCATCAAAAAGCACCTTGGGCGCCTGACTGGCTTCTCCATAAATACTTCCCTGTACTACTGCAGGAGTAAACGTCTCCGTCCAGTATAGTTTTTCTTCCAAAATCTGTAATTTAATTCCATAAGGATATGGAGCATAGGTATCCGGATCGACTGGCAAAGCGTATAATTTTTCCAGGGTTCCGGAGCCGTCCAGGTTTCCTCCCATAATATGATGATACTCACCAAAGTCAGCATCCGTAACATAAATCCTTCCGTTATCCAGATCAATCGCAATGCCCCCGGGAAATTTCAATCCATCAGCAGCATCAAATAATACTTCCGGTTCTTCACTGCCATCCAATGGAGCGCTGAATATTTTTGTTTCCAGATAATTTGCCCAATAGATTTTACCTCCTTCTACATCCACCTCTATACCGTTATTTCCATTCAGTTCATACAATTTTGTAAGTTCCGCCCCGGTTTCATTGATTTCCCCTTTGTATACCTCCTCACTGGTGGTCCAATACACCGTACGTACATTTACCGGGGTGGGGTCTACCGTGAAGTCTAAAGTATTGGAGGCCTGTTCTTCACGAACTACCCGTACTTGTACCACACCCGGTTCCAATACGGGCACTTTTACTTTAATATCCGTATTATTGATACTGGAAACCTCCACTTCACTCTCTCCAAAATAGACTTTGACCACCGATGGATCACTCCCGAAACCGGTTCCGTTAAGTGTGATCTCAATACCTGCAATTCCATTGGGCGGGGTAATACCAGTGAGACTGGGGGCTCCTAAAGAGGTATCCAAGGTAAACTCCTGGGAAGAAACGGCTGATTGCTTGCCCACCTTTACCGTCAACGGCCCGTTTTGAGCCCCTTCCGGTACCAATACTTTTAACGCTGTAGAACTGGCTTCGAACACCGGGCTGACAACCTCTCCGGAAAACAACACCGTATTTTGGCTACCTATAGCATCAAAGCCTTTGCCCTTGATCAACACAACATCTCCCACCCGGGCCGTGAGCGGCTCGATGGACTCTATACGAAGTACCGGATCTTCATCCCCGTCTTTCTCACATGAAAACAATACAAGGCCCAATCCTACTATCAGGGCCGTCATCCAAATGGAATGTAAATTGTTAAATTTCAACATAGTCAATTGAATTAGATATGGAAAAATTTTGTCATACAAGTCCAAAATCAATACAGAAAGATCTACTTTGGAATTGTGAAAAAAGATTTTAACTTCTGACACTGTCAAGCTTCAGCTCTGTCAAAGAAATGAGCTTAACTAACATCATATTTTTAAAATTGTCTATCGCATGAAACCACTCTTCAATGGTTAAAGAAAGGGGGAGGTCTTACAACTCAAAAAAAAGAAATTGTTCACTTTTACAATTAAGGTTGCCTGTAAAACCAAAAATATCTAAGTGTTAATTAATAGATATCCAAATCAAAAAAGGTCGCACCTCCCAATTCATCACCGGCAAACAATACTTCCACATCGGAACCGTCCAATTTGCAACGCATCACTTGCCCTGTTTCACGTTCACTTGTAATCCAGAATACATATCCGTTCTCAAGGTCCAACTCCACATCAAAAGGTTTGTTAAAATTGTCTCCGGGCGCTATTACCTTTGCCAGGGAACCTGAACCATCCAAACTTCCCATATACAGATTATCCACAGCAGTTCCTCCTTCAAACAGGCTGGTTGCATCGGTAATGTAGATTTTATTATTTTCGGAATCCACTGCCAGTCCTACCGGATATTTTAAACCATGGGAAGCATCAAATAGAACCTTGGCCGCTTGGCTGGCCTCTCCATTCACACTCCCTTGCACCACGCGTGTACCCACAGCTTCTGTCCAATACAGCTTGTCATTAGCCACTTCCAGTTCAATCCCGACTACTAGAGGTCCTCCATTGCTGGGATCTGCCGGTAATGCATATAGTTTGTCCATCGTTCCGGTACCATCCATATTTCCCGCCATAATATATTGATAATCACCGCCTGTAAAATTTGCCACAAAGAGTCGCTTGTTTTCCAGATCGAGAACAATATCATAAGGAGTCTCTAAACCGTCCGCACCCTCAAACAACACTTCCGGAGTACCTGTACCATCCAGTGGAGCCCGGTAAATCTTATTTGTACTGCTCCAATAAATCATACCCGCTTCCCGGTCCAAAGCCACCCCAAAATTGCCTGGTGTCTCATATAACAATTGAATATCCGCTCCATCCTCGTTGATTACGCCACTGTAAACTCCTGCTTTGGTATAGTAAGGTGTTGCAGTCCAATACACCGTACGCACATTTACCGGGGTGGGGTCTACCGTGAAGTCCAATGTATTGGAGGCCTGTTCTTCCCGCACTACCCGCACTTGTACCACACCCGGATCCAATACGGGCACTTTTACTTTGAGTTTCGAATCATAAACAGTCGTGATTTCAGCTTCTGACTCCGCAAAATAGACTTTGACCAGGGATGCATCACTCCCAAAACCAGTACCGTTCACCGTCACTTCCGAATTAGCAATCCCATTGGCTGGGGTAATACCGGTGAGACTGGGGGCTCCTAAAGAGGTATCCAAGGTAAACTCCTGGGAAGAAACGGCTGATTGCTTGCCCACCTTTACCGTCAACGGCCCGTTTTGAGCCCCTTCCGGTACCAATACTTTTAACGCTGTAGAACTGGCTTCGAACACCGGGCTGACAACCTCTCCGGAAAACAACACCGTATTTTGGCTACCCACAGCATCAAAGCCTTTGCCCTTGATCAGCACGACTTCTCCCACCCGGGCCGTGAGCGGCTCGATGGACTCTATACGAAGTACCGGATCTTCATCCCCGTCCTTCTCACATGAAAACAATACAATGCCCAGTCCTATTACCAGAACCGTCATCCAAATGGAATGTAAATTGTTAAATTTCAACATAGTCAATTGAATTAGATATGGAGAAATCTCTCCATACAAGCCCAAGACCCGTACAAAGAGATTTTCTCCGGAATATTATTTAATTTTATTGATTCCGGGAGATTGTCAGGTGATAGGGAATAATCAATATGTTTTACAAGCGAAATACAGACCCTTACCACCTTCACCCCTGCGATTAATTACAATAGTTATTGTCAGCAGGGTACCAATCCACCCAAGTACTGCTTATGTTCCAGCCGGCATTGGCAGGATCACCAGCAGAACCGAAAGCACCACGGAAATCTACAGAAGTGTTGAAGAAACCGGAAGTCAATAAGCTACTGGTAAAATCAGAGCCTTTTTCTACATTCGGTACAAAGTCCGGAACTGGATCAGAACCGCTATTTACAATGTTCCAGGCGGCCTTTTTCAAACCAGATTGTCCATGTAAAGTCGCACCAATAGGAGCAACTGAAGAAGCACTCAATACTTCGTTATTCAAACCTGCTGTAGTAAACCCACTTACATTAGTACCTTGAGCGGTGAACCCGGCATAAGTAGGATATACCAATGTAACTCCTTCGGCAAAAACGACACTGCCAAAATCACCTGGGGTTTCCAGTTCCAATTGGTAAGCAGGATAACCTACTATGATGGAGTTGAAGATATCCAACTCAGAAGCATCACGGATCAGCGCACCGGTGTTATAGTTAGATGCAATAGAGCTTCCGGCAGGATCAATCGGACCGATCACAGTGAAGTTACTGAAAGTACCATCGGTAAAGTTGGTAGAAGCATCATCACTATCACCGTTTGATTCGAATCCGTTTACAGGAGCAACAGTAATGTTATCAGCAGGCGCTGCTACAGAAATACCAAACTGAATACGGCCTTTATACCCTTGGTCGGTATCGAAGTTATCATCACGGTTACGGTAAGCGATCAAGTAAGTAGCATCTACCGTACCTCCGAAAAATTCAAAAGCATCGTCATTTCCATAAGACACCATTACGTGGTCAAGAGTTGTTCCGTTTCCAACACTTCCCAAAGTCAATCCGTTGGTTTCGTTTCCTGACACCTCATCGATAGAGTTACCGGCGTACTCAATTCTTACATACTGCAAAGTACCACTGTTATCCGCATCGTCAAAAGACTCTCCTTTGCTGAAATCCGCTCCGTAAAATCCTTCGGTAGTACCGGGAACAGGTAATCCTTCGATCTCTCCCAAACCACCGGGAAGGTTGTTAGAAGCACGACCCAAAATGATCACACCTCCCCAAGCTCCTACTTCTTTGTTTTCACCGGAGAAAACAACGGGGCTGGAAGGAGTACCTACCGCGTTGATTTTTGCGCCTCTTTCAACAATCAAAGTACCGGGGTTTACCGGAGCGTTTACACCATCGTCTTCTCTACCTAAGATATGTGTACCGGCATTGATGGTCAAGGTGGCACCGTTGGTTACCCGTACAAAACCGTTCAGGATGTAACAAGTATCGCTGGTTAACGTACGGTTTGAAGAGATATAGGAGTTTCCGTTGGCATCAGGACTGGCACCCAATACAACGACCGGCTTGGCGGCACCCACACCTTCCAATTCACCGGAAGCATCCATAAAAGGGGTTTCATTCTGACAAGAAACCACTGCAAAAAAGGAGGAAATTGCGACTCCTAATCCTAAGAAAGAGCGTAATAGTTTGAAATTTTTCATAATTTCTGTATTTTGAAGCTTTAGTAAATGAGTTTATGCAACGCCTGTGTTTCTAGCCAATTTAACACGGGCGTTTCCCTTTTACAGGCCGGGCATACCTTTCAACTCCTTGCCTGGCAAGGGTTTGAACAATGGTTGTTGTCTGGTCTTCTGCTTGTTGTCTATTATAGGTTTTTTAGGTTTTACGTTAAAGCACCTCCGACTACCCTTTGGAAATGCCCTCCATACAAGTGAAAGGCACTTTCAAAAAGTTTTTAATCAGCACTTGAACTTATCTATAAAGTTCACCCCTATAGTTGCCAAAACGGCACCCATCTCCCAGGTCAGAAATATTGTTTAATTGTTAAGTATCTTCCGGCAGATTTAACAGTATGGTAATTAGCAGGATTTTAAATAATAAGCAGGGGCCATTCACCGAATTACCTCTAAGAGCATGTCCAAAGAAGCTAAGCGGTTTTTGGGAATGGGAAGAAAAAAGAGAAAGGCTATTGTATAAATCGTATCAAAAGCGATACAGTGATGGCTACTACCATATCTCCACAGTAATTTCTCAAAAAATCCGTGGCGTACTTTACATGATATTCTACTGTCTTTTCCGAAATTTCAAGTTTTTGGGCTATTTCCTTATTGGTGAGATAGCACTTCCGCTTGAGTTCGAAAACTTTTTTAGACTTTTTGGGAAGATGCCGGAGCAAGTGTTCTACTTTGTTTAAATAATCCGTATAGATGATCCGGCTTTCAAAGGATTCGTCTGCTTCTTTGATCATATGGGACTGGGATTGCATACGGGCTTCCTGGCGGTATTGGGTACGGAAATGCAATAAGATTTTCTTTTTTAATGCTCCGTATAAATAATTACCTACCGACTTTTCAATATTGATCGTATTCCTTTTCTCCCAAAATTCCACAAAAATATTCTGTACAATATCTTCTGCGGTTTCTTGGGTATTCAGCCGTTTGTATGCCTTACGGTAAAGTTCCTCCCAATATTGGTCGTAAATTGCTTTGAAAGCCTTGGCGTCATGGTTATTTTGAAAGTCCGGGAAATCCATATTCAGTTTAAAGCGATTGTTGAACAGATGAGGAAATTGATAAAACAGCATACCTTCAAATGTGTATACCTTCTCAATTCAGGATTCTAAAATAGTTGAAAACCAATCGGATTAAGCCGGGATTTATATTATCTTTTTATTAAGAAATGAAAGGGATTTATTGGGTGGTGGTAAATTCCCCGGTCTTTTTACACAAAGGATATAAAACACCAAAAAGTACTTACCAACAAATGATTGAATAAGTACTTTTTTAAACTTGTCAGATGATGAATTGAGTTATTTTGCTGAAGCTTTGTCTAAGATCAAACCTATTTCCAAAGCCATCGGTATGGGATTATCCGGCATGACATGTTCGATGGAATAGGAATAAGCGCCCTTTTCCGGATACGTTTTCTCTGCCTCAATCAGATGCTCACTGTCCCAAATACCGAATTCCCCTTCCCCGGCATAATTGCCATATTCATCCCGAATTTTCAAGGCATATTCTTTAACCGACTGGGTTCCCTTGGGATCTGTTTCCGTCACCTTTACTTTCAATTCTTCATAGGGATATCCTTTTGCATGCCGGAAAGCCAAGCTTAGACGATAACTTTGTGTAATATCTTCTACGGCCACGTCAAATTTCCGTACATCTTCTTGTTTCCATTGGGCTTCCGGAGAAAGCTCCTTATGTTCCACATAAATCCTGCCTTCAGGTTGGCAGCCCCATAGACAAAAAGTAATCGCAACAATGCTAAAAATACATTTCATAGTTTCTTCAAGATTTTATTCAGTTTCCGACAAGATACTCTACTTTCATGTATAACTCAAATTATAAAAGCATTGCCTTTCTACTATTATGGTTCTTTATACATGCCACTTAGAGGATAATCCAAGGTAAAATCAATTGTTTGCCAGTAATAAAAAGAGCCTCCGGAGCATTGCTCCGGGGCATCAGTTTCCAAACAGCGTTACGTTAATATTCTAGATTCTACTTAGATTGAATTGGCCTGCAAATCTTCTTTGGTCACCGGTATTTTTCGGATTCTTTTTCCCGTAGCATCAAACAAGGCGTTTAACACGGCCGGAGCCAATGGCGGTGTACCCGGTTCGCCCAAGCCGGAAGGAGGTTCATCACTTTCGATAAAGTATATCTCAATCTCCGGAATTTCATCCATTTTCAACAAACGGTTGTTGTGGAAGTTCCTTTGTTTCACCACGCCTTTTTCCACCTCAACGCCTCCGTATTTCAAGGCCGAAAGCGCCCAGATGATACTCCCCTCGATTTGTCCCTTGCCAAAGTGCGGGTTGATCAAAGTACCGCAATGGACCACACTGCTCACTTTATCTACTTTAAATCCAAAGTCGTTGTCTGCCAGAGATACCTGGGCAATATGTGCACAAACGGTTCCGCCAAAGTTCTCAATGGCAATCCCTTTCCCGCTTCCCGAAGGCAAGATGCTATTATTCCAAAGTCCCTTTTCTTTGATGGTATTCAAAACGGCCACATGCCTTTCTCTCAGCAACTTTCTGTAATTATAAACCCGCTCGGCATCATCGGTATTTCCTTCTTTCCGGATTTCCTCTTGTAACAATTCCAAACGGAATTCTACGGGGTCTTTGCCCAGTTTTCTGGTGAGTTCATCCATAAATGATTCTTTGCCTAAAGAGCTGGAATGCTCGGAAACACTTCTCCAGGCACCGGGGTGAATGATGCTCTCCAATTGCTTCCATTCGGTTTTCACATTCGGAAAATCATAAGGGATATCCGCGATATTAAGGCCGGATGCATAAACTTCCGTTCTGCAAAGGCTCGTTTCCCAACCTACCACTTTTTTCTCCGGACTGATTACCGCCCGGTGAATGCTTTTCTGGTAGGGATGGAAATAATCATGAGCGACTTCGTCTTCTCTCGACCAGGTTACTTTTACAGGTTTCTTTATTTGCATGGAAATATAGGCAGCTTCCATGGAAGAATCGCAATAATACCGTCTGCCAAATGCCCCACCCGAATTTAATACATGCGTGGTAATTTTATCTTCCGGCAGGCCTGTCACCTTGGCTACTTCCTTGGTAACCCGTTCTCCCGATTGTGTGCCCACCCACACTTCGCACGTATCTCCTTTGAAATGCACCGTAGCATTGATCGGCTCCATCAAAGCATGCGCCTGATAAGGGTTATCGTATTCTGCTTCAAATACTTCGTACCCCTCCTCCTTCTTCAATTTATCCGTGTCTCCTCTGCGATACCCCGGGTCCATCGTTCCGTTGAGGACTGCAGACATCTCCTTTTTTAAGGATTCGATATTGGCCGTAGCAAATTTTCCCGGATCCCACTCTATTTTTAAGGCTTTCCGGGCTTTGAAAGCGGCCCAGGTAGATGTCGCTACCACCACTACTCCTTCCTGTACATGATTATCAGGGCTAACGGGCTCAAAAGAAGGCATAGGGAAAACATCGATCACTCCGGTCACTTTCAAAGCTTCCGTAGCGTCAAAGTTTTTCAGTTTTCCTTTATACACCGGACATTTTTCAATAGACGCATAGACCATTCCCGGCACATCGGTATTGATACCATAGTTGGCCTTACCAATGGCCATATCTTCGGTGAGCAGATTTTTGACCGGCTTTCCGATATACACGAATTCTTCCGGCTTTTTCAGCGTCACCGATTCCGGAACCGGAAGCTGAGCAGCCGCTTCCGCAAGCTGTCCGAATTCCAATTTTTCCCCGTTTTCCGTGTTGACGATAAAGTTGTTTTCGGCTTTTAAAATAGCCGTACTTACCTCCCAACGCTTGGCCGCAGCCTGTTTTAACATTTCGCGGGCAGTAGCTCCGGCCTTCCTCAATACATCCCACATTCCGGAAATAGTACTGCTTCCACCGGTAACCCCCATCGTTCTCCAATTAAATTTCCGGTCGTAATCCGATCGTATGATAGAAAGTTTATTCCAATCCGCTCCCAGTTCATCGGCCAGTATCATGGGCAATCCCGTACCTGATCCCTGACCCATTTCGTGCTTGGTGAGCAGAAATGTGATTTTTCCGTCAGGGGCAATCGACAGGAAAGCATTCAACGCAGCTGAACCCGGTGAGGTATTATCGAGCAAATGGGTACTTCCCGGCAGGGTGATGGACATCATTAAGCCACCGCCTGCCAAAGCCGAAACCTTTATAAAGTTTCTTCTTGATGTTTTTGTCATGATTGTTGGTGTTTTGAGGCTTCGTGAATTGCTTCTCTGATTCGGGTGTAAGTACCGCAGCGGCAAAGGTTGCCCTTCATGGCCCGGCTGATTTCTTCATCCGAGGGATTGGGTTTCCGTTGCAAGAGGGCCGCGGCCGTCATGATCTGTCCCGACTGACAATAGCCACACTGAGGCACATCTATCTTTTTCCAAGCCACCTGAACGGGATGGCTCCCGTCTTCCGACAGACCTTCAATGGTCACGATTTCTTTATTTTCCAGTTTCTCAATCGGCACACAACAAGAGCGGATGGGCAAACCGTCTACATGTACCGTACAGACTCCGCATTGGGCAATACCGCAGCCATATTTGGTGCCGTATAGTTTCAGATTGTCTCTCAGCACCCAAAGTAAAGGAGTGTCCGGATCGACCTCTACCGTATGTTGCTTGCCATTTACTTTTAATTGATAAGAAGCCATGTTCATTCGATTTAAAGGATGTCTTGAATCTGTTTTTCAGTGAGGAATGGGGCTTTATTCCCCCAAGTGTTTTGGATGTAATTGACCACTTCCACAATTTCTTGATTCGTCAGGTCAATCGGTTTCATGCCTGCTTCAAAACCGGAGCCCTGTTTAATCAGGGTAACGGACCGGGCCGTGTGTGCCTCCAGAATTTCAGGTTTAATCAACGTAGGATAAGCTCCGCCCATACCATCGCCTTTATCCCCATGACAACTGACACAGTGGGTCAGGTACACTTCGCGCCCTCTGTCAAGTTCTGCCTTTTGTTCGGAAGTAAGTGACTCACAGGAAAAGAGAAAAAAATACATGAAAGAAGCCCAAAGAATGCTTTTCTGAATCATAAGCTCAATACTTGGTTAAATGGGAAAGGAAATCGATTTTAAAGTAAAGAAATCAGTAAAAAAAGTCAATACGGCTTGGGGTGAATTTATCAATTCTCCGTATAAGTGGTATTTATCTTGTTTTAAATCATTTTTTTGTTTTTAAAGTTTGCCACCCTTTTGGTATTCATAGTTGAGGCTCATTCTTTTTCTGTTACTATCGATAGCGTAAAATCTGTACTGGAATTATTAGTAAATACCAGTGTACTTTTGCCCTTTCATCTATCCGGTAAAAGATAAATCCTACTATGGAATACTCATTAAAAAAAGACTTGGACTGTTTAGAACAATTGCTTCAATCTGCCTTAAGCGAAGGCCTCTTGTATTTGGGTCAACTCCATGAACTTCCTACTTCGGTCAGTGTAAACGAAACTATACAGCCGAACCTGAATGCTTTGGGAAAAGGAGGAGCGGCAACGCTGGAAGAGTTCAAAACCCGGTATCGCCAATTGATGGTGGCTTCGACAGGGCCCAGATATTGGGGTTTCGTCACGGGCGGCACCACTCCGGCTGCCCTGATGGGTGATATGTTAGCCTCTGTATACGATCAAAATACACAAACCAGCAGCGGCCAGGGCGATGTCTCTGCTTTGGTCGAACTGGAAACCGTTCAATTATTACTGGACTTCTTCGGCTTGCCTGAAAATTACCTGGGGGGCTTTGTCACCGGAGCCACCATGTCCAACTTTACTTGCTTGGGGGTAGCCCGGCAATGGCTGGGCAAACAATCGGGCTTTGATATCGCCAAAGAGGGAGTATCCGGCCATCTCCCCGTGTTATCGGCTACTCCCCACTCATCGTCTATCAAGGCCCTGTCTATGCTCGGCTTGGGCAGTCAAAATATCCGCTTGGTCCCCGTTATGGAGCCTACCCGGGAGGCCATCGATCTGCAAGCGCTGGAAAAAACCATTGAGTCGCTTCACGGACAACCCTTTATTTTGATTTCCAGTGGAGGAACGGTTAACACCGTGGATTTTGATGATTTTTCGGGCATTGCCCAACTCAAACGAAAATACAATTTCTGGTGGCATATCGATGCGGCTTTTGGTGGATTCGCAGCCGTATCACCCGAGCATGCCCACTTGCTCAATGGTTGGGAAGAAGCTGACAGTATTACCATTGACGGTCACAAATGGCTGAACGTACCCTATGAAAGTGCTTTCTTCTTTGTACGGGACGAACATAAATACCTGCAGGTGGAAACGTTCCAAAATTCCAATGCCCCTTACCTGGGTGACCCTTTGGAAAACTTCAACTACCTGAACCTCTTACCCGAAAACTCCCGAAGATTCAGGGCCTTGCCAGCCTGGTTTACCCTAAAAGCTTACGGAAAAGAAGGGTACCGGGAAATCATCGAACGGAATATCCAAGCTGCACAAATGCTAGGAGAGTTTATTCAAAACTCGGATGCCTTTGAACTGTTGGCTCCTGTCCGGTTGAACACGGTATGTTTTTCCTTAAAAGAGGAAACCAAGGTACAGCCTTTTCTGAATACTCTGAACAATCGTGGTAAAGTCTTTATGACACCGACTGTCTTTCACCAACGAAAAGGCATCCGGGCCGCCTTGGTCAACTGGCGCACTACGGAAGAAGATGTAAACCTGGTGATTGAAGAAATGCAACTGGTTATCCGGCAAATCTCAGAGAATTGAGTATGGGACGGATAAGGCAGGCATCCATTTTTAAATAGATGGCCACCCCGTATCCGGAGAAAAGATAAAGAAACGGATACTCTAATGTAAATAATGTTTAGCTTTAAGCCATTTTTACAACAGGACATTCTTCCTTCTTTTCACAAACACAATGAACGCACTTTACCAGGTACTGCAAGAGGAAATTGCGCTTTCCGAAAAGGAATGGCACACACTACGGGAAATTGTAAAACCCAAAACCATCAAGGCAAAAACCATGTTACTCCGGGCAGGACAGATTGCCCGGGAGTTTTATTTTATCGAAGAGGGCTTGTTAAGGGTATATCATTTGGAAAACGGCAAAGAAGTAAACACGTATTTTTCTTGTGACCATCAGTTTATTTCTACCTTTAGAAGTATGATTACCCAGTCGGCTTCCTTGGAATACCTGGAGGCCATCGAAGAAAGTCGCATTTTGTGTATTCCCTACCAAAGTCTTTTACAACTGTACGATGAAAACCCCAAACTGGAACGGCTGGGAAGAACCTTTGCAGAAAAAAATTATTTATGCGTGATTAACCGGAGCAGTAACCTGCAAACCAAAACAGCCAAAGAACGGTATCTGGACTTCATTGAAACGCATTCTCCTAAAATTATCCGGAGGGTGCCTCAATATCAAATTGCCAGTTACTTGGGTATCGAACCGGAATCTTTGAGCAGGATCCGCAAGCAATTGGCCATTTCTTAACAAATATCAATGAACCGGAAAAAGCAGGCATATTTCTTTGCACATAGTTCAATCAAAAAACAAAACAATGTCAAAGAAACGCATTCTCACCGGCAGTATAACAGCCGTTTTATTGGTAGTCATTGCCAACCTGATGATCAAAGGTTATTCGATAAACCCTCAAGCCTGGACGCCCCCTGTAAAACCGGAACTCAAAGGGCCTTTGGCTGAAAACGAATTGCTAGATCATACACAAAGAATAGACCTGGATGGCTGGTGGGGGCCGGAAGATATCGAAACTGACTCATTGGGCAACCTTTACTGTGGAGTCCATATAGGAAAAACGGATTTCAGTGATGGCCGGGTATTGAAGATCGACCCTTCCGGAAAAGTCAGTACCTATTGTAATACGGGCTCTTGGGTGGCCGGTATGGAATTCGACCAAGGAGGTAACCTCATCGCCTGCGATCAAAAAAGAGGTTTGATCAGTATCGATCCGAAGGGACAAATCACCGTACTGGCAGATCATGACGAAAAAGGAAAGCCTCTCTTGCTTCCAAATGATGTGGATATTGCACCGGACGGGATGATCTATTTTTCCAATACTTCTTCCAACTATTCCTTCAGCCTGCCCAACATCCGAAAGATCATTTTTGAAATGAGACCGGACGGGGGGTTGTACCGTTACAATCCCACTACCCGGAAAGTGACTACCTTGATTGACAGTACTTTTTTTGGCAATGGGGTAGCCGTTTCCGAAGACAATGACTTTGTCCTGATGGCTGACTTATTAAAATATCGAATCACTCGCTATTGGCTAAAAGGGCCTAAAAAAGGACAAGCAGAACTATTTCTGGACAATTTGCCCGGCTTTCCCAATGGAATCACCCGGGACATAGACGGTAGTTTCTGGATCGGTTTTTCCACGCAAAGAATTGACCAATTGGATCAACTTCAACCCAATATTTTCTTAAAAAGGTTGGTGTATGCCTTGCCCCTTTGGCTACAGCCCCAACAAGAAGCTTACGGCTTGATTATGCATGTCAACCGATCGGGCGAAGTACTCAAAACCTACCATGATCCCAAAGGGAAAACCGTTCCGGAAGCAAGCTCTATCGAAGCACACCAGGGATACCTGTATATCGGAGGCGATCAAACCGGCCATATCGGAAAATACAAACTGGAACAATAAAACGGATATAACTGGGGGAACATGTTTTATTGTTAAAAGGTGATGACCGAGGGAAAAAGGATTCTCAATCCGAAGGATGTACTGTTGCTTGTTCCCCCTTCCCTTTTTCTCATTCTGTCAAACGGTTTAGATAAGTATTAACTAATAGAACGCAGAAATACAGCCCTCGGTATTATAACAATCAAGAGCATGTGAAATACCTTCGAACTCTTGCAGACTCACATTGTGAAGTGTAACTTAGTTGAAATTTAAAACATTACACAAAACCCCTAAAGTCAATGCACTCGAAGTTTTTTTCCCTATTGTTCTTAATATTAGTGAGTGGGATCTCTCAGGCACAACAAACTGAAGAAACCCTAGTAACCTATACCAATTACTTACTATATGTACCTTCCCAAAAACCTGCATCCGGCAAATATCCTCTATTATTATTTCTACATGGCAGTGGAGAAAGAGGAGAGGATTTGGAAAAAGTAAAAACCCATGGCCCTCCTTCTTTTTTAAACGATTCAACGGATTTTCCTTTTGTGGTGGTCTCTCCGCAATGCCCGGAAGGCCAACGCTGGAACATTCCACTTTTATTGCGGTTATTAGATCAGATCGAACAAAAACTACCCATCGATACCGACCGGGAATATGTAACAGGTTTGAGCATGGGAGGGTTTGGCACTTGGGAATTGGCCCAAGCGGCCCCCTCCAGGTTTGCAGCCATCGCCCCGATTTGTGGTGGAGGCGACAGTACCCGCCTTTGTGTTATGAAACATGTACCTACCTGGGTATTTCACGGAGGCAAAGACCAAGTAGTTCCTCCTGCTTACTCTGAGAAAATGGTCAAAGGCCTCCGGGCTTTGGGGGCTGAGGTCAAATACACACTGTACCCCGAATTATACCATGACTCTTGGTCCATTACCTACGCCAATCCCGAACTTTACAAATGGCTATTGCAGCATAAACGGGGACATAATTCGTATGCCTTGGGTAAGGATTTTTTGCAATTATATGAAGGGGTTTATCAATACTCTGCCTCAGAAAACCTATTGATCAACCTCGAAGGAAATAGCCTGTATATCACTCCTCCCGGTTCGTCTCAAAAGATTTTGATAGAGCCTTTTGCCATGCACCAATTCCGGACAGCAGATAAATCTTTTGCCGGACAAAACGAATTGTATTTTAAACTAGATAAAAAAGGTACCGTTGTAGGCTTGACTATCGGCCCATGCGATTTAACCTACTGTGAAAAAAACATACGCAGCGCAAAATAGTGGGTTATCGGAGCATTCCAATGAGAGAATATTCCTTTCCAAGTACAACTTGTTTGTGTTGACTATTGATCTGTTGGCCCCCTTAAGAAATTTACCCGTAAGGGTATTCTCCTTTTTTAAAATACAGGTATCCGGAAAAATGCAAGATCCGTAAGGTGCCACAGCGTTTGCATTTTTCCGCGATGGGGGCTAATGGGGTATTAAAATAACCGGACTCCCAACGGTGGAAGCCCATTTTGCACAGTAATTTTTTATGCATTTTCATAAGTATTGAGTCGTTGCCTTAAACTTTTAAGTTAGTTTGTCAAGCCTTCAAGGTTTTTCGGTTCCATCCGCTCAGAAGAGTAACCGTTCCGAGAAAACCTTGAAGGAATGAATAGCAGGCCGGTTGAATCCACTTTGAAATTTACCAATCCACGTTGTTTTCCAAAATTTCTCCGGCTTCGTCAAATGTCACTTTCCGGTCTTGTTCGGTTGCACTGTCTAATTCTACCTTATAAGTGATTTTTCCTTTTTCATCAATCTTATCCACATCATCAATCCGGAAATTGACAAATTCACTGGCAATTTTTGACTTAATACCTTCCGGCAAATCCTTTCCAAAAAGCTCTTCTTTGATCCTTAAAAATTGACCGGAATGATCCAACCAGGCTTCAAACTCTGTCAAGCCCATATCAAATTCTACTTCATATACCTCTCCTTTCCGTTCCCATTCTATTTTTTTCGCTTGTTCAAAGCGTTGTTGAAAAGCATTAAGTACCACAGAAGGGACTTCACTTTTGGAAATATCTTGTGCACAAGAGGTACCCATCAGAGCTACTAAGGTGAATAGTGGCAAAATAAATCGTTTCATCGTCTTTTCATTTTTTGTTTGTCGATGATGCAAATAAAGAAGGGGAATCTGGAAAGAATTGGGAATGGTAACCCCTGAGGTTTTTCTACGATGGAATTTACGGTTCGTAAATCAAGCGAGCCATAAAACTATAAGCCTCCGGATGCCGGGTAGGTAAGCCGGTAACAAATCCAATTTTCATTTTGGGAGAAACCGCTACACGCATCTGCGGATGAATGCTCAGAGAAAAGTCCTCCCCCCCTCAGTTCGTAATTGAACTCCGTACCTAAAAAACTTCCCGAGGTTGGAAGCATATAATGTACACTGGTATTGATTTGGAAAACTGTTTACTTTCTTGTTTATTTTTCTTTAACGGCAGGGTATAAACATTCAAAAGCCCTATAAACAGCTCTGTGCAAAATGGTTGCATGGTTTTCATCCAACAAGGACTCGTAAAAAAATGTAATGTTGGAATTGCCGGTATTTTTAATGGCATGAGCTAGTTTATCCGCAACTTCATGCATCACTTCATGTTCTTTTCCCAAAGAAAGAAAGACCTTCTTCTTTAATGATGTATTGGCTTTTAATACCGAAGCAGCAGTATCGACCAACGATTGTTGGTCCCACCATAAAGAAGGACTTACGATGATATAATCATCAAATAGTTGAGGTTTTTTCAAAAAGATTTCCGTAGCCAAAAGCCCGCCCAACGATTGACCGATCAGGGTACGGTGGCCATTGGTTTTATAGTGTTGGGTCACCAAATCTTGGACTTCTTTCTCAAGAAATCCAATAAACTTTTCCGATCCTCCTCCGGTAGGCAGGGCTTTCAAGTCTTCCGGATCGTCAGAAGGATGGGTAAAATCACGATAACGGTCTACATTGGCGATACCGACCACAATGGATTTTGGCATAAGTTCATACATATTCAGAAATTGCACCAATCCGGCAATATGGGGAAAATCTTCGTGGGCCGAACCGTCCAACACATATACGACCGGATAGGTAGTGACTGAGTCCGGATGGTATCCTTGGGGTAAATAAATATTCAAAATTCTCTTTTCAGACAGTTCCTCAGAATCAATTTCTTCGATGACGCCAAAGGGAAAAATCTTTTTATTTTCCGGGTAACTTTTCTGCGCCAAGGCTGAGTGCACAACGAAAAGCAAGACATACGAAGAAAACAGGAGTGTTTTGTACATTGTAGTTTGTTTGTTTAAGGTTTAAACATACAGCTTTATTCAAAGTTATGGAAAAGCAATCTGCTACCCAAAAAGTACTTAGTTTTTTATAATAGAAATATTCCTTCAAATACCATCCATTGCACCGGTTGATCTTCTTTTGTATAAAAGATGATATTGGGATCGCGATAGATAGAGAAAAGAGCATTGGCCGTTGCCGGAAGTATATAATCAGGCTTGCCGTAAAGGGCTTCTATTTTTGCCCAAGAAGCTCCCCGTTGGAGGCCATTGCGGGTAGAAAATGTATCAGACTGATCACCCTCCCTCCATCATATAAAATGTCTTTTGGTTCGTTTTAATTTTTAAGGCATATCCTTCCTGAAATTGAAAAAAAGAAACCCGTACCGGAGTAGTTGAAGTATTGAACAGGGGTAATGATACAAACCCTTGTTTTTATGCCGGACAAAGTACATGGATCGATACCGGACTCGGCCAAGGTGAATTCTAGGGCTTGTTTTTGAAACAAAGACTCTTTGGTTCATTGCCTGAGTTGCACTTTCCAAGTGTCCCACCAAGACGCTGTGATTTTTTATAGAGATCCGCATATAGTTTGCCGTATACGCTTTTCGGTTGCGTATATGGCCAAAATCTTTTGCGGCAAGCTGTAATTTTAGTTTGCCTTCTATTTGGTTAGCTAACTTGAGCGATCTTATTCGTGCAGTGTTTCATTCACCTCTTCATTTGTTATAATATACCCAAACACCGAATCACTTCATTGTAGCTTCGCCGTATTTTCATTTTGCGCTATATAATTCATTTACTTTTTTCAAATCAACGGATTCCCCAATTTCGTAAAAATAATCCAGTTGCCACTTTTGTGTTTTTTCCGCTTGGTTATTTTTCGCCATGTCCCAATTTGGATAAACCCGGAAAGCCCGTTTTCCTTCTTTTTTGTCTGTTGAAAGGATACCCTTTTTAAGTAGCACTGATTTGGGGAAAACAAACTGTCCGAACCGGTCTTTGCTCCGAACGTTTACAACATAAAAATCTATGGGATCATTATCATCCAGCGGTTCAATTGAGCCATTGTTATTCCGTTTCCAGAACGTTACAAATTGCCCGACTTTTTTAGGAGTTATTTTTGCGTTTCTACAAACGATATTCAACCCGTTTAATTTAAACCGGCACGCATCATATTCTTTGCTTTCGGTTTCTGTATTCACATCAGAAATTCTTAAACCGCATTTGTCGTAAACTTCCGTTTTGATTGCTTTCAGCTTATCGTCCATTCGTTCTAGTTTGCTATATTTTCAAAGTTCTTGACCAAAATTGACCGACAACTACTAGTGGGAAATGTATAAGTTCCCTCCTGTGCTGCAAGGGAAGTTTTTCAAGTTACATTCTACACGTTGATTCATATCCGTTACCGTAAATTAATCCACACCTGTATAAACTTCCCGGTTCATTTTTATAAATTTTTCTTTTTCTAATGAATCCATCTCCTTAAATATTGTAATCTTTCGCCCACTTATTAAGTTTATAGGTTGTACATAATTAACCCCCAAATCTCTTGTATGAACGATGGCGATCAATTGTGAATTTTTAAAAATCAACCGAATTCTATCCATGGGAGACGGGTCATCTATCCAGTTTTCATAAATCATATACTCCACATATTTATCATCAAACCGCCCAAGAAACTCACTCCTTTCAAAACCAAACGATTTTAAATACTTGTCAAATTCTGACTCTGTTAAATTCTTTTTCTCATTGATTAAAATTGACTTTAATGCAATCTCAGGGATTGACTCAAGCCTGATATTTGATTTATAAGTATGCCCTATAACTGTGGCGTTATACCATTTGTTATCTTTTGGACCTCCCGATGAAAGTATATCCAGTGACAAATCCACCAAGGTTTCTCCAAGCAATTCATTTTTAGGACTATACAGTTTCGAACCGGCAGGCATTACATCCTTTGCTTTGGATCTCTCATATTGTTCTTTAGTCAGTTGTACAGTTATTCCAATTGTATACCACCCTTCTTTTATCTCGGTACACTCCACAACTACATTATCGTAAAGAGAGATAATTTTCACCCCATTCGGTTCTTTTCTAACATTTGCAGGTCCGTCAATTTTTTCTGCAAAAATGTTTAAAGATAATAGTGTCAATAATAAAGTCATTAATTGTTTCATAGTGTTCATTTTTATGGTATACAACGGTCTAGTATCAACGTAGTGCGGGATTTCCACGCACTCGTTACTCATTTACCGATTAGATTATATGCATCTGCGCCCGCAGTACACTTATACAATTAGTTTCTTTGTCAAATTCCCAATGGTTTAACTACTTTCATTAAATCCCCTTTGGCAGAAGTTTTAATGTACTTTCCTCCATCGAATAATTTTAGAAACGATCAGGTTTTTCGCTATACACTATATCACCTTGTATGGTTCTGTATCCAAAAAATATATTACGTTATCTACCTTGTCAGGGATTTGATCAAGGATGTTTTTATTCATAAATCCTTGCTATAATTTGACAATTTGCCCATCAGCATTATTGTTCTCATTGGTAGTTCGAGTGCCATTGAATTTAAATGGTTCAATTTTTACGATTTGCATAATTTTGAATTTTATTTAATGCAAAATTAGATTGGCCTTATACCAATGATATAACCATTTTTACCGGCACTCTTCAATGTATTATTCCAACATGATTTTATTTGGGTTCACAACGCTCTTGTGTATCAATTAAATACTGAATACGATCAAAACATCATTTCGTTCTCTGCAAAAAACGGCTTTAGTATACCTAACAATTTGGGAGAATTTACTTGAGAAAGCCTGATTGACTGGCAACCATTAAAAATAGCAAACTGTTGTATTGTTTTTACTAACGGTTTCAACCATACTTCGATGTCCCCCTGTCTTTTTTCAATGTGCAAATGAATAATCTCAAATTGATTATTTTTACGATGCGCTTTGCAATCGATGCGTCCGATAAATTCATCTCCAAACAGAATAGGCAAACAAAAATAACCATACTGCCTTTTGGGTTTCGGAGTGTAACATTCGAGACGGAAATCAAAACCAAATAGCTGCTCTAAACGCTCCCGGTGAATAACAGAATTATCAAAAGGAGACAATAACCGTATACTGGGAGATGGCTTTTTGATGGAATTTTCAAGTAAGTCGCTAAGTGCAAAAATTGTTGGCATCCCATCAATCTTTACTTGCTGCACTGTTTGGGCTTCAAGCATTGTTTGCAGCACTTGTTCAGCGTTTTTTCGCAGCGCTTTCCCCGTTCTTAGGTGTGTTATTTGTTTAATTGTTGTAATACCATAAGCGCGCAAATATGTTTTGACTAAATATTCAGCAAATTCCAAAGAACCAGGCTCAGTAGTATTGACGGTACCGGGTAGTACTCTTTCTGTCAGGTCATAGATTTTTTCCATACCCTCACGACCACATACCATTAAATCTCCTTGCATAAAAAGTCTTTCAAGGGCAATTTTGGTTGGCTTCCAGTCCCACCAGCTTCCTGACTTTTTGTTATGAGACGCAAAATCCCTGGCTTTTTGCGGACCGTCTAAACGAATTTTATCGTGTACATAATCAAGGATTTTGGGGTCAATAGTATTGTAAAAGCGTGCTTCACCTCGTTTGAATTGACGCATTTGAGGTAAAGCGTAGCGAAAATCCTTCATGGGTAAATAAGAGGCCGCGTGAAACCAATATTCAAATACGTCACGCTCTTCTACCAACTGATCTAAGTATTCTGTTTGGTAGTCTGGCAGCCTTGACCACAAGGTATGATGATGCGCTCGCTCAACAACCGACAGTGTATCAATTTGAACATAGCCAAGATGCTCCAATACTGATAATGCCGCTTTCTTACCCTTTCCAAATGGGTATTTTTTCGTTAGCCCTTGGCATTGTAATGTTGCTCGTTGAAGTTGTTTTATCGTCAAGTCTCTTTATGTTTAAATATATGGGCAAACTAATTTACAACCCTTGGGATCTTTCTATTCGGCCCTTGAAATAAATAGTTCTACGTCCGTATTCACTCCCTCATGATACCTTTTGCTATGTATGACAACACACCCTTTTTAGATTTTTGTCTTGCCAAATTTCTGTACAAGTTTACTTTATTATATTCACTGAACAAAAGTACCAACTGTCAGGATTATTCTTGTATGTATTTGTTGCATCACAAAATTCACCCACAACGGGCCCGCTCATGAGCCGTAGTTCTTATGCGCTAGTTTTTCGGTTTACGACTTAAAAGTATGCAATGAATTAAAAGATTAACCACAATTGCACTTATCCAATGCAATGTGTAATCTACAGATTTTCCTGTAAGTCTTTTAGTTTTTCAATTGCATTGGTATTTTCAGGATTTAGTGCCAAACTTTTTTTATAATTTTCAATTGCCTCTCCGGTATCGCCATTCATCATATAGGCTTCACCAAGAGAATCGTAGGCATCATAAGACTCAGGAAAAACAAACACTTCGAGCTTAAAAATAGCAATTGCTTTTTTGTAAAGACCTCTTTTTATCATTTCATAACCCTTTGCATTCAAACCCATTTCCGATACTTTTTTATCCGTGTCGGCGATTACCTGTTGCGCTTTTTCCAGCCCTTCTTCCAAAGTCATTTTCACAAGTTTTTTTGTAAAAAAATAACTATCTAACATGGGTGTTGAACCGGCAATCGTTTTTTGTATAAAAAACCGAGCATCTAAAAACCCCTGGTCTAAATCTTTATTTGTTAAAAGGATTACCGTATAACCTTGTTTTTCAAAAACTCTCCATTCAGCACCTACCCCAAAATGACCACCGCTATGTCCGAAGATGCCTGAATCTTTTGCCCGTGGAAACTGCATCCCAAAGCCGTATGAGTCATTGGGCCTTTCCGTTTTCATTACATTGGTATACTTAGCATCCAACAGTTGGTTGTTTTTAAAGGAAGTAGCAAATTTATACAGATCCTCTAAGGTTGAGTAACCACCTCCGGCAGAGGTACCTTTCACCGCACTCATAAAAAATGTATTTTGGAGTTTGTTGGGATATACATTTGACAACATATACCCTTCCGCTGCATTTTCTATGGGGTGGTCAGTATCAAAATTACCCGTATGTTTCATGTTTGCTCTTGCAAAGACATTCTCCTTTATGTACTGCTCGTACGGCATTTTCGAAACCACTTCGATAATCCTTCCCAAAAGAATATAGTTTGTATTTCTATAATCAAAAAATTGATTTGGTTTTGACTCCATTGGCTCGTTTTCATACAAAGGAGCAAGGTCTTCCATAGTTCTAAATTGTTCTTTTGAAGTATTGATAAACTTTTCCGAAGCAAAATAGTTAGGCAAACCACTTCTGTGAGAAAGTAGCAACTTGATGCTTACAGAGTCTCTCACCGTCTTATTGGGGTAGCCCGGAAGAAACTTCCCAATGGGATCCTCCAGTGATATTTTACCGGATTGGATTAATTGGAATATGGCAACTGCTGTAAAAGATTTTCCAATAGAAGCGTATGAAAATTTTGTGGATGTATTATTTTTCACTTTGTGTCCGAGATGCGCAAAACCATACGCTTTTTCAAATAAAATGCTGTCGTTTTTTGCTATTAAAACCGCACCGCTAAAGCCCTCTAATGAGTCTAGATAATTAGCAATTTCCCTTACCTTGGGGTTTTCTTTGAATGTCTTGTTTTTTTGAGTGCATGAATAAGCAAATAGGACGAGAAGGAGTAAAAGTATTTTTTTCATATCTGTTTTGGTGAGTTTCATGTTATGAAGTGAATTAAACTTTTTCTTTTTCCTGAAAAATGTTTCAAAAACGCCTCCTCTGTGTTACTTTTTTCAACAATAGCTTTTCAAAAAGTGCCTTGATGAGCCGATTTTGATTTCATTTTCGGTCAAAAACTATAAGTTTAAATCACTTCTATGTTTTTAAAGAGTGAACCAGTCTTTCGGATTATTCTATTTTTTCAGATAAATCGATTATTCTTTTTTCAATTTCCTCTTTCGACAATTCGGTTATTATCTGTTGTTTTAAAATGTATTCTAATGCTACAATTTGAGCTTTTTCCAATGCCTTGTCGTGGGATATGTTATAACTAGGTTGTACGCCTGTATGCTCCCAATTTGTATTACTGATCAGATTGGTTTCATTACCAACCGGAATAAAAAACAGAAAATCATTATTTATTACCCACATTTCTACCGGGTTAGCCGCCCCTGCGGTTTTTTCTCCGATTATGGTTGCTATTCCTTTTTGTTGCAGGTTATAACTTAATGCTTCAGCCGCAGAGAATGTATTTTTACTCGTTAATACATAGATTGGTTTATCTAAATATTTTTCACCTGTAACCTTAGACCTGGTTTTGTTTGTAACCGTTTTATTGTTATGCCTGTAGTAGGTTTTGCTCAAGGCTAATTGATGCTCAAAGAAATAACTACAAAAAAGCAACATCATGGGTCCGTCACCACCGCGATTATTCCTTAAATCAAGGATTAAAGAATTCGTATTAGCCAAAAAATTCATGGCGGCAGCTAAAGTTGCTTTGGAGGAATTAGATTCGGCAAATCCGGAATAATTTATATAACCAATATTTCCGGAAAGTCTTTCCACTAAATCAAATCCAAAATTCCATCGTCTATTGATTTCGTTGAACTTTTTCTGTTGGTCTTTTTTAGTTTCGGTATTCCTTAAAAAGTTGGGTCTGTAAAGCAGAGTGAAGTGTTTATCCTTACTTTCTTTCCTTAGAATTGTTGTAATGGTATCGGCAAATTGACTCTTAGATAAATTTATGAAGGGATTGTTCTTTGATACATTTGACAATTTCGTTTTAATGAATTCCGCTTTTTCGGGAAATATATAGTAGTCTATTGTTTTATCAACCAATGTGTCGATTATCCTGTTGTAATCCGTTTTTTCTTGAGCCAACACAGTTGTAGTGATCAGCAGAAATAAAAAAGTAAGCCACTTCATTTATTTACTTATTTAACTGACAGTTTTGAGTTATTTTCTGCAATGTTTCAAAGAGCTGTTGTAATTCTTGATCTGATATATTGGCCAAGGCAGTCTCTCTATTTTTGCGAATCATAGGTTTGAGTTTTTTTAAAACCTCCCTTCCTTTTTCGGTTATGGTTAGTTTTGATTTTCGTTTATCTGCATTATCTATGGTTTTATGAAGGTAGTCCTTTGAAGTCATTAGGCTGATTATTCTTGTCATAGACGCATAATCTTTGAATACCAAATCTGCAATTTCAGACTGGGTTTTGTCACTTTGACTAATCATAATCAAGATTAATGCTTGGTCAACAGTGATGTCAGGGATAACACTGGAGATATTTTTTTGACATAATCTTCGATATGCTTTTATGGTTTCTTCAATAGAGTAAAGAACGGTCGATGTAGGAGTATTGAATTTCATATTTATTTGATATATCAAACAAAATTATGTAATTATTTGATATATCAAAATATATTCACCTCAACATCCGGTTTACGATAAATTCAAAAAGAACGTAAAAAGAAGCTATAGACGATAAAACCACATATAACGGTATAGCGTATGATACATTTTAGTGTGTTATACACTTTACGCTGCAACGTTATTATTTAATCTTCATCGTTTTAATTAGTAGTCCCAAAAGGCACGATTATCCAAGCCAAAAAGAATACATTAGAGAAAAAATAAACGAATACCTCTCCTATCGTAAAAATAGCACAGCATATGAACCTCAATATATTTAAAACGATCAGCTTCGTCATAGTACTGATAGTCTGCATCAAAACGGAAGTTCTGACCAATGCCTGGCATATACTTACCGCAAGTGATTTTAGTATCCCTGAAGAAAGTTCTGTTTTTACATTTAAAGTAACCCGGATGAACGAAGGGTCGGGGGAATGGTGGTTATACGGGGAGGACGAAAATTATTATTACACCATGGAAAGGACAAAGGCAGAAAACCCCTATGCCATTATCTCCAAATCAAAAGCCCGTACATGTGCCCATTTTAATAAACTGGACTACACTACCTGGTGTGAGTAAAACAAATTTCAAAAAACAGCACTTGCAAGGTGTAAAACCATACTCTTACACTGACAGGCGTATTTTACCGGAGAAAGCCAAACCGGCATTTTTCCGAGAAATCATTATGTTTAATGACTTCCACAAAAAACTTTACGTAACTTGCTTTCTCCCCCATCCGGTTTGTTACACCTCCGACCACTGGTTAGCTATCCACTATTCAACGGCAAAACTTTCAAAAAATATTTAAGTATTTATTGGTATAAATAATAGATTTTACTAGCTTCAATAAATATTAATTAACACCTATAAAATGGTAGATATACAGCCCCTCCTTCTGTATAAAGACCAGCTACTGCCATTTGAAAAAAATAACTGACAAATCAATTATTCATGTTAAAAACTCATCATTGTGAAACAGTTAGTGACCCTTTTTTTCATCTTGATCGCCACAGGCTATGTTTACGGCCAACAATCAAACCCATTTGTTAAACAAGTCGGAGAAGAAATTCAACGCGCTTATCAAAGTCCCCACCCCTACATTGGCAACCCTTCACAGATCTATCAGAAAGTCTGGTCGGAACGGGTGTATGAAAAAGATGCCAGTTATATCGCCTTGCATTTTACCCGGCTCGAACTATCGGAAAACGATTACCTCATAGTGAGAAATGCAGAAAACACCAGAGCCTGGAAATACTCACTGCAAGACAGCAAACGAAAAAGCTTCTGGAGTATTCATGTGTATGGAGAGGAAGCCATTATTGAAATTTTCAGTAAAAATTCGAAAGGCGGCTATGGCTACGATATCGATAAAATCGCCCGGGGATATTCGCATGGCGACATTACACAGGAAGCCATTTGCGGGGGTGACAATTCACGAAATGCCATTTGTTATATAAATACGGAACCCTTTGTCTATGACAGGTCCAAGGCGGTCGCCAGACTACTCATCAACGGTGTTTCGGCCTGTACCGGGTGGTTGGTTGGTGATGACGGACATTTAATGACCAACGAACATTGCATTGAGAATCAGAGTGATGCCAACAACGTAACCGTAGAATTTATGGCCCAAGGGAGTAATTGCAATACCAACTGTAATAGCTGGCTGGGCTGTCCGGGTACGATTGAGGCCACTTCCGCAACCTTAGTCCGGTCCAGTGTCAATTTGGATTATGCACTGTTGCAACTTCCCACGAATGTGTCAAGCACCTATGGCTTTCTTCAACTTCGAGCAGGTGGCGCGGTAGAAGACGAACGGATTTACATACCGCAACACCCGGCAGCCTGGGGTAAACGCATTGCCCTTAATTCGGATAATATAAATGACACAGGTGGATTTGCCCGGGTACATACCCTAACGGCCCCACGATGCGGAGGTTCCGGTTATGATGTCGGTTATTATGCCGATACACGGGGAGGCTCTTCCGGATCTCCGGTACTTGGCTACGGAGATCATTTGGTAATTGCCTTACACCATTGTGCCTATTGCCCGAACAGGGGAGTTCCGATTGAAAAAATTATTGAGGATTTGGGAAGCGACCTTCCCCACAACGCCTTGGGCAGCCCGGCAACCCTCTCAGGAAACACTTCCCTTTACCCATGTGGCGATGCTACTACTTACCGGTTAGAGCAATCCTCCCCGAAGCATTACAAGATTCAAAAAATCATTAACCCTTGTAACGAAACCTCCGGAGGTACTCCACCCGAAGTCTTAAATGAAAAGGATAAAATTCAAATACACGTCTATGATTTTACCGGTTTACCTATTTTCACAACTACCAGGAATTCCATTGATTTATCCAAGCAAAGGCCAGGGATTTTCATTATCAGGGCCATGATCAACGAAGAGATCATAACCTACAAGGTTCAAATATAGCGTCCATACCATGATGTCAATGGCATATCTCACCCGTACGGTGACACTGTGCTTTAAAAGAGAAGATCAAGTGTCTTCTCTTTTTTACTTTTTGCCCAACGACAATCATTAGGCAGACATGGGGGGTTGACTGGTCAAATTTTACGACTCCGGCTCAAAAACCATTAAGCTTACTTCATCCTGTGAATAAGGCTTGTGCTCAAAACCTTTTGGCACCTTGATGAACTCCCCTTCATTAATTTCTAAGGTTTTATGATTGTTAAATTCAAGAAACAGAGTCCCCTCGACAACAAAAAACATCTTGTCTCCATTGTCGTGTTTATGCATTTCGTACTCTCCTTTCATTTTTATTAACCTCACCGAATGGTTGTTAACTTTTCCGATATTTTTAAAAGCCCAAAGGTCTTTCATCGAATCTAACTGAGACTTGATATTTATTTTGTCAATTGTCATCTTAATTCTCTTTTTGATTTTTAGGATGAATGTTTTTATTTGTTGTATGCTTGCCAACGGTTTCAGGTATGCATAGTTGCTTGAGCAAAAGCATTTACTGATAAGCCATGTTAACAAACCGTAGTTTTTCTTTTAAGCCTCTTTTGAAATTTTCTCTTTAATCAAGCTTGCGGAAATTCGTAATGCTCTAATACGCCTTTCCATTAATGTCTCTTGAGAAGAATTTCTTTTCAATTTATCTTTCGCTTTTTCACACTTATTGATTAGCGATGTTATGGCCGTACAGGCTTCTTCCAATTCCTTTTCGCTAAAATGCTCTTGTTCACTGACTAATTTGTTTTTCATGGCTAATCGATCATGTTTTCAAGGCTTCACTTATTGAAAAGATCTTCTGCCAATTATTTTTTAATTCGAAGAAGCCATAAGTGATGCTTTCCTGATAAATAATTATTTCAAACCGGAAACACCTCCTTGTATTTATCCTCACAGATTTGGACTTTCCCTGTGAAATAGGGAATTCTGTAGTAATCCGGTTAGTGTTTCTTTATCGAAAGAAAAAATTCTACTTAAAACGCCTATTTTTCTTCTTCCAAGTCATTCACAACGGTAACGGCTATGAACAGATGTACTTAAAGAAACACTTTTCTTCTGTCTACCGAGAGCAAAAATAAAAAGTTTTATTGTTTAATTTAGGCCCCTAAAATTACTTATTTCCGAAAAACTTCCAATTTTTATCGCTTCCATAGTTGATTGGCTATGGTTCTTCACCGCCCCGTTAATTTTTCCATACAGGCACTTTGATAAAGGTATTGTTGTGCCATTTTATTTGTAACGGCTCTCCGGCATCTTTGATAGTTTCTTCCGCAACCGGTTTTCCCGAACCATAGTTAATCACCTCAAAAGGATGTTTGTTAACATTGAGTAAAATAACAAGCCGGCTCCCCTTCCCGATTTTTTTGCTGACAAATCTAGTATTGTCAAAGGGAATGCTTTCCTTTTTACCCGGATGTAATAACTGTCGCTTTGTATGGTCTTTGGCATAGCTTGCCCGGCCTACATACCGGGTAAGAAAGAAATAACTCCCATCGGGCAGAAGTTCATACAATGCCATTGAAACATCCATGTCCTTTTTATTAATGGTCACGGACAGGTTTCCGGTAAAAGAACCGTTTATTTCAAAATCCTTGGCAAAAGGCTTTGAGGTAAAGGTTAAACCATTACTGACATCCAACGAATCAAAAATAATTTCGGGAGTGAAATAATTATTTTGACGCTCCCGGTCTTTAAAATCTACCGTTTGCATTTCAAAGCCCTTCTTTTCAGGCTTTCGCAGAGAAAGTGTACTCTGGTCCAAATAAAAGGTCAATGTATCATTGTTGATTTTTTGCAAAGCCGGAGCATGTCGCCATACATTCGATCCCATTACCTGAAAGTTTACTTTGTCCTGGAGCAATTCCGGTTTGGGTGTGCCTTTTACAATATAGTCAATCCACTGATAGGCCAATTCCCCCATATTGACCTGAGCAACACTGTCAATCTCATACCCCATTAAGTTTTTTGCCGGTTTGCGTTGCCCTCCCCAATGGTCGTAAGGCCCGATTACCAGGTAGTGGTTTGCCTTTTTATTATATAGATGATGCCGTTTGAAATATTGAATTGCTCCGATTTGTGAGCCGTCATAGTAACCGGTGGTCGTCAAGACAGGAATGTCGATGTTTGCGTATTCCCCGGGGGTAGGCACCATTGCCTGCCAATATTCATCATAATCCGGATGTTGCAGCCACCGTTGAAAAATCTCGTTTTTATAGCCGGCCAGGCTATCCATACTTTTAAAAGCCACCCCAGTTTCATACCACTCAAAAGGCAGGCTGCGCCTTAGCGGTTCTTTTTTATAGATATTGTTGTGGGGCCAGTACAAACCTAAATTCATTTGCACATTATTTTCCATAGGCGTATCAAAGCCCGGCATTACCGCCACCTGCGGAACGATGGTTTTTAACGCAGGATGGATGTTTTTTACCGCTGCCCATTGTGCAAACCCCGTGTAACTCCCTCCATACATCGCCACACTTCCGTTGCACCAGTCCTGCTTGCTGGCCCAGTCAATGATATCGTAAATGTCCGTTCCCTCATGCTCATAAGGCGCATAATGTTGCAGGTCCGTTCTGATCCCACGGCTATACGCCACCATGCCCACATAATCCCTGTCGGCTGATTTTTTCCCAAATATCACATCATTTGCCCCCTGGTAATAGGTGGTATAAAATAAGATGACGGGTAAAGGGGCTGCCTGTACTTTTTTACGAACCACAATGGCAGAAATATCCGTTCCGCTTCGTGTGGGGATCAAAACACTGTCTTGAATGAGGTAATCATGATCGTTTTGAACAGATTGTTGGGCAAAGGCTGTGGACAGAAGACTCCATAAGACAAAGCCGCAAAAAAAATACTTCATTTTTTTCAAAATTGTTTTTAGGACGTCTGAGGCCCATGTTACTAAAAATCTGGCAAAACAGTATTTCGTTTACCATATCTTTTTTTGGTTACGTGCAACGGCCACGGCTATGAGCAGGAGGGTTTTAGAAGCACAATCCTGCCTACCGAGCACCGAACTTTATTAAAAGGAATTGCTTTCAATTTAACACTTTTTGTTTAAAAATTTTCTGTTCAACGGCTTCTTGATATAGAGCTGGAAGAACCTTTCTATCTTTCTTTCTAAGCCTTTTTTCTTTCTTTACGGTCATAAACTCATAGTACACACCAGGGAGCAGTATTACTTCCAGGAAATCACAATTACCGGTTAGTTCGAATTGTTCAGGATCCATCCCTACCCATCCAATGCGAAGTGTTCGAATATCTTTGGGGATTTCAAATTCAAACTCACCATTTTCGTCAGCGGTACCTAACCGAATGGAATCGTTTCCAAATATCACCGCTCCGGATGCATTCCAAAATGCATGATCTGTCGAATTGTGCTTACTTGGAAAATCAGTGCAAATAACCTTTCCGGCAATAGTTTTCGTTTGTCCGGCTGATGTAAGACTACAGGCTGTTAGTAAAAGAGTCAGAAAGAAGAGCAAACTTTTCATATTAGATTCTGTTTGTGCTATGTAGTAACTTTGTGGCTAACAGTCTCGAGCATTTAAAATAGCGCGTTTCGGCACTGAATACTTGTCTACCGAGACATTGTGCGGCCGTTTTTATTCCATTTTATAAATTCTCGAATAGTCTGCAAATTAAGTGTCTTTCAAGTCTTGTTCAATAAGTTTTTTGGCAAGCTCAAAGTCAACAACAATACAACCAACTTCCATTATCCCACTGCCAATACTTCCACCATCAGTATGCCCAAGCCCTGTCCAGCCTAAAGTTCGGTCCATTCGTTCTTCAAGTTGATGTCTTTTTTCCAAATCTTTGTCTGTTCCGAAACAGTCAATAAAGCAAACATTGCCAAAAAGCTAATTGAAAACTTCATTTTCATTTCTTTAAATGCACCACAACGGTTTGGCTATGAGTAGTACGGGATTTAAAGGCACCTCATTTTCCGATTCCTGATTAGTTCATTTGTAGCTTTAACTTTCATTTTAGCACTTCTGCTTTTATAGTTTCTAACCATCTTTTAATTTCATCAAACCCGCCACGTTCAGTTAATCTTTCAACTGTCATTTTCTCTACTGCAAGTTTGTTTAAATGACGTTTAGCTTTAGATATTTTTTTCTTCTGCTTTTCTTCTTTTTTTACAGGATCTGGATTAATTGCATTCCAATTGGTTTCACTTGTTGCTTGATGAACAGCCATAGCTACTTTCATAGGCACATCCTCATCATCAGTTATGTCAGTTAAAGTAATGTTTATGTTTAAATCTTGATAACATTCAACGATTGCTTCGTGATGTAAGTAGTTTTCTAATTCAGTTTTTGCTGTATTGAATCCAATCTTTGTATCAATGCCCTCTCCATTAAGGTCAGCAACACTTTGAATGTAATCTTGTTTGTCAGAATCATAAATATGTACTTGTGATTGCAATAAACCATCTAAATATTTTTTCTCAATGTAGAATTTAAGTTGTGAGCCACCTGTTGGAATAAAAGCAACTGCCTCATTATTCTCAAGGTTTATAATATTCTCATCACTAGCATTCAATAGCTTGCTTATACCTTTTAGAGCGTTAACGTCATTTTCTCCCTCCACAAAAATTAAAACTTTTACCTTGTTTTTTGGGTCAGGCAGAGCTCCAAGAGTTTCAATAATTCTATCGATGATTTCTTCATTATCAGAACCATCTTCATTTATACCACTTTGAACTCTTATTTGTCCATTATCGGAATAAACATATCGCAGTGAAGCTTTCGGGATTTCTTTGGCAAGATTTGAATTATGCGTTGTGAAAAATACTTGGGCATTTTCCGTTTCTGAAAGTTCCTTTAAAGCATTAACTATCATCAGTTGAAAATCAGGATGCTGGGAAGTTTCTGGTTCCTCCAGGGCGTAGATAATATTTGGTGCGTTTTCAGTTCTACGATTTTCTACTTGAGCTCTAAAAAAACTTAATAAAACTAATCTTCGCATACCACTTCCTCTTTTATTAAGTGGAACTCCTCTGTCGTCTTCTAAGGTTAACTTGAAAATTGAATTCCAAGTTGGTTCTTTGGGAAAATTAGAACGAAGTGTTTCTGCTAATTCGGAATCTAAATCATTTAGCTTTCTAATTGTGTCATCTGCCAAGCTTGTAGAAGACTTTTGCACAGCTTCTTTTAATTTGTCTAGAAGTGGTGTTATGGTATCTCTCTTTAAAACTTCTTTTATTATTTCTTTCATTGGGTCTTGAATGTCCGAATCTTGATCATTCAATTGCTTATCAACAAAGAACAAAGAAAAAATTGGAAGATATTTTTTAAGATTAGTCCATATTCTCTTTCTGTTATCCTCATTGTCTAATCTACCGTCAATTTTTATTTCTGTTCGCTGCGTGGTTATCTGTCCATCTTCATAAAAGTGATTACGAATAGCATTTCTTAGCTCTTTACTTTTAGTTTTATTAACTCCTTCTGGGTTTATGCCAAGTTCCTCAAATTGTAATTGTAGAGTTGTTCTTTTTTTCGAGAGCAGGTCAGCTAAATCATTGTGGTCAGGATAATTGCAAATAATTACTGATTCTTCAGAAATGCTTCCTGTAGCGGAAATCGGAAATGATTTTTTAATTTCTAATTTATTGTCAGAGTTTAATAAGTATTCATCAGCCAAACTTGTAGTAATACTATCGTCTAAAACAAGTTCTTCAGGCAAGTCTGTGAAAATGCAGGTAATTTCAATTCTACCGTTATCATTGTTGATACACAAATCATTTTTATCAGGTTTTCCATTGAAGAATATGTTGAGAGCTTCCAAAATAGATGACTTACCCACATCATTTTTCCCAATGATTACATTAAGGTCAGAAACTTCAATTTTAATTTCTTGAGAGTAACTTCTAAAGTTTTTTAATATAAGTCTATCTAATTTCATCTGTGTTTTTGGTTAGCTTACTCACAACTTGTTTATATACGAAACTCTATTAGGCATATACCACCCAAATAGCGAACTATACAGAATTTTACCCATATAACTTCTCTTCAAGGGGATTGCCGCTGATACTTTACACAAGGCTAATCCATCTTCTCAGTTTAACTACCTTAATTTACTTATTTTTGCTAAAATTCCAATTTTTATCGCTTCCATAGTTGATTGGTTACAGCCCTATTTTCTTTGCCTTTCATACAAATAGCGAATCACTAACAACTAATCCCTGGCAACGCAATGCTTCTCCCCTCCTTTCTGCTCCGCCCTATTTTTAAGTGGTAAAAAATTCTAAGGTATTTTACTCCCGGAACGGTATTCCTTGAAAAATACAAAGTTGACGTGGTATTTAGTCCTTGATTCGCTTCGGTTAATTCGAACGGATGACTGGCTGTTTTTCAGATATTTTCACTTAGCAGGCCTTTTCACTTATTTTCACTTAGCAAGCCTTCAATAAATTTTTTTTTTCGCGCCTCTGCTAAGTGAAAAGCTAACTGAAAATATCTGGAAAAAAATGAAAATAAGTGAAAATTTCTGAAAGGCCTCTAACAAAAAGCCTTCCCGGAAGTTGCTGTCTTTTTTAGGCTGATCACAGGTATTTTTGTTCTGAGGGAGAGAAATCGAGTGGTTTATTCATAACGGTACGGGTCCCAAGGAGGTATCGACCGGTACTTTTGATACACCTTTGTAAAGTACAATTACTTGTCTGGCCTGTTAGGAGTTGGGGATTTGGGGTTAGCTATTAAGGGGCAATTTATTACATAGTACAAACCCGGAAGTTCAGGCTTAACGAGGCGCTAGTGATCAATGGAGCTTCTGACTCTCAGGAAGGGCCTCACTGAGGGTTTTTACCACCAAAGGGGCGGCCTCTCAAAGGAGAACCTCCCGCGTGGCGGTATCCGCAAAGAATTTTAAACATGCCCTTAATGGATTTTTCTTTATAGGTTTTTTTCCGTTTTTAAGAGAAGTATGCCTCCTGCTTTCTTGTTGTTTCAAATTCATTTTTCTTGCTCATAACGGCCTGGAGCATTCGGAGTTCCTCTGAAACTTACGCAAACCACTGCCTGCCCCAAGTTTTCTTAGCCATGGGTGTAAACAGCACTTTATTCAACCTGTTTCAATTTTATTATTTTAATATTAACTCAAGAAATCTGAGATCGCCTTAGCAATTTGCTTGGGCTTCTCCTCATGAAGGAAATGCCCCGCTCCTTCTACTTCCATCATTTCATACTCAAAAGCATTGTGAGATAGAAAATTGTCTAGGATTCCAAAACTAGCCGATGACGCAATTCCTTTGGTTGAATTTTTAATTTTAGGATAGGTCTTCTGTTCTGAAATATCCTGACCGAAGGTCTGATACCAGGCACTGGATGCTCTTATGTTTTCTTTGTTGTTGTAGTGTTGAATGTAAACGGAGCGGTCAAAATCATTGATTGCTTCTTGGTTGACAAGTAGCTTATCCAAAAGATGATCTAACAACAACCCGAAACGCCCTTCCAGCAGTTGGGCAGGCAAATCACTTAACTGATTAAATGCTACCCACCAGGGGTATACGGGAGTTCCTACAGGCAACATAGGTAGTCGATACATATTTTCATCGGGAGGTGGGGTATCCAAAAGAATCAGTTTATTGATTCTTTCCGGATGATTGGCTGCAAAAGAATACGCTACATTGGCTCCAATATCATGTCCGGCCATATGTACCTTGTCGTATTCTAAAGCTACTATCAATTCTTTGATATCGCTGGCCATATTCTTTTTGCTATATCCTTCTACAGGCTTATCACTATCTCCCATTCCGCGTAGATCAATCACAATTACCGTATATTTTTCAGCCAAAGAAGGCATGATACGATGAAAAGACCACCAAGTCTGGGGCCAGCCTGGCAACAATATCAATGGTTCTCCACTTCCTCCTATGACATAGTGAAGATTTATATCATTAACTTTTTGAAAACGACCGGAGAAACCCGGCATTTTTTTAATGAGATTTTCTGTTGAGTAATGATTCATATTGATATAGGTTTATTCTTTTAATCCGATAGCTCCTTTAAAGGAAATCCAGGCAAATTTTTTACTATCATTTTTGGCAACATCCCCAGCCTCAACGGCATAGATTGAAGTTTCGATGATTGATCCGAACAAATTAAAAATCCAGGGGACCGTCAACTCACTGTTAATACGTTTCTCCTTTTGAAGTTCTTCTATGATTTTTAGCCATTTCGATTTGACATTATCTGATTCGAATTCTTTTTCCCTATCTAAATCTGAATAGTTACTGTGCTCATAAATCCTTTTGATGAACGAATAATTAGCTCCTTGCTCAATCGCAGCAAAAAGCATATTTCTTACTTTTTTTATGGGGTCCTTATCACTTTCGTAGGCCTCATTCATAGCCTTGTTACAACTATTGAGCATTTCGTTTTTGCAAGACTCAATTAAATCCTGGCGATTTTCAAAATATCGGTGTAGCGTTCTCCGAGAAACCCCGGCCTCTTCAGCTACTCTCTCCAAGGTATCCGATTTATTGTTGCGAAAGCATGTCACTGCCGCAGCTATAATTTTGCTTTTTGTGTCTATCATGACACAAACATATGTAATATGTCACAAATATGTGACATAAAATAAAAATAATTAATCCCCTGCTATCATTAGCAGGTTCAGTATAGCATTAAGAGAAGAGTACTGAAGAACTGGTCAGCCGGGGTTGCTTATAAGACTTTTGAAATCTGCTGGGATTGCCCACAACGGTTTGTATAAACGGCATTAAAATAACCGTTTATACCCTGCTATTCTATTTCAAGATATTCCTCCAATAGTTTTGTTACTTTTTTACTCTGTTTTTCATTGTATAATGCATTTAAAGTCTCTCTTTTTTTATCATTTTCAATGTTACTTGTCCATAGTATCGTATAGTACTTTACGTCACTTTTTTTATGATGAAAAAAAGGAGAAAGACTTTCATATACTCGAAAATAGTTAAAGTATCTATCATATGCACCGCCAAGGGCAATTATGAGATTTATAATTACCTTATCATTTTTTTCAGTTTCCAATATTGAGATGAGTTTTTCAAAAGTACTCGGACGCTCAAATAATATGGCTCTATAACCGCTAGTCTCTTGTAGTGCTTTCCCTCTAAAATATTTACTTGCCTTTATTCTTAGCTCTAAATCTTTGCTCTTTAGATTTTCAAATTGAACCGTACTTTCTTTACAGTCTGCATTATCAAACAATTCGGGGATGTGTTTTTCAAAGAACCGGTTAATTTTCAGTTCGTTTTTTTCATTGTACACTTCTAGCAACAATTTAACAGCTTTTGAATAAACAATATGATATTCTGAATCCCTATAGTACTTTGTCCTCTGCTTCTTTTCTAAAAATTCTTTTTCTCCTATTTGGATCAGCTTCTTGGCTTCTACTAAAACTTCATCTATTTCCATTTTGCTCAAATTATGTACAACAGTTTCTTGTATGATTCGCACTATGACCTCACGGGGCCATGCATCAGGCACCTTGTTGTGGTGTCGTTTTAGTTTTCTTTTAATTCAATTTTAGTTCGTTGGACAGCTATATCACCGTTTTCATCCAATTCATTTTCATGGTTGATGTCGACAGTTAAGTTCTCCTTATTTAGGAGTTTTAAAATTGATTTTGCCTTTTCTCTAAGGATGTTCCAGTCAGATGAATGCTTTTCCATCTCAAACCAAAAATCTTGTGCTTTTTCCTCACTCCATTTATTCGTCAAAAAATCAATTTCGTCTAGTTGTTCTTTTGCTTGTGCATTGATTAAATTCCGTTTTAAAAAATGGGTTTTATTCAATACATAACATGAATCAAAATCCTCAAGCATTTCATCGGCTGTAACTCCAACACCGTAAAAGTCTATTTGTTCATCTAATGGCAGTGTCATGGCGATTAACGTTTTGATCATTTCTTCAAATTGCCATAACAAGTTATCCGTTTCGAATAATTCATTCCGAATGAACGCTTTGCCAGCATTTCGTTCCCTCCTCCAAAATTGGTTCTTCATGTATTTCCTTAAATGCTTAGCCCATTCGGGAGAGGTTGTTAAGTGTCCTTTTTTCTTATGAGCCATTGAAGTGAATTAAACTTTTTCTTTTGCTGTTGCAACGACTTTTTTGGGTCCTTGAAGATAAATTTCAGCATCACCTCTCATCCACCCTTCCAAACCTTCTCGTTCAATTTGCTCTCTTGTTAGAATCAAATCGTCTATGTCCAAAACAGTTCCGAAAAAATCATCTGCTTCGCTCCAGTCTGTACATTCATTTGATTCTTAGAGAAATTCAAGAGGTTTGGAACACTCCCCTAATTTAATTTTCGAACTAAAGAATTAAGTTCTCAGAACTAAAGTCTCCCCCATCTAATACTAGCGTTTTTCGGTATCCATTCTCTTCATGCCAAAACTAATTTTCTTTGCCACAGGGTGAACATGCTTCTCTCATGTCAATATACACTTCGAATGAATATTCTATTCATTTACATGAATCAACACTCAGTCTATACATCACAACGGGAACGTTTAAACGCAGTAGCGGATTTCAAGGCATTAACTTGCCCGAATGTGAACTACTGCCATTTTTCAAATTGAAAAATGGCAGTAGTGGCGGTAAAGGATTGAGAATTTAAGGTTTGACCATTATCCGCTATAGCTTTTTACCATGTTGAACGCTATTGTTTCTTGCTAATATCAATAAGCTGTTTCAGTAGCATTTTCGAGCTTTTTATTTCAATAAAAGCTCGAAAATTATTCAAAATACTTTTTACGTTCAAGAGTACTAATTTCCCAGTCATTATTTTTAAAAGAGGTGTTTTTGAATCTTACTGAATATTTAAGTGTACCAGAAACAAAAAACGGATTATCTTGTTCATCTACATCAAAAATTTTGTTGTTATATATTTTACAGCTATAAAATCTTGCACTTCTTTCTTCCTTATAGTTAAAGTTTAGAAAGGTCCTTTGAAAACTATTATTCGCTATTTCACAACTTTTCAATATCACATCACTTGGTAATATTTTATTGTTAAAGCTTTTGCCAAAGCCTAATAGCTTGTCAGCTTTGTTATTGCTTATTTTACAGTTACTTAACTTAATTTCTTCTTCATAGTTCGAACCAATTCCTTCATCATCTTTCAACTGAATGATAGATTTACAATCATTGTTTTTAATAGTTACATTATCTAAAACGATATTTTTTGCTCTGTCCAATGCTACTACATTTTTTTGAATATTTGTAAAAGTAGAGTTTTTAAAGGTTATGTTGGAAGCCTTTGAACAGTATACACCTGTAAAACCTATCCCGTCAATATTACAATTGATAAATTTCCCATCTTTTCCACTAATTAGCATTCCATAAAAATTCTCGTATTCGTCATTCAAGTTTTCCTTTTTTTCTTCACGGTCAGATTCGCTTGTTGGGTAATAGAAACAGAAGTTTTTAAAGACAAATTTTTCAAGGTCTTTGATATAAAGTAAAGACTCTCCATATGTATAACATATAAAATAGACCCGCTGTTTTCTACCTATAAACTCAACATTTTTTAAGTCTCTTAATATCAAAGTTCCTGTTCTTTTTGGAGCAAAGTGCTCGTTAATGACTTCAGTATTATAGGTTAATTCTTTCTTGTGAAAATTTAAGATAGGCGTATCAATTAAAAAGACTCTATTTGATTTTAAGTTTTTAAGTAAACTCATTTCGTCAGTAATAACAACAGTGTCTTTTGTAGGTTTTATATTTTCATTATTGATACTTGACCATTTTTCTCTCAGTTTCTCTTCTCTCAGAATAGATTCTCCAGGGGAAAGGGACTTTTTATTTCTATAATAAGTGTACATTTCTTCCTTTAATTTATTGTACTCATCCATCACCTCTGATATAGGTTTTTCAAGCTCTACTTTTATGATTTTTTTTATCTTAGCCTCAGTAACAGCGTCTACTTCAGCATTAATTTCTGCTAGTGATTTTGATATGGTATCCGCTAGGAAAGCGTTGAAAACAAATACGTTTTGACTATTTATTGTTGTGCTAACCCATTCGCCTTGAATAAGGTTATTCCCGACTTTAATCTTTTCATAAACGCCTGAATGTGTGTCAACAATTATTTTTTGATTAAAATCAAGTTTTCCGAGTTTTTTCCCTTTTGGTTTGTCTCTATAATTCAACCCTGACTCAGCAGTTACGTATTTAATTTCATTTTTAGTTTCATCCGCTTTTTTGGTTTTACACATAACTGATAGGAGAACTAATAGAATTAAAGTTCCTCTTTGTGTTATTGTAATCAATCTTGTTTTTAATCTTTTCTTTAGCTTCATTTATACAAAAAAATTTAAATTTCGTTTCCCTATATTTTTTTTTCAGCTCCCTACTTAAGTTTACCGATATGATAAGAAAAAAGTAGTTTGGTAGGTGTTCCAAACAAATTCTCTTTGAATTGCCGGAAGTAAATATTTTTTCTTGTGGATATTATTGAAGTGAATTAACCTTTTTCTTTTTCCTAAAAAATCTTTCAAAAACGCCTCCTCTGTGTTACTTTTTTCAACAATAGCTTTGGCTATTCTCTCCAAAAAGTGCCTTGATGAGCCGATTTTGATTCTATTTTCGGTCAAAAACTATAAGTTTAAATCACTTCATTTACAAGATCCGAAATTTTCAAGGCTGTTTCGTATGACATTTCTTATTTCTGTCGGTTGTGTTCAAATAGGTGCTAACAAATTTATTAGGCATATACCACCCAAATAGCGAACTATACGGAATTTTATCTGCTTTTTTATACCGTATTACTTCTCTCCATGAGGTTTGCCACCTATGCTTTATACAAGGCTAATCCGTATTATTTGATTTCACCCCTAAATATACTTATTCCCGAAAAGTTTCCAATTTTTATGGCTTCCAAAGCCAGGGGCTTTCTTGTAAGTGTAAGGCTTAATTTTCGGAGGGATGATGTTGTAATCCATGGCCATCAGCTACTAATAGCGAATCACTAACAACTAATCCCTGGCAACGCAATGCTCCTCCCCTCCTTTCTGACGGCCTGCCCTGTTTTTAAGTGGTAAAAAATCCCAAGGTGTTTTACTCCCGGAACGGTATTCCTTGAAAAATACAAAGTTGACGTGGTATTTAGTCCTTGATTCGCTTCGGTTAATTCGAACGGATGACTGGCTGTTTTTCAGATATTTTCACTTAGCAGGCCTTTTCACTTATTTTCACTTAGCAAGCCTTCAATAAATTTTTTTTTTCGCGCCTCTGCTAAGTGAAAAGCTAACTGAAAATATCTGGAAAAAAATGAAAATAAGTGAAAATTTCTGAAAGGCCTCTAACAAAAAGCCTTCCCGGCAGTTGCCGTCTTTTTTAGGCTGATCACAGGTATTTTTGTTCTGAAGGAGAGAAGAAGAGCGGTTTATTCATAACGGTACAGGCCCCAGGGAGGTATCGCCTAACACTTTTGATACACCTCCGTAAAGTACAAATTAGGGATTAGATATTAGGGGGTTGGGGGTTAGTGATTAGGGGTAGGGAGGTGATTTATGACAAAGAACAGGCTTGAAAGTTCAGGCTTCACGAGGCGCTAGTGATCAAACCGGGGCTTCTGACTCTCGGGAAGGGGGCCTCGCTGTGATTCTTTTCAGGTATAACCGAAGTGGTTTTTAAATAAGCTGGTTTCCTAAAATTTTTCGGTGTACATACGCTTACACGGCTTTCATTTTTCTATGCCGGAGAAGATAAATCGTCTCCCAAGTTACTACTCCGAATATCGCTGTTTGCACCAGGTATTTCAGTACAACACTCCCGGATGACGCAAATGTCAAATAGGAGCAAGTGGATGGAAAAATGTTTTGTTGTATAACACCAATGGGGAAAAGCCGGACAACTACAATGGAGAGAAGTTAGCCGTATCAATATACGCATAAGCTAACCAGGCAAATACGATTACAAAAAACAGGATCTCTAGCTTGGTTAAAACAATACTTAGAGCATGCCTAAATTTCATTCCTTTGGGTCAAAAACTTCCATTTCATAAACCTCAGCGTAGTATTCCGTTGGTCGGCCACCGAGTGTCGGACTACAAAAATGCTATTTTGAGAACCCTAAACTGAGAATTTTCATCACCAAAGGGGTATCCCTGCAATGAATTTCAGACATGCTCTTATAGAAGTGAATTAACCTTTTTCTTTTTCCTAAAAAATGTTTCAAAAACGCCTCCTCTGTATTACTTTTTTCAACAATAGCTTTGGCTATTCTCTTCAAAAAGTGCCTTGATGAGCCGATTTTGATGCCATCTTCGGTCAAAAACTATACGTGTAAACCACTTCATATTTAACAAGCAAATTACTTCACTACTGTAGCTTCTAACTCTACTTTTAATGTTTCGAATAGGCTTTCTACCTGTAGTAAAGTGCTGGCTTGTTTAATGCCATGCCTGGCGACCCAGTCCTGAAACACATCAAAGCATGTAAAGAGCTCTGTGGTATTGGTGGTAAAAACATTTAAGCGTACAATGTTCTTACACTCATACCCGGCCTCATGAATCACGTACTCCAGGTTTTGTATGGCCTGTATCAATTGATCTTTCATATCATCTTTACTTGATTTTCCATCAGCGTCTACTGCTGCCTGGCCCGAACAATAGAGAGTGGCCTCCGCTTGCTTTACTTCTACAGCCTGTACATAGCTGCGCTCATCTTGCCATTGCCAAGGATTAATTACGGTCGTTTCCATTTGTTTTTCCTTTAAAGTCATTTAAAAATTTACACTTCAAAGGTCGGGGTGACCTGTGGATTCAGGCTGTGATCTACCTCACAGTTTATCAGCATACCCTGTGATCTACCTCACTATTTAATTGCGGCAGAATCACTAAGAATAAAACCTGCTTAAGGTTTCCCTCGATACTCCCAGATAGGCCGCAAGCTGGGCTTTCGATACTCGCTGAGCCAGCGTAGGGTATTGCTGTATCAATTGCTCGTACCTTTCTTTTGCATTGGTGGTGAGTAAAGACAGGATTCGCTGTTGTGCTCCGATAAAACCGGCATTCGATTTTTGAAGTAAAAAGCTTTCCATTTTAGGAACCTCTCGACACAGCTGTTGATAACCTTCCGGAGAAATACAAAAAACAGTCGTATCTTCCAGACACTGCAGGGACATGGAAGCTGGAGTTTGGTGGAAGTAGGCATGGAAATCACTTTCCCACCAATCTTCCATGGCAAATGAGACTATGTGTTCATTGGCTCTATCATCAGTGTAAACCAATTTTAACAATCCTGACTCAACGTAATACGCATAAGGTACATTTTCACCGCACTGAAAAAGGAACTCGTTCTTTTTAAATTTTTCAACGGTGAATTGAGTCAACACAAAGGAAAACTCATGATCGGTAAGCGGAACAATTTTTTCGATATGATTCCTCAGTGTTTCAAGCATCCGTTCAGTGGGTTTAACTATGGAGATTACTGAAATATATTAACAATCTTCAAAATTGGGAAAAAATCACTTTAAAGAACCCAGTATTCACGCCTTTCTCAGAATGAGGAGCTCTTGAAGGAGTACAATGGTGAGTATAAGAACAGTAACCAATTGTGCAGTAATTTTCAAAAACGCCTCCTCTGTGTTACTTTTTGTACCAATAGCTTTGGCTATTCTCTTCAAAAAGTGCCTTGATGAGCTGATTTTGATTCCATGTTCGGTCAAAAACCATAAGTTTAAACCACATCGCTTTTAAAATTTTGAATATTATCCAAAATCCATTTTTTAAAATTTTGTGCTGGTCTTCCAAGAATGCTTTCAACTATAGGCGTGACTTTATAACCTTGTTCAGGTGTGTTACCATACCAACTATATAGATAATCCATTGTCTCTTTCGGTAAACCCCATTCCTTCCACCTGGCTCTAGTTTGTTCTTCATTTAGTTCTTCAAATGTTATTTCCTTTTCAAGAGTTTGGGCTAATTGTTCAACCTGTTTACGCGGTGTCAGGGTTTCAGGCCCTGTTAATGTGTATATTTTTTTATGATGTCCTCCATTAATTAATATTGAAGCTATTACACTACCTACATCATTTTCGTGTATAGCAGCCGTTGGCCTGTCTCCAAAAGGCTCCTTAATCTCACTGTTTCGAATAATAGATTCAGCCCAACCTAAAGCATTTGCCATGTATTCCTGCGGTTGTAAAATTGTCCACTCTAACGAACTTAGTCTTATTGCTGCTTCCAAGGAACTTTCATTTCCTTCTCCATTCCAAAGTACAGTTACTCGTTCGATTCCTGATTGTTTTGTTAACTCTACAATTGATTTTCCATTTGACAAAGGGGTATATTTTTCATCTCCAATTGATATAAAGTGTACCGCATAAACACCGTCAAATGCCTTTTTTAATGTTTCCGATTTGTTTAAGTCACCAGTAATTACCTCTACTTCTTTAGGGAAATCAGAACTATGAGAGTTTCTAGCTAGTACCCTTACATTTTTTTCTTTATTTAAGAGTTCCTTCACTACTTGTCGTCCGATAGTTCCTGTAGCTCCTGTAACTAAGAAAACTTTATTTTTAGTGTCTTTCATTTTATCATCATAATTTTACTCAAACAATTTGTATTCAATGCCCGCTAATAATTGTGCCGGTTAAACAGAAATGTATCCGGAGGAAGCGAGGGCTTTAAGTTGCGAAAAACTTTCCAGTCCACCTAAGCCCAGTATAGTTTTTTATGTTATACTCATTAGAGAGTATTACGAATCGAATATTATAAGGGAGCAAAAGAGTGGGTGATGTAATTTTCCCACAGGAAAAGTATTCACCCACGCGCTTTAAGGCTTTGCAGAGCCTGAGCGAGTGTGAATGTGAAATATTATTGTCAGAATTCCGGCCAGTACTATGGGGCAAGCCGCCAGCCCTTCGAAAGTTTATTGACATTGAATGATATCTTGTTACAACCCGGACATCATCTCCCCTTAACGGCTTCGCATAATTGTACGGTCATATTGCTTCCCGCGATGGGTAAAATACTTTGTAAAAACTCCTCAAAAAAACAAGATCCCATAGAGGCGGAAGGGGGTCTATTTCTTTACCTGTCAAGAAGGAGAGGTTTTTGAAATTACCAACCTCTTCCAAGAAGAGGGGCTTAACCTGCTTCAAATAGAGCTAAAGACTTCTGTTGCTTAAGGGTTGGGAAAATTACCTTTCGAAATACAATCATTTCCCAACCAGCTTCTCACCTTGTTTCGGGAAGCCCAAGCATCCTCTCTTCCAAAAATACATACCGGGAGATGTAAAGGAAGTGTAAAAGGGTGCTATTCCTTATTGCCAACAAACAATGGAGCTTTTATTTTTGTCATTGACGGAGCATTCGAAATACAAGGCCGCTTGTTGCATCTCAGAGATGCCCTGGCTATGTGGAATACGGAAGCCATCACCTTTGAAGCGTTGTCGCATGAGGACCCTCCTAACTGTAGAGGTTTGCATTGGTCTGAACTCTTGCTCTTGCCCTTCTACAGCGAAAATTTTACCTTATCGCTATAAATAGATTTCCGGTTAGCTATTGGTGTGTTAATAAATTGATTGTAACGCCATTGGGATCTTTCACAAAGAAACGCCTTACCCCCCAACTTTCATTTGTTATTTCATACACTATCTCATGGTTCATGCTTTTAGCCAGCTCATACATTTTGTCAACATCGGATATTTCAATAGAGAGAAAAATTGATTTATTATCCGGTTGTTCCGTTTCTGCATTTTTAAAAATGCTTATTTGAGCCGTGGGATTTTCTTTGGATGCGAATGTCAAAACCCAGCCCATGTCCATCACCAAATCCATTCCTAAGAAATTAAGATAAAACTCCTTGCTCGCTTCTATATTGTCAGAATAAATATTAGGAACAATTCTACGCATCGTTATTTTCTTTTCAGTTCTATTATAGTTGTTTGTGAGAGTAAAATTTACCGGTCATTCAAACCCTTTCCATCAAAAATTTGTGGGATACACTTTTCTATCCTTGAAGTGCGGGTTTTGGATTGTTTGGCTTGTGAAAAATGCAAAAGGTAGCCTCTTTGCCGGCCTGGAGTCAATGCCTCAAAGGCGGCTTTCAAGTCGGGATTTCCCTCCAGTTTTATTTGAAATTCTTCCGGCATATTGAATTCGGAGGTCTTTTTAAACTCCACTTTCAAACCAGCTTTTTCCACTTCGATGGCTTCGAATATATACGTTTTTAACAGGGACTCCAATTCCTCTATTTCCTGAAGGCTGGTAAAGCGGATTTGGCGTGCAGCCTGTACATTTTCGGTTTGTTGGATCAACAGGCCATCGGCATCGCTTAACAAGGCCCCTTTATGAAAAAGAAACGCACAATACTCTTTAAATTCATGAATTAGTACAATGTTACTTTTCTGAAATGTATAGCAAGGTACTCCCCATTTCAACTCTTCCGTCAGTCCGCAATTAAGAGCAATTGTTCTCAATCTCCCCAATTCGTCTTGCCACTTTTGAGATTTATTAAAAAAGAAATCAACTTTAGGATTCATTCTGTTTATTTATTATTGATGTGAATTAAACTTTTTCTTTTTCCTGAAAAATGTTTCAAAAACTATACGTATAAACCGCTTTATTGATTAACCGGAATAATTTTTCTATCTGTGGGTCTGAAATACCACGATGCTGCCGTCAAAACGATTAACAACACCGGACCGAAAAGCTCTTTCACCTCATCTCCATTGGCGATATGAGAAAAGACAGCACCGGACATCGCAAAGAAGAAGCCGGCATAGGCCCATTCCTTTAATAAAGGAAGCTTTGGCATCAGTACTGCTACGACTCCCAATATTTTCCAAACGCCTAATAAAGATAAAAAATAGACCGGATAACCCAAATGCGCAGATGTACGTTCTACTTCGTCTTCCATTTTTATTAATTGTACTATCCCGGTGGAAAACATTCCTAGGGCCAGCCAAACCGTGGCTACCCAATAGATAATTTTGTTTCTTTTTGTCATCACAGATATTGTTAAGGTTTGGGCCACAAAGTATTCCTTAATTCATACGCCATACAGGTCTCATACACTTTTTCAAGCAAACCAAGACCCAGTTCTTTATGAATTTGAAAGGCAGCGTTGACAATCGTTTTGCCTATAAGTTCTTCTTCTTGTGACAGCTCTTTATAGTTCATCACTTCAATTGGCTGACAACTTCCTGCAAGCGATTATGGGCCATATTGATGCCTTGAGAAAAGGGTAATTTTAACATTGCATCCCGGTCTGCCACGGATCTGAATACCATATGCATGGTGAGCTTACTGGTAGCGGCTGTGAGGGATTCAAAATCCAGGAACTCCAACTGAACGGGAAAGGATGTATTTTCCATTTCAAAAGTCCGTGTGATCTTCCGGTTCGGAAAAAACTCATGAATGACCCCATTGAATCCGTATTTGTTTCCCTTTGGGTCAGTGGTCTCAAACTGCCAACTACCGTGCTTTTTATTTTCCAGTTTAAGTACTTTCGTGCCCATCCATTGCTCCACAATTTCCGGCTCAACGTATGCTTTAAAAAGCAATTCCAAGGGCAAATCAAATTCCCTGGTGATCAGTATTTCTTGCTTGCCGTCTTCAGCATGAATTTTAGTTTTTGGTTCCATGGATTTCTATTTATCGGTTTTGTAATTTTTCATAATCGCCTCCAATTTATTAAACCTGTTATCCCACAGGTTGCGAAACGGCTCAATAAAATCTGCTATCTCTTTCACTTTCATCGGGTTTAAGTGATAATAAATTTTCCTGCCTTTATGCTCTTGTTCAAGCAATTTGCACTCCGTAAGAATTTGAATATGCTTGGAAATGGTTTGCCTGGATGAATCAAACTCTTCAGCAATGGCACTGGGCGTCATTGCCTGTAGCGCAACTAATGTAATGATCGCCCTTCTTGTCGGATCGGCAATGGCTTGAAATACGTCTCTTCTCTGTTTCATTTATACAGCTATTTGACTGCTAATATAAATGCAGTCATTTAACTGCGCAATATTTTTTTTCATTTTTTTTGAAAATCAGTAAATAACCTTAGTAAAACAATTATTGAGGGGAGCTATCAAAAAAGGAGTTTTTCCTCAACTATTTTTATTCCAGGCATTGTAAGGTTTTCTTGAAGTATATTTTATGAATAAAGCTTAATCTTCCGGTTTTAACCATAATGCGGGCCGAACACCGCCTCCATCCCTGGGTTTGCCAAAGACACCATTTCCACGGACGTAAACATACCCGTGGGAATTGATACTTGCGGAAGTACGACTATACATTCTTATTTCCGCTAATAAGGACCGCTAACGTTTTGTATAAAATGCCTGTTGTAATCCCTCAGGTGGACCTTCCCGTTAGTGTCCGGTCAAACTTCAGGTTTCTATTGACCGTCGAAATCTAATCAGGTTTGACTTTTATTTCTTTGTCAAACAAATTGACGCCTCCTTTTACACCAAAATCCAAGGTGGTTACCGGATAAGCAATAGAAATACTTTCGTTTTCGAATCGCTTTTTGATCCGGATAATTATATCACTCATCGCCCTTTGGTAATCATTATTGTTGGTAAATTTAATCCAGAAACGAAGCTGGAAATTAAAAGTAGAATTGCCAATTTCGGTAAAATAGAAATCTACTTCTTCATGGGGTAATAGCTCCTTTATATTCTTTACTTCATCCAAAGCAACGGCTTTCACATGCCCTAAATCGTCACCGTAAGAAACTCCACATTTCAGAATGACTCTTCTTTTACGAAAAGTGGAAAAATTGGTAAAGGTATTGCTGTAGATCACTTGATTGGGCACAAATACTTCCTGTCCGGGAATGGTTTTGATTGTGGTCGTGACCCAACCTACGTCTAAAATGACTCCGTAATTATCCTCAATCTGTACCCAATCGTCTTTTTGAAAGGGATGTTGAATTTTTAATAACAACCCTGCGAAAATGTTCGAAGCGATGTCTTTAAACGCAAAGCCGACAATAATTCCTATTATCCCGGCCCCGGCCATTAGCTTTGTCAATGCTTTTTCCAGGCCAATGATCTGTAAAGCCAAGAATACTCCTGAAAGAATAAGGAAAAAGTAAATCATAGAGGATATAATATTGACGATCTCAGAGTGGGCCCTAATGGCTTTTGAAAAGAACTTTTGGCTTATACTTTTGGCAAATTTTGCAAGCCCCACAAACAGTATCAGCACCACGATCGCCAGAAACAATTTGGGTAAGTAATCCAAAACGGACTGCTCCCAGTTTAACAGTACTTTTTCAAAATACGTAATTGTGGTATCCATTCGCTTAAGACTAAAAGGTTATGAATGCTTATGTTGTCATCTTAGTTGTTTCAATAGCCGGTTGAATGTATTCCAATTTCGTATTTTATGTCATTGCCTGTACCCGGTTACGGTTTAATTTTTTAACTTGGATTCTGTTCATTTTTTTCTCCAGTTAAAAATAAAAAAAACCTCCAAATCCCAATTTAACTTTAAAAAAACTGTAAATATTCAGGTTTCCAAGGAAGCCAATGGTTTCTTTCAAATATATAAACAGTACTCACAGAGGGGCATAGCCGAAGATCAATCCCATAGCCCCGGTCCGGAGATACAAACAAGCGATGGAAACCCAAATAGATATAAATAGAAAACCCCGGCTTTTGCAAGCGGGGTAATGGTATTCTTCTTGTTGGTTGATTACTCTTTGGGCTTTTTAAAGGGTATTGTTAAGAGCATATTTAAAATTTGTTGACCTAAAAAACATGCTCTTAACGGCTATAAAGCTTTAAAGCAAACAATTGATAGTGTATACCTTATAGGCCGGTTTGACCGTTTTCACGGATTGACTCATTCATTTGTCATTTCATACCTTCCCAACATAACTGTATCAATAATCTAAAAATAAAAGCAGAGGTGAACACCAATGCTTCTATTTCATAAGTGCTGATTAGCTTTTGAAAGCCATTAGGGCTTCATATACTTATCGAAGAAGCCAAGCACTAATTCCGGGTTTCTTCCGAAATGGTTGTACCCGTCTCTAAACCGGTGTGAGGTTCCTTCAATCCAAAAGAGTTCTTTATCTTCACTGGCAATCGAATCAAAGGTATTTTGCGCGTCTTCCGGATTTTTCGTCCATGCATCTTCTTTCACTTGTACCATTAATAAGGGCATTTTAACAGCACCTGCAAACAACTTCGGATCCATTTCATCCATTACAAAAGCGCCCGCTTTTAACAATTCCAGATCCAATAGTTCCAGGTATTGGTCTACCCCTTGTAACTCTGTGAATGCCTGGTATATGGCCCGCATAGAGGGTACCAAAGGGCTACACATACAACGTATATTTTCGAACAATTCCGGCCGTCTGTAAATCGCTTCATATTGAGACAACCCACCCATACATTGACTGTACAAGCCAACTTTCATTTTGCTCAACCGGAAATGGTTATCCACATACCTCTTTGCTCCGACACAATCGCGCCATTCAAACCTTCCGACTCCACTGACATTGTTATTATATGAGCCACTGTGGCCGTGGTTACGGATATCATATGCCAACACATTGTATCCGGCATCGGTCAAATGTTTCATTTGAATGACAAAATCAATTTCAACTGCTTCAAAGTTGCTCCAAGGCTCGCCTAAATGCCCCTGAAAACCGGCACGGCACATCGGCAAGGCATGGTTGAAAATAATCAGTTTATCACTTTCACCCCCTTTGGCCGGAATATACCAGCCTTCTAAAGGCACTCCATCCTCTGCAGGAAAGAATACATCTTCCCAATTCTTCATATCATAATCATCAGGTGTTTTGTGAAGAATACTTCTAAAATCTCTCTTCACGACACCCACCATTCCTTTCACTTTGATATAATCCTCTTCCGAAATAGTTTCCAGCTGCTTGAAAGCCTCTTCCATTCTCTTTTTAGAAATTCTACTTTTCGTCATAATTTTTGGAGTTTAAAATTCATCTATTAATCCTCACCAAGGGCTGGTTATATACCTAGCCTTAGTAGCCCTCGTGTATTTTTAGATATCCACCTCGGAGCGTTCTGTGAACCTCCCGAACGACCGCTCTATCCACGTGCAGTAGACAAACCGTCACATTTTATATTGAGATGTCCATCATTTCCCAGGCATAAAATTTCTTTTTATGGATTAGTTTTTTCCCGGTACCGGTACTTCTTGAAGGTGTTTTTGAAAGAAGGGCACTAATACGGATACGGCTTCTTCCACATACTGAAGCACATCGTACAAGGACATATGATTGGCCCCTTCTACAATATGGAAGTTTTTGTCTTTACTGGCCACCCGGTCATATAAATCGTCACTCATCCATTTGCTTCCGGCAACACTTCCCGCTACAATTTGCAATGGTTGGGTAAAGAATACTTCCGCCTTGTAATAAGCATCATAGGTGATAATTTGTGTCAGGCTTCGGGCCGTAGCAAAACCGGGAGCGGTCGGGTATTGGCATCGATCGGTATGATAGTATTCCCAGGCTTCTTCCAATTCCGCATTGGGCGCATCTTCTTTTTTCAAAGGGGCCAAGGGCATAGTGGCAATGGCAGCACCGCTTGCATCGTTCGTTCTGGCACCGGAACCTCCTAACAAATAAGGAATCGCTTCCGAATCCTGTACATTGTTATCCCATCCGTTGCGGAACATGGCTCCGATGTTGACGGCACTTACCGTCCCCACGGCTTTGATACGGTGATCATTAATGGCCGCATTGGCCGTATATCCGGCTCCCGCACAGATGCCCATGGCAGCGATTCTTTCCCCGTCCACATAAGGAAGTGTAGTTAAGTAGTCGATCACGGCACTGATATCCTCCGTTCTTATATGAGGATTTTCCAACTGGCGTGGCTCTCCTGTACTTTCTCCCTGGTAAGATGCATCAAATGCAATGGTGACAAAGCCTTGTTCGGCTATTTTCCGTGCGTACAATCCGGCCGTTTGTTCTTTTACACCTCCACCGGGATGACTGACAACAAGGGCAGGGTATTTTTGATTTTCATTAAATCCTTCCGGAAAATTGATAACAGCTGACATGGTAATGTTTCCGTTATTGCTGTTTTGGAAATTTACTTTCTTTGACATAGTATTTGACTTTATTTTGATTGCAATTTTTACTTACAACAAAGGTACTCGTCTACTATATCCTGGTATGAAAACAAATTACCCGGATGATGAAACAAATTACTGATCTCGAAATACGGAGGGGGTAATTCCTGTTTCTTTCCGGAAGAATCTTGTAAAATAGGTAGGGTATTCAAAGCCCAGGCTATAGGCTATTTCACTGATGGTAAGCTCAGATTGGCGAAGCTTATTTTTAGCAATTTGTAACACATGCTGATGAATATGTTCCTGGGGTGAATTACCTGTAAAGTGCTTAATAACGTCTCCGAAATAATTGGAAGATAGGTTAGATTTGTCTGCAAAGAAAGCTACGGAGGGCAGTTTTGTGATGTCCTTGTGATGATCGTAATAATCTTCCAGATGCTTATAAAAATCACTCACAATTTTATTATATAATTTTCCTCGCGTGTCGAATTGCCTTTTATAAAAGGTATTGATATACGAAAGGATCAATGTCGAATAGGACAATAGGATTTCTTTCGAGAAATTTTCCTGGTTATACTCTGTATATGCCTTTTGAAAGAGATCCAATAAAACCCCTTCTTCCTCTTTTGTTACAAACAGTGCCTCATGATTCTTATAATGCATAAAATTATAATCCTTCGCATACTTTGTAAACAGCCTTTTGCTGATCAGGATATTATAACCAGACATAGATTGCTTTAAATCCCACTCCAACGTTTTGTCTGGCGAATCGAAATAAAGGTAGGAGTCAGCCTTATCAAATCCGGTTTGCCCAAAGTCCAGATTTTTATCAAAGTCCAGTTTAATGGCCAGAAGATAAAAATCAATATTTATAGGCTTTGACTGAAGCCGGATTTCACTTTGATTGTCATACCAGACTATATGAATATCCTCATTTTTTGAACTGTCGATGTTCAAATACTTAATAAATTCCGGTATGCTATATTTTTTGTTCAATTGGTAATCATCATAGGGTTAAACTGTAAAAATAGCAGATCTGCGAAGTTTTGTCCAATACATTTTAAGGAAGAAATGAAACAGATTACGGTTTTTAGGCTCTGGCCCTGCTATCGTATAGCCAACCGGAAGCTTCGCATGCCTTTTCCCCTGTTTTACCACTCTCTGATTTTCCCTTGGTGCCAGAATTGACCGCTGATGACATCGCCCTCCAATAAATTCAAAATATCCGTGGCCACCTCTTCGGGTTTTCTCGAGGCTTCCTTTCCACCCATATCCGTTTGGGTCCATCCGGGATCAAGGGAGGAAACGATCGTATTTTTATCCGCCAGCCTTTCTGCTAACAGTTTGGTGTACATGTTCAGCGCTGATTTTGACATTTTATAATGAGGCTGATATTCGTCAAAACCCGTTTCACTGAAAGAGCCCCAATCGGAAGTAACATTGATGATATGCCCGCCTGGGTTCATCTTCGGTAAGAGCTTCTCCGTTAGCTCGATCGTCCCAAAAAGATTTACATTAAACGTATCCCTTAATTGCTGTATATTCACAGTCGGCTCATCCCACCTTTCTAGCAAAATACCGGCATTGTTAATAAGGAAGTCAAGCTGTACCTCTCCAAGTGCCTGGACAAAATTGTGTATTGACTTACTGTCGGAAAGATCCAATTGGCAACAGCGAAAATTTGATTTTGAAATGGGATGCTTCCCGGATGTAGAAGTCCCAATAATTTCATACGCTTGAGATTCGGTCAACAATTTGGCCGTTGCGAAACCTATTCCCCTGCTACAGCCTGTGATGATTCCTGTTTTCATATTCCGGATTATTTTTACAAATTCCGCTCTTTTGTTTTTGTATCTTAAATAACATCTGTACCTCCATACATCAATTCCCAGAAAGAGAATTACTCTCTCCTACCTTAACTTTTTTGTTAGGGCTTCCAGTTCTTTGATCACCAATTCAGGCTCGTCAAACTGGATAAAATGTCCGCTTTTTTCCGTCAAAACGGAGCGTCCTGAGGGGAATGCACCCACCCAATCGCTCCAATGTTCCCCCCATAGTTTGCGCCCTTTGTCTGTAAAAAACAGGTTGGCCGGAGTCTCACTCTTTTTGACCGAAACAATCACCGTAACAGGAATATCCGGGATCTGAGGATAATCCGGCAAAGGGCGTTTGCTCCAAAAATCCAGATAATTGTTAGACATTCCATTGGCCATATCATCCAGTTTAATTTGTGCGATTTCCGCATTTCCCTTTTCAAGATCAATGGCTCGAAGAATATCTACGTCATGTTCGGAAGAAGGGTCCAGCATTAACAATGCCTTTACTTTTTGCGGATAGGCGGCACAAAAATCCCTGGCGACACTCCCTCCGTAAGAATGGGCTACGACAATCACCGGTACATCTATGCTTAATTTTTCTAAGAGTTCATTGGCATATTTTGCGTAATCTTGTGAAGTGAAATGCCGCTTTATTTGTGTGGAATTCCCATTTCCAACCCGTGAGTACCTGATCACGGTATAGTTTTTTGAAATTTCCTGATACACAGAATCCCAATCTGACAACCCGGCCCTCGCCCCACCTTCCAACAAGACAATATGTTGCCCGTTTCCTGAAATTTCATACTCCAAACAAAAGTCTCCCACTTCCACAAAATCCGGTGAAGAATTCAAAAACTGAAAACAGAAAATTAACAAAAGGTATTTCATAAATTTTATTATGTTAAACTTTGAGATTATGAATGAACCATACTATAAAAAAGCCCTAAAGTCCAGTCCGGAAACGATGAAAAAGGAATAACGGTCCGGAGCAAGTACAGTCGCAAGTTTCACAAAAAATACGAGTATTCTTACAGAAGGCAGAGTTATATTAGAGCATGTTTAAACTTCACCTTTTGGGCCGAAAATTCCCATTTCAGGAACCTCAGCGCATCATTTTTTGCGTATAGCTTCCTCAGTTCTTATTAGGTATGAGATAGCAATGGTATCATGAGTTTTTTTGTCTCAAATAAGGTTTTCAAAGGCTCTGAAACAAAAAGTGTCAAATCTTCATTCTGATATTCTTGGTATTCAAACCCTTCCTGAACAGGCGTAAAACCCAAGCGGACCTGCCGTATCCCATCACTACTTAAAGCAGAAATTAATGTATGAATATCTATTGTGCTTTCGGCAAATACCTCTTGCAGCAATAACACTCCGTCACTTTCCTCCCGGACCACCGCCACACAATCCAAATTCTCAACATAGTATATCGAGTCCTTATAGCCAAATTCCGGATAGGCATAACAATAAAAAAATGATAAGCCTCTGTTATAAAGTTGAACTTTACTGTTTATAGCGGCTTTATTGACCAGCTGTTCAAATAAATACAGATCGCTTGCTTCCGATAAGTCTAACTTCCTCACCTCTCTTTCTTTTGCGGAAAAGCTATCCTGGAGGTTTTTAAAAGCCTGATGCTCAGGAACAGGATAAAACCCGAACTTCGGATAAAAATCCAAGACGGTGTCATTGGCAAAAAGTAAAAAACCATCCACCTGCTTTTTATAATCTTCCAGGATGTACTCCATCAAAAAGCGACTTAAGCCTTTTCTTTGATAAGCTTGATCGGTCATCACCGTGCCAAGTTGTAAAAGCCTTTGGGGCATTCCAAGGAAAGATGTACGGAATATACTGACCGTAGTATGAGATACGATGGTATCTCCGTGAAAAATAGAATATAGTAGGCAGCTATCATCCCAATAACCGGACTGATAATACGCTTCAAAATCAAAATCCCAAAATGACCGGCACATATTGTTGAAAGCCCTTCTCCGCTTTTCATCCTGCTTATAGCCAATGCATAGCGTATATGTAGTCTTATTTACGTCTATTTCAATTTGTCTCATTTTTGTTGGTTTAAGCGGAATATTTGTCCAAATATCCAGTAGTACATTCCTACATTATATCACTTTTGCTTTCAGCCGCTTTTCTTTTTTTGTTGTGGCTAAATTAAGATAAATAATAGAAATCAGCATAATCAAAATACCTACTACTTGTAAAGGAACTACCTGTTCATGAAGAATAATATGCGCACAAAAAACAGCAGCCGGCAACTCTAAAGTAATTAAAATCGAGCTTATACCCGGGCCGACTTTTGGCATTCCGGTAGTAAAACAGATGGGTGGGATGACGGTCCCGAAAATGGCCAAAAATATCCCCCACTGTAACAAGCCCACATCAAAGTGATGGCTGGTGGTGATGGATTTCAGATTGATCAATAAAATCATCAATGCTGAGCCGGTCGTCATTAAGGCGCTCTTTTCAAACATGGGAACGTCATTGCCCAGTTTGCTTGTAAATAGTACATATAGGGTATATAATAAAGCGGATAAAATTGCTAATAATATACCCAACAAAGACAAATCAACATTGTCGGTATTGAGAAAATCCCCGGCTAATATGGTCCCTATGAAAAGAAAGCATGTAGAGGTGATCTGAATAGAGGAAGGCTTCTTTTTAAAGAATATCCATTCCGCCAGAATACTCATCCAGGTTACTTGCATTAATAAAACAATCGCCAACGAAGCCGGAATGTATTCCACAGAAAGGTAATACGTATAAGCTGTAACCCCCATTGAGGTGCCGGCCAACAACAACTTCCAGTTGCCAATGAGTTTAAGCGATTTGTTCTTTACAACTCTGAATAAAACAAAGGCCCATAAAATGAAAGCGCCTATGAACGCCTGTGCAAAAGTTATCTCTCCTGCATTATATCCTTGCATGTAAGCAATTTTTGCAAAGGAAGAGAGCATGCCATAACTCAATGCTCCCAAAGCAACGATACCAATATGCTTAATCATCATACATTTGTTTTGTGCGCACAAATGTATAATTCTTTGAACTCAAGATGATATCAGGCAATGAAATACGGAAATAATCTTATAAGAAGGCTTTTTTAGCGAACAAAATACAGTTTTTAAATTGACTTTTATAAGTTTGCCGGAAAAAATCCGATGGAAGAATTAAGCAATCAGGATAAACAACTTTTAAGGATACTTCAGAACAATGCCAGGTTCGATATCACCGACCTTACAGAGCGCTTAAATATGTCCCGTACCTCTGTGTATGACAGGATTAAAAAACTGGAGAAGGAGGGGTATATCAAAAATTATGTGGCCTTGGTCGACAACAAAAAGGTCGGGCTAAATTTCACGGTGATTGTGAACGTTTCGCTTCATAGCCAACAACAGGAAGTTACGGAACATTTTGCCAAAGAGATTGTCAAATTAGACGAAGTAATGGAGGCGTTTATTACAGGGGGAATCGTTGATTGTGTGTTGAAAGTGGTGGTAAAAGATGTGGAAGAGTATAACAACTTTATCGCCCAAAAGCTTTCGGTGATTCCGAGTATTAGTAAAATTCAAAGCTCCTTTGTGATGCAGTACGTAAAACAATCCACCGAATTGTTTTTTTGAAAATAATACATCTCCTCTCTGTATTCATCGCCATCCGTGAATATTGACAAATGCAACAAAATATCCTCTATTTCATTGAAAAGCTTCGGAAGTTTCAGGAGCTGACAAATGAGATTCCATAGGAAACTTTGCCGACACCTGAATTTGTACGTTACTCCCGATACGATGCTCCTTATCTCCGTCTGCTTCACCCTCATACATCTCCGGACCCATCTTGAATAAATACTTTATCCTGTAGTATGGAGGACCTTCTACGTCTGTATTTTCCGTTTTATCGGTAATTTTCGCCTGTATAAATTTTTGATCTTTGTAGAAGCGTTTATAATACAGGTGGTTCGTTATCAGGAAATAGATTAAATCCAGTAGCAATAAAATATCGGCTAACCAAACCAGAGTAGTTTGTTCATTAAAATAAAAAACACACTACATTCTAATAATACGAAGGGATTTTTGGATACCTTTAGCATCCCATCCGAAAGGCCATCGGTTTCCTGAAAATGGTAGTAATACACCGCTCCGACTTTTTCAATCTTTAGTAATTTGACCATTTACTTGATGCCATCAAAGGTTTTCCGAGAATCAGAAATTATAACCTTTCCAACAAAGATACCCTCACCTCTTTGGAGAGGGTTTGAAAGGTTTTGCTAAACTAAAATTTTTTCTTTTGAGATTCTAATGTGGGAAACAACGTACAATGATCCTGTACAAACGCGGCAGTGGATTTTCTACGCTGGAACTTAAAAGAACAAACCCACTTACAGTTTCACTACAGGAAATAATATAATAAGGCTTTTGTACATCTAAACTTCTAAGGGAGCAATATTTTCCTTTCTCTGTATGGCTAATTCATAGATTTTTTGTGCATTTTCATTCCCCCACTCTTCCATAATTGAAATAATCGGAAGCAAAGTTCTTCCAAAGTCGGTCAGTTCATATTCAACTTTTAAAGGGTATTCTTGATATACTTTTTTTGAAACAATATCATATTCATACAACTCTCCTAATTGTTGATTGACTACCCGTTTGTTGGCCTGTTTTATTTTTTTATGTATCTGATTGGGTCGCTTCATCCCATTAGCAATACAATCAATAATACATGGTTTCCATTTACCTGCTAATACTTTCATGGTCACCGTCACCCCGTATTCGAGGTCTTGCGGTATTTTATTTTCATAGCTTTGCATATTCTTTTCTTTAAAAAGGTGAATTTCATAAAGTTAATAAAATCATTTTTGTTTCACTTTCGCAGCGATAGGGATAAAATTATCCGTAAAGGATAAATTTCTGCCTTATTCCTTGATCCTTCATCTTCTGGTAGTTTTGTTAAAAAAAGATATGAAGTACTTATTTCTTTTCGGAGCAATCGCCGCAGAACTGATTGGCGCTATCGCTACTAGACAATCTTCTGGTTTTACCAAACCCTTACCTTCCATCATCGCAGTTCTTGGTGTGGTAGGAGCTTATTTTATGTTGTCTTTATCTCTCAAAAGCGGAATGACCATTGGAGTAGCCTATGGTATTTGGGCGGCATTAGGAATTACATTGCTTGTTCTCATCGGAGTGTTCTTTTTCAAAGAACCCTTGAGTTTTGTTCAGGTGATCGGGATCATATTAATTGTTTCGGGAGTTTTGGCATTGGAATTAGGGAAAGGCCGTTTCGATACCCTCCAAGAGTAACTCTAAGGGTTTCATACAAACGCAGTGGCAGGTTCAGGCCGGCAAATTTCAAATTCAAAAACCTGCTGGAGTGCTTGCCAGCTCGCCTGCCATTGTGTTTGAGTCATTGACTCCCGGTCCGTTGTATTTTTTCTAATTGATTATGAGCATATTTCTCTTTAAAATTCAATGAGATTAAATCAGTATAGATACCTTCCGGTAATTCAGATTCAAGTTCGTGCGTCTTGTAAACCCATGGCTCAAAGTCCTGAAGAAGCATTTTATGATTCAGAACTTCATAGAACTTCAATTCAATCATTTCGCTAATTTCCTTCATAGGATGGTTAGTTTAAATGAATATACGCCCTCATATTTCACAGCTATTCATCAAAGAACTCCGTTTTCGAATTCGCATTCATGTTAATTGTATTTTAGAGCAGGTTTAAATTTTACTTTTTGGGTTCTTTTAATTCGTACTCTATTTTATCCGTTTTCCGTTTAAAATCTGTTGCCCTATCGTACTCAAAACCATACCTGAACGGTGAAAACACAACACACTGTAACTTGGGTGAATCCCTACAAAACAAAAAACGGTTTAAATGAAAGTTCAAACCGTTTTTGTCCGTACATCGTTAATTTTTCTCTCTCTGATAGTAGGCCACAATACTAGCTTTTGCCAATGTATTACTCCATAAATAATAGCCAACCACTGCTGCATTCGTATTTGCGTTCAGTCCTAGTTTCTCCGTTTTCAACGCGTAAACGGTAAGGATATATTGATGCGGCCCGTGGCCTTCCGGAGGACAAGGCCCTCCATATCCTTTTAGTCCATAGTCGGTGATACTTTGAATAGCCCCCTTGGGTGCCAAATTGAGGTCAATATTCCCTGCGTTTGCCACCAGTTCATTCACGTCTGAAGGAATATCAAATACCAGCCAGTGCCACCAGCCACTTCCTGTCGGTGCATCAGGGTCATACATCGTGATGGCAAAGCTTTTTGTTCCTTCGGGCGCATTTGCCCAAGACAGCTGGGGGGACTCATTTTTCCCTGTACAGCCAAAGCCATTAAATTCTTGTGATTTTATAGCTTGTCCTCCTAAATCTTTACTTGAAAGAGTAAATGTACTCTGTCCCAAAACACTTGTTGACACGATCAGTATCAACCCTAAAATTAAATTTGCTTTTTTCATACTATCAATGATTTAACTATTTCTAGCAAACTTAAAGGAGAGTGACTTTAGACCAGCATAGGAGATCGTCCAAAAAATGTTTCTAAAAGCTCAGGCCTTATGGTGTTGTTTGGGCGTAATACCATACTTGGACTTATATGCCTGTACAAAACTTGACAAATTTTCATAGCCCACTTCCAAATAGATATCCGAAGGTCTTTTGTGTTCGTCTTTCAATAAGCGACATGCATATCCCAACCTCTTGTCCTGAAACCATTTTATAGGAGATTCCGCATAGTGTTTTTTAAATTCTCGCTTGAACGAAGAAACACTCATATTGCATAAGAAAGCCAATTCTTTCAAACTTAATTTATTGAACTGATTATGTTCAACGGTTTGAATAAATTTCCGGGTTTGATTATCATTATTGTTAATGAGTGAATAAATAAAATCAGTTCCTCTCATTTCAAGCAGATAAAGCATCAGTTCCTCAAACTTAACTTCTAAGATGTGTTTTTGGGTTGTTTTTGATAATTTAAGAATATCTAACAGACTGTGGACGAAGCGCTTAATGAATGGGTCATACTGAAAGGAATAAACGGATTGATAATTTGTCAATTCGGATTTGTGGAGTTCGAATTTTCGAATGAATTTCAATACGGATTCATTTCCAAAGAAAAGCAAAACGCTGTTGTAATTGCTATTCACCTCAGATAGTTTTTCCGTCATTATACAATGGCCCGATTTCATCAGTAAAAATTCGGTACTATCAATCGAGAGTGAAGAATCATCAAAAAAAACTTCCTTCGTTCCTTCCCTCAAAAAACTAAATGTATTCTTATGGAGGACAACTTGTTGCTTTGATAGCTCTTTCAGACTCCTGTAATCGAAAAGATTAATTGATAGCGATGTGTCTGAATTCAGTTCATCGGGGATAGCAATAGTTTTCATTCAATTTTATGCTCACTTTTTGTTTAAAACACAGAACTCTTATCAAGCCCTTCCGGTTGCCTGGAGCTACTTTTTCATACCACATAATTTTCCTTCAAAAGGGCCTGAAAATTTATACAAGCTCAATAAATTTTCAAACAAGATTGTAATATTCCTACAACTTACCAAGAAGTAATTTGGAGCAGGTTTAAATTTTCGATTCACGATTGCAATGTTCTGTATCTCTACTCAGATCTAAAAAACTCTATGACATTTGCCATCCATTAAACTTATTTTACCTTTGGTCATATAGCAATACCCATCACCATGAAACTGGAACTCTACTATCCCTCAGCAGCTTTGCAACCGTTTATAAAATCCTATACCCTGGTACAAAGTGACTCGGAAATGCACAACCATATTTTACCGGACACTTCTTTAATCATGGCCTTCCGGGTAGAAGGGAATCTTACCTTGAGCGAAAACGGCATCAGTCAGTCAATGCCTGCTTCTATCATAAGCGGCCTTCGTAAAAGTGTAAGGTTTGTCGGGTACTCTAAAAACTCGACTGCACTTTTAGTAAAATTTAAGGAGGGAATGGCTTCTGCATTTTTTCAATTACCCATACACCGGCTATTTGGCGAAAGCCTGGATTTGGAAGATTTGATCCCCCGCGATAAAGTCCAGGCTCTTGAAGAGCGTTTAAGCCTTGCGGAGTCCCGTCTCCAAAGGATTCAATTGGTTGAGCAATTTCTGCTCTCTTTATTAAAATCATCTTTTACCGATCCATTGGTGTGCTATGCTTTGCAAAAGATGATCCTTGCCAAAGGGAATATCAAGATCAAAGACTTACTTTCCGACCTCCCGACCAGTAGAGATCCTTTTGAAAAGAAATTCAGGCGTTTTGTCGGCACCAGCCCAAAGCAGTTTGCCGCATTACTTCGGATGAAACATTTTATAGAGGTTTATACCCAAGCCGGAACCCCCAATAATCTTACTGAGTCTGCACATGCAGCAGGCTATTACGATCAACCTCATTTGATCAAAGATTTCAGAGAGTTTACCGGTCAATCTCCAAGGGATTTTTTTAAAACAGCCTCTTTTTGGTAATGAAGTGGTTTAAACGTATAGTTTTTGACCGAAAATGGAATCAAAATCGGCTCATCAAGGTACTTTTTAAAACATTTTTTAGGAAAAAGAAAAAGTTTAATTCACTTCAATAAACCATTTACATTTACTAGAACACTTACATCCAGTAAAATTCATAAATGATTTATAGTTGACACCGAAGAAACTCTATCAAAAAAATGAAAAAACCCTTAACTTCTTATCGCTGGTCAGGAAATACCAAATAGTCAGCCAAGGGTTTTCTCGGCCAATGGTGTGCAAAACTTGCCAGGTTTAAGCGACCATTCCAACAGAAACACTCCAGTCCTTCTTTCCCATGTCCAAGTTTTTAATCATCCCATCCTTATTTTTAAAACCACTACCGATTAGTTAGTTTTTTCCTTTTTCAATTCAATCACCTCTTGCTGCAACTGATGACTCTCTTCTTGTAGAGTTTTCACCGTTTCTCTAAGTTTTTGAACTTCCTTGCTTTGCTCAATCAAATACAAAGTCAGTTCTTCCACTTTTTGTAACAGTTTGGCATCCATCTGACCTAAGTCCAGACCTTCTTGTACTACTTCTTCTGCTTTGGGGATTTCAGGCAAGTGCCGGTTTTGTTCAATATATTGTTCAAGTGAATCCAATGAAATCAACGGATACTCTTTGTTAAACACTTTGTCCGCCCAATCGTTTTCCGATGCTACATCTACTTTTACTCTCTCTGTACGGATGCCTTTCTTGACAAAAAGTTGGAATTGTTCACAATCCGTACAATCGAGGTTTTGTGTACCAATGCCTACTTTCATACCATCACTGACCAGATGGTTGTTCTGCTTCTTCCAGTACTGCTCCGAAGCCTGTACATACAAACCTTCGTAAGGAATTTTCGCGGCTTCCGGATGGATGAAGTAGAGTTCGGAGAGTTGAATTCTTTTGCTTGGGTCAGAGGAAGAACCTTCTAAAAAAATAAATTGCAGTTCAGTATATGCACCAGATGGAACCTTCATTAGAAAATCAGGTGCAGTATAATCCTGTGAAGAATAATCAGCAATAAGAACTTGCTCATCCCCCTCAAACATATTTCGTCCAATAATTTTAAATCGTTTAGGAGTCCAATACCTACTAGTCCACCCCACATAGGCAGCACCTTGTGTATGAATATTTGGTAAATCTTTAATGGTAATAGTCAAAGGGTTCTCTTCAGTAATCTGTGGTGTACTAGATGTTGAGTTAAAACCTCCGTCAAAAAGCTTTGGTAGATCAATTGTTTGATTACCAATTTCCTCCGTATACCTTTCTGTAGCATTAAACAAGATATTATGTTCTAATCCTACCGGTGAACGATTGGTGGGCACCACAGGGTTAAAGATACTTGGAGACTCAAAAGATATTTTTTCAAATAGGCCCTCGTAAAGTTCATTAACAACCTCAGGATGAATAAAGAAAATTTCAGACAATTGTACTCTTCCATTACTACCACTTCCGGCTGGACTATATCCTGAATAAATCACTAATTGTAATTCAGTATAAGTCCCACTAACTTTTTTCCAAAAATCAGGTTCCGTATAATCTTTCGTAGAATAATCTTCAATAACTACTTCACCGAGATTAGCATCCTTACCAATAATTTTAAATCTATTGGGATACCAATATCGACTTGACCATCCTACATATCCCCCATGCCATGTATAAATACTTGGTAAGTGTGTACTCTGGGCAGGTCTTTAATGGTGATGATCAATGGATTACTTTCAGAAATTCCCTCAGAAGAACTGTGTGAAGCAAAACTACCATCAAAAAGGGCTTCCAGGGAAATGATTGACTTATTGATTTCTACAGTATATCGCTCAGTTGCATTAAATAATATATTATGTTCCAAGCTAACTGGCATCCGATTATTAGGAATTACCGGATCATATTGCGCATAAAGCACCTGCACAAAAAACAATAGAATTAAACTTAGGGAAAGTTTATGTATAATTTTCATAGGAATTGTTTTTAATTGGTCTAATATCTTTGATTTTATTCAAGATATTAGATCTACTCAGTGGGTAAGAAAAAAGCCCTTAAAGAGACAAAAATATTAAAGGCTTTTTCTTATACTATAAATCAATGTTTTAGCTGTTGCTCCAACTCTTCGATTCGCTTCTGCATTCGTTCTATCAATTCACTTTGTTTTTCAATGAGCTTACTTTGTTGCTCTTGCATTTTATTCTGCTCTATCAAATACAAAGTCAGTTCTTCCACTTTTTGCAACAGCTTGGCATCCATCTCAGCTACGTCAATGCCGTTTTGTTCCACCTCTTTGGCCGAAGGAATTTCCGGTAGGTGCCGGTTTTCCCGAACAAATTCTTCCACTTCTGCCAGGGATTTTAACTTATAATTATCCGAAAAAACATAATCCGGCCATACCCCTGTGCCGTCTCCGGACAATTCTACTTTTACCCCTTCCATTATCGCTTTTCCTTTCACCGCAAAGGCATAGCCATCCGGTACCGCATTGGTATTGATGCCGACTTTGTTATTGTCAAATTCTCCATAGATCAAAGGGATTTCACTGGAGGAGTTTTCTATATAGAGACGATGGCTAATGTTCTGTATATTTTCATTCGACCCGGCTGCATAACCAATAAAGACATTGCGATGCCCCGTCCGGTTCCAACGACCTGCCTGACTTCCTACAAAAACATTGTAATCGCCTTCATTATGATATACTCCTGCCAAATTACCCAATATCGTATTATCTTTGGATTGATTCGATACACTCTCTAATGTTTCACCATTTTCTGCAAAAAAAGACCCACAGCCTGCTAAACGTCCTAGTAAAACGTTTCCATTACTGGCTTTTAAATAATAACCTGCCTGGTGGCCAACTAATACATTATTACTAGCTTCTAACTCTGGAGTACTGGCAATAGTTTTCCCTGCCAAAGAACCTAAATAAACATTATATACCCCCGTCACATTATTTTCCCCGGCCATCGCTCCTAAAAATGTGTTATAATATCCTGACAAATTATGTCTACCGGCAAAAGCTCCCACAAAAGTATTATAATAAGCATTCTCTGTAGCTTGCTGGGCAGAGAGTCCTGCAGCAAACCCAATTAATGTATTATAAATTCCGACTCCATCGGAACTACCTGCATTAATACCAAAACTCGTATTCTTTTTATCATAATTAGCTTGGATCAACTCATATCCTTCAAATCGATAGCTTCCCGAGGTATTAACATCTCCTTCTACATCCAAAGGGTATTTTGGAAATGGTACACCAACACCCAATTTCCCATTTTCATCCGCAACAGCAAATTTTCTCCAAGGTCCCCAAGCATTCTCCGTACCATTTTTACCCCTCACTCTTATATCACTTGCCAAATGGTTAAAGATAAGTTGAACATGTCGATAATTATTGGTACTTGGAGATGGTTGTAAACCAAATAATACTCCAGCATCAAAAATCCACCTTTGAGGCTCCTCAGATTCAGTTCCCATGGTATATCCTCCTTCAGGATAAACATCAGGAGGAGAATTTTCAGGTTTGATTGGTGAGATTACAACTTGCCCTTTAACCAAGGAACAACTCAATAGCAAACATATCAATAGGGAAAAATAAAAAACTTTCATATAAGAATTTGGTTTATGATTAAAATCTAAAATTTAACTAAGTATTTACTGTTTCCCTTTCAACTCACTCACTTCTTGGCGCAGTTGACGATTCTCTTCTTGTAGGGATTTCACCGTTTTCTCAAAAATTTCCATTTTTTTATTCTGCTCTATCAAATACAAAGTCAGTTCTTCCACTTTTTGCAACAGCTTGGCATCCATCTCAGCTACGTCAATGCCGTTTTGTTCCACCTCTTTGGCCGAAGGAATTTCCGGTAGGTGCCGGTTTTCCCGAACAAATTCTTCCACTTCTGCCAGGGATTTTAACTTATAATTATCCGAAAAAACATAATCCGGCCATACCCCTGTGCCGTCTCCGGACAATTCTACTTTTACCCCTTCCATTATCGCTTTTCCTTTCACCGCAAAGGCATAGCCATCCGGTACCGAATTGGTATTGATACCGACTTTGTTCTTGTCAAATTCTCCATAGATCAAAGGGATTTCACTGGAGGAGTTTTCTATATAGAGACGATGGCTAATGTTCTGTATATTTTCATTCGACCCGGCTGCATAACCAATAAAGACATTGCGTTCTCCTGTACGGTTTTCTCTACCAGCCATTGCTCCCAGAAATACATTGTAATTTCCACTATTATGGTACAACCCTGCCATATCCCCTATTGCAGTATTGTATATAGACACATTGGCATCCTTATTAACTTCCTCTCCCTTTTCCGTATGAAAATACCCAGCACCAGAAGCCCTACCAATAAATACATTTCCTGATCCTACAGCTGTATAAAAGCCTGCTTGATACCCTAAAAACACATTGTTATTACTTTCTCCAGAGCCATTCGCATAGTCTATATATCTACCTGCCAATGCTCCCAAAAATACATTCTGAGAACCTTTCACATTGCTTTCCCCTGCATAACTCCCCAAAAAAGTGTTATAATAGGCAGATTGACTGTTTACTCCGGCAGTACTTCCCACAAATGTGTTGCTATAACCATTTTCAGTTGCCAAGTAGTTGGACTTACCTGCATTATACCCCAGAAACGTATTCCGGTACCCTATTCCATCTACAGTACCTGAGTTAATACCTATCATGGTATTAAAATTTTCATTGCTCAATTTGACAAACTCTCGCCCTTCAACTTTGTAACTTCCAGAGGTGTTGATATCGCCGTTGACGTCCAATTTATAATTAGAATAGTTGACGCCTATACCCACATTTCCATCAGGCCGGAAGGTCATCCAAGGGCTGGTATGTACTGAGCTTTCCGTGCTGTTTCCCCCTATGTATCCATACCTCAATTCATTGTTTGTATTAAGATAGGCACCAAAGGCAAATAACTTACCAGTACTGTTTACTGTAAAACTATACTCCCGGGCCCAGCCGGAATTCACACCACTTCTATTAATATTAATTCCATAGGGATAACCTACTGGTTCATCAAGTTGGATATTGCTATCGAAAGGATAAGTAATCTGACCTTGTCCGAAAGCAGGAGCAACCAGGGTGAGTATACATAATACTACGATGCCAGACTTGCATGCCCGGCTTACAAGGGAAATTGTTTTCATCAAAATACGGGGTTAGAGAATTTTGTTATTTTACGATATATATGGTATACAATTAACGGGCAAAGTTAAAAACTATATGGATAGTTGAAAATCTCTTATTCAAATTTTCATACCTATTTTCTATATACATTATGTGAAAAGTGTAATTACTTACTTTTTTTACATAATTGACCAATACAACTACATGTATATTTCACCAAATAACACCTCTCAAGTCTTACCCCATGATCCTTGGACTCTGCCCCTTTATCACGAGTTTTACTCTAGAGATACAGGCTCCTTAATGAAATATTCAAAAAATTGCTTGATTCGTCTAAATTATTTTTTTACTATTGTGTGATCGAAAACAACGTATCAATCAACTCTACTTACTTAGTGTTTTAGAGTAGCTGCTCCCCACATCTGCAAACAAGTAGTTGCCAATAATCCCCAAAACTTAGGTATCCTTTAATTATATCAAGTTTCCCTTCCTGAAAAGGATAGAAAATATCTCTTTATAGGAAAATTGTCAGTTCTGTTAGGAATGAATAGGTATTATCCTTTCACTATAGTGCCATTAATCAAATTGTACCTCTAAATTCCTTTGTATATAACATACAAATATGAATAAACCATTTAACAAGAACTTGCTCTCTTTCAATAAATTGAATAATTATTCTATATAAACGCTGAAGGAAAACCAAGTAGATTTTAACATTTCATTCACAAAACTTAAGCGAGTTTATCATTTTCTTAATGAATTGCATTATCCGGCTCCTATACTGATTTATTACTTTAGCCCCGGAATCAAAAAATAGTATAAAAAACAACGACAAATAGGTTCAGACTAAAATATCAATATCAACCAGCCCAACTATCATCATGCTTTTTCTATAACAATGCATTGGTGGCTTTCCGCTCCAAGCACTCAACAGCCTATAGGCCGGCTTGTTGAGAAGATTGTATGTACTGTTATATAAAAATTAAACTTTAAAATTCGAGCAATCCTCTAAACGAGGAAGTAGATATATCTGTCAATTTACTTCCCTGGCTGAGGTATGCCTCATTTTTTCTACATAAATCGTATTACTTCAACTAAACTTCAATTATTCATGAAACAATTGTTTACACTGTTTATCTTTCTCACCGTGCTTGTCCCCCAAATGGGATTTAGTCAGCACATCACCAAAGGAACAGTGACTGACGCTTCAGGGGAAGCTCTTCCCGGAGTAACGGTTTCTGTTAAAAACACGCATTCCGGTACGGTTACCGACCTTGATGGTAAATACTCTGTCAATGCTCCTGCTGATGCTGTTCTTATTTTTTCCTATGTAGGTTATGAAACACAAGAAGCTTCTGTCAGTGGCCGGAGCGAAATTAACGTGGTGCTGCAGGAGGCGTCCAAAATGATGGACGAAGTGGTGGTCACGGCTATCGGTATCAAACAACAAAAAACAAAATTGGGTTATGCTACCCAGGAAATGGACACCGAATCGTTACGGGAATCCAAAACGTTGAACCCCGGTAGTGCTTTGGCCGGACAAATTGCCGGATTGACAGTAAATAACCCTACCGGTATTTTCCAAGAACCGACCTTCGAGTTGAGGGGAAAAAAGCCGTTAATCGTTGTCAATGGCATCCCGGTAGAATCTGACTTTTTTGATATCTCTGCCGAAGACATCGAGAACATCAACGTCTTGAAAGGAACCTCTGCCTCAGCACTGTATGGCTCCAGAGGTAAAGATGGCGCTATTTTAATTACGACTAAAAACGCTGAAAAGGAAGGCCTGGAAGTAAACTTTACCACCAACCATATGTTCTCTGCCGGATTTACGGTTTTCCCGGAAACGCAAACGCAGTATGGAAACGGTTCCAAAGGGAAATACGAGTTCTGGGATGGCGCTGACGGTGGTGTCTCTGACGGTGATATGATCTGGGGACCTAAATTTGAACCGGGGGTAAAAGTGGCTCAATGGAACAGCCCTATCCGGGACAAAGTGACCGGCGAGGTGATCGAATGGTATGGAAATGTAGCCGGAACCATTTATGACGACAAATCCCGGTACGAGCGGGTTCCTACCGAATGGAAAAGACACGATAACCTGAAAGACTTTTTGAAAACAGGTATGGTCAGCACAAACGATTTATCCATTTCTTATAAGGGGGAAAAAGCAAGTTATTATGTATCAGCGAAGTACGCCTACCAAAAAGGTCGTGTTCCTAATACATCCGTACACACAGGCGGATTGAACTTCACCTCTACTTTTGATTTGTTGAAAAACCTGAAATTGGATGCCTCCCTATCCTACAACAAAGTGTACTCACCTAATTACCCCCGTTACGGATACGGACCGAAAAACCATATGTACACGATTTTGATCTGGATGGGAGACGATGTAAACGGACAAGATTTGAAAAATCATATGTATGTACCCGGACTGGAAGGTTATAGACAAGCCAATTACAACTATGCCTGGTACAACAACGTGTATTTTGCCGCGAATGAATTGGAGCAACAGCACAACCGGGATGTTTACAACGGTCAACTGAAATTAAACTGGCAAATTACACCTAAATTGAACTTACAAGGCCGGATCAACGGTCGTGGAAAAAAGCTTTTTGAAGACCGCGCAACTCCAAAATCTTATTTGAATTACGGAGATTCCCGGAACGGAGATTATAAAATGTGGAATACTTCGCAACTGAACCTGGATGCGGATATATTGGCTACTTACACACAAGATATCACGTCAAATATCGGAATGACACTTAACGCAGGTGCCTCTTCTTTCTTCCGCAGCTACCAACAAGAATATGCTTCCTCGGACGGATTAATTGTACCGGGTGTATATAGTTTGTACAATACGCAAGGGCCCGTACAGGCAACCAATAACCTCAATGAAAAAACGATCCGCAGTCTTTACGGAATGATCGAATTCGATTTGTTCGGAGCTCTTTTCCTGAACTTCTCTGCCAGAAATGACTGGTCATCCACCTTGTCTACCGTCAACAACTCGTACTTCTACCCTTCTGTTTCAGTCAGTACATTGGTATCCGAATACATCAAAATGCCTGACTTTATTGACATGGTCAAACTTTACGGTTCTTGGGCACAAGTTTCCAGTGATTTAGATCCTTACAATATTTCTGCTACTTATGCCAAAGGTGTAACTTATGGCACGCTTCCCTCAGTGTATTATCCGGGAACCTTGATCAATCCTGATATCAAGCCAGAACAAAGTACCTCTACGGAACTCGGATTATCTACTTCGCTTGCAAAAGGAAAGCTATCCTTTGATGTAACGTACTATAATGTGATTGATAAAAATCAAATCATCAAACTGGATGTTTCCGAGGCTTCAGGATTTCCGGAACGTTTGGTAAACGGAAATGTCTACGAAACCAATGGTGTGGAAGTAATGGCCAAGTGGAAAGCCATCAAAGCGGAAAATTTCTCTTGGAACATAGGCGCTAACTGGAGTAGCTATGTGAAGAAAATCACGGAAATTTACGGAGGTGCGGATGTCTATGAAAATTTGAGAGTAGGTGACCGGGCCGACAGCTACTATGCTACCGTATGGCAAAAAAGCGCTACCGGAGAGTTAATCCTGGATGCTGACAAAAGCATGCCTATCCGAGACCCATACAAACAAAATGTCGGGCATTTGTTACCCGACTGGCGCTTAGGTTTGCAAAACCGTTTCAAAATTCACGATTTCAATGTTTCTGTAGATATCGATGGTGCCTGGGGGGGCTTGATGAATTCTCTTACGGTAGAAAAAATGTGGTGGGGAGGAAAACACCCGAACTCTGTGGAATACAGAGATGCGGAATACGCTGCCGGCAAACCTGTGTTTGTGCCTCAAGGAGTCGTAGTGACCGGTGGAGAGCTTAAAAGAGATACCGATGGCAGCATCATTTCGGATACCCGTACCTATGAACCCAACACTACCGCAGTAGATTGGCAAACCTGGAGCCAAAACTACCCTTATAGAGCTGTGGTCACTGAAGACGAGAGTGAGAAATTTGCCAATACGTTTGACCGAAGCTACTTCAAACTGAGAAGAGTGTCCGTAGGGTATGACCTGACCAATATTATGGATCTGGGAAAAATCAAGCAACTGAATGTCACGGTATACGGATACAACCTGTTGATGTGGAAAAAAATGGATTTGCTGGATCCTGATTACGGAAATGATGATAACCTGCAAGACCCTTCCTCCAGGTTTGTCGGGTTTTCACTCAATGCGAAGTTCTAATCCCCACTTCAGTCAATGGTTTGAAGATTTAATTTTAGAAAATTATGAAAAAATTACTGATATATATTTTACCGTTTTTAGTGGCTTTGTCTTCCTGCCGTGATTTGGAAGAAATCAATGTCAATCCCAATTTACCATTAGAGACTCACCCACAGTTTCAATTGACGAAAATACAATGGGATGCCTTTCGGGAAAAAGCCGGCACCGGACCTTTGTACGCCACCAAAATGCTGGTGCAAACCGATGGAGTGAACTCCGGTCAATACTACCAATGGGACAGAGGAAGCTTTGAAGATTTTGGGAACCTTCGCGACATACAGAAGATGATGGAAGAAGCCCAACAACTCGAAAGCAATGCTTATATAGCCCTTGCCAAGTTCTTCCGCTCTTTCTACTTTTATTCGCTTACGCTTACCTTTGGCGACATTCCGTATGCCCAGGCCTTACAGGGAGAAACCGACTCAAATTTCACGCCTGTTTACAACAGCCAGAAAGAGGTATTTTTGGGAATTTTAAAAGAGCTGGAAGAAGCCAATACTTTATTGTCTGAAGAAGCGGGTAGCATTGCAGGGGATATTATTTTTGACGGAGATATCACCCAATGGCAAAAAACGATCAATGCCTTCCGCTTGAAAGTATTGATGAGTCTTTCTCATAAAGTAGGCGACAGTGAATTTAATATCAAATCTACCTTTGTCCAGATTGTTCAAAACGAACCGCTTTTCGAAAGTACGGAAGACAATGCCCAATTGGTATTTCTAGACCAGGAAGGCAACCGGTACCCGGAATTTAACTCCAGTGGCTATGGCTCGGGTATGTATATGGATTCGACCTTTGTCAAACGCTTACAAATCCACCAGGACCCCCGTTTGTTCATTTATTGTACACAAACCAAAAACGCCAAAGAGGCAGGAAAAGCCATCAATGATTTTACCGCTTATGAAGGAGGTGATCCTGCTGTTCCTTATAGCAAGGTGAATGACAAAGCTTTGGCAGGAAATGTTTCTAAAGTAAATGAACGCTATCACAAAGACCCTACAAACGAACCCATGGTCTTGATCGGCTACCCGGAGCAACAATTTATTTTGGCTGAAGCAGTGGTAAGAGGTTGGATTAACGGTGACGCCAATGCCTATTACCAATCCGGAGTCAAAGGTTCTTTCAAATTCTATGAAATGCATGCCGAAGGATATGAACAATACGTAGATGAAAATGCAGCCAACCACTACCTGGCATTGACTGAAAACGACCTTGACCAAGTCGCTACAGCGGAGGAAAAAATTGAACTGATTATCTTACAAAGGTACTTTCAGACATTCCAACAATCCGGCTGGACTGCCTTTTTTGAACATTTGAGAACGGGTTACCCGTCTTTCCGCAGACCGGATGGTGTTGACATTCCTTTCCGCTGGATTTACCCTCAATCCGAATACAACTACAACACGGAGAATGTTTCTATTGCGATAGAACGGCAATTCGGAGCCGGCAATGACAAAATCAACCAAGAAGTTTGGTGGTTACAATAAAGACCTTTCGCATGATTAACCTTTAGTCTTCTCACCTACTAACCAACCGGGTGCCAGTGTAATACTGGCGCCTTTTCTTTTTAAAAGGGATTACTCTTCCGAAAAATGCCCTAAACACTCTCGAATTATTGCCCCCTCATTTGCTAACTTTGTTTATGAAGTGAATTAAACTTTTTCTTTTTCCTAAAAAATGTTTCAAAAAGGCCTCCTCTGTGTTACTTTTTTCAACAATAGCTTTGGCTATTCTCTTCAAAAAGTGCCTTGATGAGCCGATTTTGATTCTATTTTCGGTCAAAAACGATAAGTTGAAATCACTTCTATTATAATTTTTTGCGAACAGTAAACCTATTTTATGAAATTTTTTAGAACTACTATTTCCATACTAGGGATGGTCTTACTTCTTTGGGGATGTGAACAGAAACAAGTCAAACTGCTTCCCGTTCAAATCATTCCCCAACCCCGGTCGATCGATATACAGGAGGCCCCTCCCTTTCTCTTGGACAAAGATATTCAAGTATTTATCAATGATTCCAGCATGTTGCCGGCGGCTAGTTTATTGCAAGATATTCTACCTGTCAACAGCACACTGGCCTGGTACAACGAAGAAATTCCTCAAACAGGCTTTTTGTTACAACTTTCTCCCGAACTGGACTCTTTAAGTCGGGAAGGGTATTCATTACAAGTGAACGAAAAACAAGTCGGCATCCGTTCGGCAGGGCCTCAAGGCTTATTTTATGCAGTAGAATCCATCCGGCAGTTATTACCAGCCCAAAAAGAAGTACCGGCAAATACAGTCTTGGGCCTCCCGGCAGTCCGGATTCAGGATGCTCCCCGTTTTGCCTGGAGAGGTATGCATTTGGATGTGTCCCGTCATTTTATGCCGTTGGATTTTGTCAAAAAATACATCGATTATTTAGCCCTCCACAAGCTCAATGTCTTTCATTGGCACTTGGTAGACGGCATCGGTTGGCGCATCGAAATCAAATCTCACCCGGAGCTAACGGACTGGGGTGCCTGGCGTGTGGTGAAAGAAGGAAAAAAGCCCTGGCAGGATTTTGAAATATGGAAACCAGGGGATGAGCGACCGAAATACGGAGGATATTATACCCAGGAAGAAATTAAAGAGGTGTTGGCTTATGCCAAAGAACGCTTTGTGACGGTAGTACCGGAAATCGAACTCCCCGGCCATTCCGAAGTGGTTTTCCAATGTTATCCTGATTTGTTATGCCAAGATCATAAAGGAAAATCTTTGAAAAATATCGGTGTTTATTGCGCCAGCAACCCAAAGAGCTATACTTTATTGGAAGAAATATTGGATGAAGTGATCGAGCTTTTTCCCTCCGAATACATTCATATTGGCGGTGATGAAGTAAGCAAAAGCAATTGGAAAGCATGTGCCAATTGTCAAAAGTTGATGAAAAAAGAAGGCTATACACCGCATGAATTGCAAAGTCATTTTGTCAATCATTTTGATAAATACCTCAAAGAAAAAGGACGTAAATTGATTGGCTGGCATGAAATCCTGGAAGGTGAGCTAAGCCCTTCAGCCACCATTATGTACTGGGGAGGAGAAAAAGGGGTGGCGGATAATTTGAGCATGGGCCATCCCACCGTACTGACTACCGGTTCGCACTTTTACTTTGATCACTATCAAAGCTTGAGTAAGGAAGAACCAAAAGCCTTTGGAGGCTATGCCCCCCTGAAAAAAGTATACGAATACGAGCCTGTTCCCGATGGTTTGGACAAATCCTTAAAAAATAACCTTTTAGGAGTTCAGGCCAATATCTGGACAGAATATGTTCCCAACCCTCAACATGCAGAGTATATGGTTTTTCCCCGGATGGCTGCTTTAGCTGAAGTAGCTTGGCAGGCTGAAGGAACAAAAAACTGGGAACGATTTCAAAATAAAATGGAAGCGTTATTAAACCACTACCAAGCCTTAGGCATAAACTACGCTCCTAGCGCCTTCAGGCCGGATATTCAATTTGCGCTCGACCGTGAAAGCAAACGCCTGAAAGTCACCCTGGAAACCGAATTAAAAGCAGACATCTATTATACGACCGACGGATCGGAACCAAGTCCTCAGTCAGGGACACCATACCAAGCCCCTTTTTGGTTAGATGCATCCTGTACAATAAAAGCCATCGCTGTAAAAAACGGTAAAATCATCAATAAGCCGGAAACAAAAGAGGCTATTTTACACAAAGCCATAGGTACAGAAGTCGAACTGAACAACGAAGGCTATGGAAAGTACAAAGCAGAAGGAGGATACACCCTGGTAGACGCAGACTTTGGCGGAGACAAATGGGGCAATGGCAAATGGCTGGGCATTCTTAACCGCGACTTGGAAGCCACTCTAAAGCTAGATACTCTCTCTGAAATTCGACAAATTAAATTAAGTTGTATTGAAGAAACCAGCGCGGGAGTTTATTTTCCGGCAGCCATTGAAGTGGCCGTATCTCAAGATGGTAAATCCTATCAAACGGTTCAGGCCTTCAAAAATGAAAGATCTTTACCCATTCCGAAAGTTCCGGATATCCATACCAACACCTTTGAACTCAACTTTGATCCGGTAGCATGTCAGTACATTCGTGTAAAAGCCCAATACCAAAAAGTTAATAACCAAGGAGTTTTCATCTTTGCAGATGAGCTCATGGTAGAATAAGGTTATCTCTATATTTGTAAATAAAAAGTGTACGGGAATACTTGCCTGTACACTTTTTATTTTTCACTTGACTAAGTAAACTTGAACTTATTTCAATCACTCCCCCTTCCCTAAAAAGGATCCCCCGTTACTCGGTAGCACTACTTTCGGCTTATTCTTGGAAACTTTATGTGAATTCTTTTTTAGATCCCACATTTTTTTATAAACTTGTCACATAGTATTACTTCCGTTTTTTAGGTATGTATAATATCCAAGAAGTAGAGTTTTTACTAAAAAAAATATTGTGAGTACCTGTGGCTTTTCAATTTTTTTATGAAAAAAGAAGTACTTAAGGAAATCCTGTTTCCGGAAAGCAGGACAAAGCAGCTGAATATGAACTTTTTACTTCAGGCTTGGTAATTTTTATAACAATTATCTTATTCGTTGTCTTTAGTACGGAAAAGGAAAGAAAAATGCCCGCCTATCGACCCTTACAGGTTGATCTTCTTCACCTAACCCTCAATTTAATTTGCTACTAATTTCTTACCTGGTTGGTAGATTTGCCAACCAGGTCCTTTCTTTTTTCGATTGGTTTTAGTTGAGTAAATTGATGTACCCTTGTTGAATAGTTTCTAAGACCCCTAGTCACTCATTTGCCAAACTACACAGACCATGGGGTTATTTTCAGAAAAACCCTTCTGTAACCTTCCTGTTATCCATAACACAAGGGAAAATGGCTAAAAATTCTATAAATTCGCTTATCCTGTTATTAATCTTAATATTACCTATTCAAAAATGAAAAAAATGTACACCTTACAGTTTGCACTGAACAAGTGGTTGCTTTACTGTCTATTGTTTTCGGTGACTGCCTGTACACAAAAGCAGCAAAAAGAGGAAGCACAGACAACTGCCGCTACTCCACCCAATATCATCTACATATTGGCGGATGACATGGGTTATGGAGAATTGGGTTGTTACGGGCAAAGTAAAATAGAAACGCCCAATATCGACAAGCTTGCAGCCAATGGAATGAAATTTACCCAACACTACTCCGGAGCACCGGTTTGCGCCCCGGCACGAGGAGTATTACTGACCGGACTGCATGCCGGTCATGCGCATATCCGGGGAAATGACGAATGGGCCGAACGCGGAGACGTTTGGGACTTCGCAAAAGCGGTTGAAGACCCAAACTTGGAGGGACAAAGACCCATCCCGGCCGATACGCCTACTATTGGCAAACTTTTGCAACAATCCGGATATAAAACCGGAGTAGTAGGAAAGTGGGGACTGGGAGCGCCTTTAACTGATGGTATTCCGAATCAGCGGGGCTTTGATTTTTTCTTTGGATATAATTGTCAACGCCAGGCACATACCTATTACCCTAAACACTTGTGGAAAAACCAAGAAAAAGTACTGTTGGATAATGAACTGGTAGTGCCCAATGCCAAATTGGCAAAAGATGCCGATCCGTATGACTCTGCAAGTTATGCCAAGTACAACCTGACGGATTATGCTCCGGAGCTCATGCAAAAAGAAGTGTTGAACTTCATTGAAGCAAATAAAGAGCAGCCCTTCTTTATGTATTATGCCACTCCGATTCCTCATGCACCTATTCAAGCACCAAAGCGTTGGGTGGATTATTATGTGAAAAAATTCGGAGAGGAAGAACCTTATTTAGGCAACCGGGGCTACTTCCCACATCGTAATCCTAAGGCAGGCTATGCGGCAATGATTTCTTACCTGGATGAACAAGTGGGTGAAATTGTAGCCAAACTCAAAGAACTGGGTCTTTATGAAAATACCCTGATCGTCTTTACCAGTGACAACGGCCCCACCTATAACGGAGGAACCGAATCCCCTTGGTTTAATAGCGGTGGACCGTTTAAAAGCGAATATGGATGGGGGAAAGGCTTTTTGAAAGAGGGAGGCATCCGTGTTCCGATGATTGCCAGCTGGCCCGGTCATATCAAAGCGGGTACACAGACGGATCACGCTTCTGCCTTTTATGATATTTTGCCTACTTTCTGTGAAATTACCGGCACACAAGCTCCGGACAATACAGACGGCATCAGCTTCCTCCCCACACTATTGGGCCAAAAGCAAACAAAAAGTCACGATTTTCTGTATTGGGAATTTCCAGCTTACGGAGGACAACAAGCCGTCCGGATGGGGAATTGGAAAGGAATCCGTAAAAATATTCTGGACAAGAAAAAAGAAATGGAATTTGAACTCTTTGACCTCAGTGCAGACATACAAGAAGTCAATAATCTGGCTGACCAACACCCTGAAATCGTAGAGAAGATTCTAAAAATTATGGAACGCGAACATACCCCTGCTTCAATCGAACGCTTTAAAATGCCCGCTTTGGGAGATGAATTAGCCGCAAAAGCCGAATAAACCGACAAAAAATACCTTGCTTCATAGACCTGTACCTTAAGAGGCAGGTCTTTTTTTATACCATTTGCTTGACACAATACTACTTTTTCGGCAACTTGTATAAGGGATCCTATACATACAGGCATTGCATGCACAGAAGAAAAGAATATAGCCAAAAGTATTTTCGTATTAAAAAGCATTTGTATTCCCCTACATACAACTACCAAAGCGAACAAAATGCCCTAACCAACCAGATCTATTATTAGGATTACCCATTCTACTAAACAAAGAAATAAAACTCAAACATTATGAAAGTTCTCAAAATCATTTTGATCATTGTGGTGATACTGGCCGCAGTGTATGTCTTTCTACCTGGTTCAAGCCATGTGGAGCGCTCTGTTATGATCAACTCCCAGCCTGAAAAAGTCTATACGGTGGTTAATAATATGCACAGGTTTAACGATTGGTCGCCTTGGGCCAAAATTGACCCCAATACACAGTATGAATTTGAAGGGCCCGAAAGTGGCGAAGGGGCCAAAATGAGCTGGACCAGTGACCATAATGAAGTGGGCAATGGCAGCCAATGGATTGAAAAGTCAGTTCCGAATAAAGAGGTGGTTACGATGCTCACTTTTGATGAAGGAGACCCCGCCAAAGCCAAGTTTTTGCTGGAGCCTACAGATGAAGGAACAAAAGTTACCTGGGCATTTGATGCCGAACTTACTGGGTTTATGAAAATCATTGGCCTGGGAATGGACGGCTTCCTCGGCCCTATGTACGAAGAGGGATTGAACAATTTGAAAAACTTGGTGGAAAACATGCCGGACGATATGGAAACCACTGATGAGTGGCCGGAGGAGGAATGGCCGGAGGAAGAGGAAAATGTCGTTGAAAATTAAACGCGTTATTGGAGACTTTATCCGGCTTGACCATAGGAGTGAATGGCAGGTTAAACCCAAAAAATATTGGGTTCAATCAAATTTCAAACACCTTTTGAACTATAGAAAATGAACCGGAATAAAGTCTAAAAAAATGACCAATATTTCGAATACAAAACTTAAGCAAGGAATACATTTGTCCTCAACATACCTTTTTCAATGATAATTGTATCCCTTGCCTTATTTTGTTTTTTTAGGGAGCCTCCGGTTTTTCTTTGATCTCAGGAAAATAGATGCTCAAGTCTAAAGGGTCTTCCAATGCTTCTTGCTGCCGTAATAACTCTTCAAACAAGGAGGCTTTCACTTGCCGATGCGCTATAGAAGTTGAAAGATCTTCTGTTTCTGCCGGATCGTTTTCCAGATCAAACAACAATGCCTTCCGGGCTTTGGGATAGAGAATCAATTTGTACCGGTCCGTTCGGATCATTCTCTGTAAGTTCATATAACATCCGTACACAGAAGCATAGACACTGGATGCACTTGGGTCTTTAATATAAGGCATCAGGCTGTTAAACTCTACCTCCTTTGGTTTTTGAATGCCTGCCATCTCCAAAACAGTTGCCATAACATCCTGTAGATATACTTGTTGTGACCGCTGACTACCTTTGGGAATTTCCGGACCTACAATCATCAAAGGTACCCGTATACTGTGGTCATACATATTTTGCTTGCCCAATAAGCCATGTTGCCCAACGGCTAAGCCATGGTCTGAAGTGAAAATAAGATAGGTATTGTCCCTCTTTCCCGAGGCGTCCAGCGCTTCCAAAACCCGTCCGATTTGATCATCCAGATGAGTGATAATGGCATAATACTCCTGAATATGTTTTTGTATGGCCAAAGGAGTTCTTGGAAAAGGCGCCAATCGTTCATCTCTTAAATCCGAGCCACAACCGATACTATCTTTATAAGGGTACAATTCCTGAAAATTTTCCGGTAATACAATCTGTTCCAACGGATAACGCTCTACAAATTCCTTGGGCGCTTGCCTTGGATCATGAGGGGCATTGAATGCCAGGTACATAAAAAAGGGCTTTTCCCGGGTATTCGCCTCCCGGATATACTGAACGGCATCATCCGCCAATACTTCACTCCAATGTTTGCCTCCTTTCCAAAAGCCTTCATACTTTGTATGCCAGGGCAACCAAGTAGTGTCCTTTTCGCTTTGGGGCCGGTTGTACCCTTGTGGGGTTTGATTCGGCATTCCGGGCCGAATATGACTGACATATTGAAAAATACTGTCTACAGGTGCTTTTACATGCCATTTCCCGGTAAAGTACGTTTCGTATCCCGCCTGTTTCAAGTGCTGTGTCCAGAATTTGCCCTCATCCACCAGACTATCCAGATGAGACTCAGCATTGTTGGCCCGCCATACGGTCATCCCTGTATTGAGCATGGTACGGCTGGCTACACATACCGCTCCATGCCATGCGCCCATATTGTAGGCATGGGTAAAGGTTGTCCCCTCTTTAGCAAATCGATCCATATTAGGCGTTTGTACGGCTTCCTTTCCAAAGGCATTGACAGTACTAAAACGCTGATCGTCTGTGTAGATAAAAATAAAATTGGGTTTTTGACTTGAAGAATTTTCTGTTTTTTCACCGCAACCCAATGCCCATACTCCCCATACCAAAAGCCATGCATACCGAAGCATTTTCATATTCAGGATCAAATTAAAGGACATAAAAAACACTGATTTCAAAGTAAATAACAGCTTAATCCAAGTAATAAAGTATTGTACTTATTTCTTTAGTAAAGGTCTTTTTTGAACTCCCTCATTCACTAACGTGCAAATGTCTATCGCAAATCGAGTTATTTTACTCCTGTAATTTTCAATGCCTGTGCATATTCACTAGGCAAAGCCAACACGGAAAGTTCAGGGATTTCAACAAGCAAATTTCCCTTTTCCTGTCGCCAATTCAGTTGCATTTCCGTCCCGAGAACTTGAATTTTTGCATCTTTTTTTACTTTTAAATCTTTGATAATCAACTGCTTTTCCGGCCAACGAGGTAAAATAGCAAAAACAGCCTCTTCATTTTGAGTAAAAAACATTTCTTTGACGGCATAGCCGGGCTCCGGATCTATGGTTTGTTTTAAGATAAAATCTCCCCCCAAATAATGCTGCCCTTCCGGTTTGTAATCTTTTTTTCCTGCTGACCATTGATAAGGCTTGTCCCAAGTGCGGGTTCCATAAATCGCCTCTCCGTTTACCTTCAGCCATTCTCCGATTTGCAATAGACGCTCTTGCATGATCACCGGAATTTTACCGTGTCCGTCCGGACCGATATCCAATAAGAGGTTCCCTCCCCTACTCACTACATCCACCAACATCAGCACCAGGGTTTGAGCGGAATTATAATCTTCAAGATCTTCATTCCGGTTAAAACCAAAGGAAAACCCAATACCCCGGCACTCTTCCCAAGGATGGCCGCCTTCCAAGCCCGATTCGTACTCAGTGGTATAATAACCTCCGTGTTTATGCCGGTCACCTTTCCCCCAACGGTCATTAATCACGACATCTTTCGGGGCTTTGGAGTCGTTGTACAACCATGCCAATAATTCGGCAGATTTCCACTCTTCCGCAGTTTTTTCCCACTCCCCGTCGGCAAAAATCAAATGGGGCTGATAGCGGTTGACCACATCTTTGAACTGTGGGTGAAAATGCTCATTAACAAAGCGGTCAAAATCTTTCTGATACCAAGGGTGGAACCATTCGTACAGAGAATAATAAAGACCAAACTTTACGGAGGTCTTATCCATTGCCTCTTTTAATTCTCCTAATAAATCTCTATTTGCCCCGGTTTCCATGCTGTTCCACGGAAATCCCCAGTTAGTCGAAGCCTCCTGGCTGGGCCATAGGCAAAAACCATCGTGATGTTTGGACGTGATGGCGATGTATTTCGCTCCGGATTTTTCAAACAGTCGGGCCCATGCATTTGCATCAAACAATTCTGCTTGAAACATTTCCCCAAAATTGTAATAACTGAAGTGCGGGCCGTAAGTACGGGTATGGTAATCGTAAACTTCCGTGCCTGAAAATTTTCCATTTCCGAATAAAGTCTTGTTTTGCAACCAATATTGGTACCATTCGGAATACGTTCCTTTGGGCGACCAGGCAGGAACCGAATACGGTCCCCAATGAATAAAAATACCAAATTTGGCATCCTGAAACCAACCCGGTACCGGGCGACTATCCAATGATTCCCAATTGGCTTCGTATTTTTCGGTTTGTGAAAAACTCATCGAGCTGGTCAAGCAAATGAACATACTTAAGAAGAGTCCGATTTTCATTCTTGTAAGTGTCATGGATGTCTAATTATTTAAGCTTAAGATCGGTGGTTGCCGTTTGCTGATTACGGTAATATTTTACTTGAAGATGCTCTTTCCATTTGTTTCCTTGAAACTGGTTGAGTAGCTCTGCCATGTTGTTCACTTCTTTTCCGTCCAGTCCCAATAGTACATCCCCTTTCTGCAATCCGGCTGTTGCCATAAGGCTCCCCTCTTCGATGGCTAAAATAAGCACTCCATTTTCTCCACTCAAGCCCGCTGCCGATCTCTCGGCCAAGGTCTCCACATTTTTGAGGGTAGCCCCCAGCCACTCGGCTTGCACTGAAGTTTTTTCTTCCAGTTCAAAAAACAATTGAGGGATTGCCGGTGATTTGGCCATTTTTTTCAACAAAGGCAACTGTACACCAAAGCTATCCATACTAAAATTTTGAAAACCAACTTCCAGGGCTGAAGATTGTTCTCCTACCCGGAAGTCGCCTTGAGAAGCAGCGACAAATTTCGGGTCACCGGCCTGGCTGTGTTGCCCCACGGTTCCTTTCTGCGACAATTTAAGGGCATTTTCAGAAGTAAAAAAATTATAATCCACTTCTTTTCCCCAGGCCTGCAAGGCAATGTCCTGATGAGATGTCATGACGATATTTGCACGAAAAATGTCGTTACTTTGCTTAAACCATACATGAGGGTGAAAACCGTTATTGACTAAAATATTGTTCTCCACCACTCGGTGAAAACCTTCTCGCAATTTCAGGCCTCCACTCAGGCATAAGTTATTGTAAATATGATAATTGGAAGAGCCATCGTCCAGGTCAATGTCCCAGCCATGATCACAACGGAAGCGGTTATTCCGGATAGTAGTCGTATAGATCGCGTCCCAAGCCGGCATCCCGGGATGCCGGGCCACCAAGCTGTCCATTACTTTCCGGTTGGGATGCCAAAAGCGGTCTCTTCCCCAAGAGTTAAAAGCTCCGTGGTCTCCGGTTTCCAGTACGGTATTGAACACATCGTTATAGGCGATATCATGCCCGCCCCAAGTGCCTTCACTGATATTGATTCCGGCCCGAGGAATGTCGTAAATACTATTATGTATCACCGAAATCTTCGCAGCCATAGAGATTTGTACTCCGGCCACTTGCTTCTCTATCGTACCGATATCGTGTATTAGATTGTTTTCAGCCAGACAATTTTCGGGATAAAGGGTATTTTTAGGACCTTTCAACGTATCCATTTCTTCCCAAGGTACAAACTCCTTGTATTGAAAAGACGGGGAACGGACGGCCGAAGGATCGCCTACAAAGGCGATGGCTGTCGCACCACATTGATAGATATGATTTCCAACGATTCGAATATCACGATTATACCCGTCCACAAAGATGACATTTCCCCCTAAATTCCGAAAGGTATTCTGTTCAATACTGCAATTTTCAGCCCCGGAGAGGGTAATTGCCCCTCCCCTGTAAACCATCCAATCGCTTCTTAACAAAGGTTCGTATTTTTCAAAAAGAGTCCGTTGGCTTTGTTCAAATACGATTCCGGAAATGCTCACACCTTTTACCGGATTATCTCTACTTCCTTTAATGTTTATCAACTGTTTTAAATGACTCACTTCCGTTTTGGCTGAAGTTAAATCCAGTCCTTCCGGTGGCCAGAAGTAGACAGTCTTTTCTTCTTGGTCAAAATACCACTCTCCCGGGCTATCCAATTCTTCCCGGATATTCTCCACCATTCGATAGTTTTTGTGCAAATTCCAAGGGCGGTTATTTTGATGCCCTCCGGCCAAAACCGGTGCTCCCTTCTCGTCCAAACCGGTAATTTGATAGTGAAACCCTCCCCATTCGGCTCCGTGTAAAACATGCAAAATTCCCCCTTGGGGCTGTTTCCAATGTTTGATTCTTTCCGGGGCAATGGCATCGGCTGCACTGCCATTCCAATGATTTTGTTGAGCATCTATGTTGGGATAACGGGCCAGTACCTGTACTTCACCATTGATCACTAACTGATCGAAGCCTTGCGAAGTATTGACCTTAGCCTTCCATAAGCCTCCTTCAAAAGGCTCCCAGCGAGCCTCTAATCGCTTTGCACCCTTCACAACCACCTGACCTTTGTCTTTTGTAGTTAATCGAATACCGCTCAACTCAGGACCTATTTCCAATGTTTGGCCCAGGTAATACTCTCCCGCTGCTATTTGGATTTCAATTTCCTGAGCAGGAGCTTCTCTCCGAAGCTCTCTGGCAGCTTGTAAAGCCTTTTCTAATTGGTGAAATGAATCGGGATGTGAATTCGTCTGGCCTTCCGGTACAACTGTGAGAACTCTGTCTGAAGATGAAGTACAGCCTATACAAAGCATACTGGCAACCAAAGCCCATGCGTAGAGAATTTTCATATTTACAAATTAAGGATTTTTAGTGTTAGCTTCTGATTTTAGTGAATGCAATCTAGGGATTATTCATTGCTTGGACAAAGCAAACGTTTGCTACTATTTGGTAGGAAAAACCGGAAACCAATGGGCTTCGCATAAGGTAAAAGAGTGACAAATTATGTTCTTTCCAAAGGCCGGGTGGTCTCTCTCAATACCAGATTTGTGTTCAATACTACTGAAGTCGTATCATCAATCAACTGATCTTCTTCAATTTGGGTAAGCAAAAGTTGGGCGGCACTCTTTCCCATTTGTAAGGCTGGTTGGAACACGGTACTTAATGCAGGAGTCATATAGGTAGCAACCGGTTCATCGGCAAAACCGATAACGGAGACATCTTCCGGGATACGCAAACCGTTTTGTTTCACCGCCTGTACAAACTCAAAGGCAATGTAATCGTTATAGGCAAACACCCCATCCGGTCTATCCGGCCCGTCCAACAAGGCATGAAATTTTTCAGCCCGTTGTTCGGCCAAATCCTCCCAATCCACCAACAGATTTTCGTTTACATTCAAACCTTTGTTTTTCAAGCTTTCCATATACCCCATCTGCCGGTAAAAGGAGGTTGAAAGCTCATCAGGGCCTTTGAGATAAGCAATTTTTTTACAGGCTGTTTGTATTAAGTAGTCAGTTGCCTGATAGGCCCCTTCAAAATCATTGGTAATGACCGAAGGGGCTGCCAAATCTTCGCAAATACGGTCAATAAATACAATCGGCACCTGATTTTTAATGACTTTTTCAAAGTGCCCGTATTCTTTTGTATGATCACATAGGGAGACCAATAGCCCGTCTACACGTGAATGCAAGAGGGTTTCCGCAGCTTTCTTTTCTTTCAGTACATCGTCATTGGAAGAGCAAATGACTAATTGATACCCGGCTTGACTGACCACCTCATCAATTCCCTTAATGGCTTTGGAAAAGAAGTTATGAGTGACATCCGGCACGATAAGTCCCAAATTATATGTTTTTTTGATCAACAAATTGCGGGCTGGAATATTAGGGACATAACCCCATAGTTCAGCCAATTTCAATACCTCTTTTTTGGTAGATTCTTTCACTGTGGAAACATCATTCAGCGCACGGGAAACCGTTGAAGGCGAAAGGTTTAGCTCTTTTGCGATATCAACAATTGTCACATTTCTTTTCTGCATGTTGCTACGGATTTACATTCTTCCCTTGAGATGAGGGGTATGGTAAAAATACAAAAGAAGTAGCTTATCTTTACTTGAACGGACAAAATAAGCTAACTCTCCCCTACTCTTTTGTGGAAAAGGCAAAAGATTTGCGTCAAAGGACGGAGATTACTTTGTTATTCGCATAAAACTTTATGCAAAGCAAATTAGAAGGTATGATGGCTGTTATTTTAGTGAATATGGAGAATGTGGAGTATATTTCGAATAAAATAAGAGCGTGTTTAAATTCCATCCTCTGGCTCAAAAATTCCCATTTCAAGAACCTTAGCGCATCATTTTGAATGGCGGCTCCCCGCAACGAATTTCAAACATGTTCTAAGCACTAAACAATGGTTTATTTACTTTTTTGCCAAAAATGTTTTAATTAAACGGCTCCTTATCTTACTTCATTCACACATTCCCCCTTTCTCAAATAAATACTCTTTGTAAGACCACAACCTGGATCTTTTCAAATGAAATCAGACATTACTTTCCCATCCTATTCCGCAAGATGCTTATACGTGCGGTAACCGTACAAAGCCACCACAACAAAACAGATCAAAGGCAAGATAAATGAAAAGTTGACTGCAGGCATCCCCATCATGGTCTGTTGGTCAATAATGGCTGCCTGAAGCGGAGGCATCAAAGCTCCCCCAACAATTGCCATTACTAATCCGGCGGCTCCGATTTCGGCATCATTTCCTACATTTTCAAGGGCAATTCCATAAATTGTCGGAAACATCAGAGACATAAATGCTGAGGTTGCTACCAAACAATAGAGCCCTGCCATTCCTTGTAAAAGGATGGTTCCGCTTATACACAAAAAGCCACCGATGGCAAATAACATCAGCAATCTTCCGGCATTCACATACTTCATTAAGAATGTAGAAACAAACCGGCTTAATAGAAAACCTACCATAGCCACAATATTATATACTTGGGCTTCCGCCTTGGAAAGACCTAGATTTTCCGCATATTGAATAATGAAGGTCCAACACATAATTTGTGCCCCTACATAAAACACCTGAGCCAGCACCCCTTCTCTATACCGCATATTGGCAAACAAGCGCTTAAAGGTTCCGCCCAAGTCCAAGCCATTCGCATTTTTCCGGGCTTTCTCCGGCATTTTGGTAAATGCAATCACCACTAACATTACGATCACAACCAGACCGATCATGATATAGGGATCGCGAATCACCATTAAATCCTGTGCCCGGACGGTGGCTTTTTCAGTTACTTCCAGTGTAGAATAGATCAAATTCCCCGCGCTGTCTTTATCATCGGATTGCAACGCAGCCAAAATAAATTGTTGGGCGACAAACATGCCTGTCAAAGAACCCATAGGATTAAACGACTGAGCCAAATTCAGTCTTCTGGTGGCTGTTTCCGGGGCTCCCATCGATAAAATAAAGGGATTGGCAGTCGTTTCCAAAAATGCCAAGCCAAAAGTGAGAATGTAATACGCTACCAGGAAAAAACCGAACATTTCAAACTGCGCAGCCGGATAAAATAACAATGCCCCTACGGCATACAACCCTAAGCCTATGAGTACTCCGGTTTTATAAGAATATTTTTTGACAAATAATGCCGCAGGTATAGCCATGGTAAAATACCCTCCGTAAAAAGCAAATTGTACCAATGAAGCCTTGAAATTGGAAATCTCCATTACCGTTTGGAAAGCGGAGACCATGGGATTGGTGATATCGTTGGCAAAGCCCCAAAGTGCAAACAGACAGGTAATGAGAATAAAAGGAAGCAATAATTTTTTGGAGACCACCGGACTCTTTTGTGCGGACGTTTCCATAGTTAAGTTATCAGGACTTTCCTGTATCATATTTACTGTGGTTAATTTCTTTTATTAAACTGAGAGATATAGCCGAGTTCCCGACTTTTTTGCCAGGGGATTTTTCATTGAAGAGCGTAGGCTTTTGCCTTTTACAATCACGATAAAAGATGCTCTTAACAAAAGGCAGCAAATTATGTATAATTCGCAAAATTCACAATCGGCCCATTCAAATATTTTAATGAAAACGTTTGCGAAATTGTATTCCCGGTACAAAGAATTACCATTGTGTTGTTTTAACTAAATACTTGGTTACAGGCACTTACAATAACAATGTACAAACCAATGAGTTATCTCTGCAATTTCTTCTTGAGAATTGTTAAAAGGAAATGAATGGTTTTCTATCTAAAATTATACATCTTTGTAACAAACCGCACCCTAAGTAATACACCATTAGCAAAACATTAGCAGTAAGAATATTGCGATTCATAAACACCTAAACTTTCTCCGTTTTATAACAAGGAAGTGGTTTACACTTATAGTTTTTGACCGGAAATGGAATCAACATCGGCTCATCAAGGCACTTATTGAAGAGAATAGCCAAAGCTATTGTTGAAAAAAGGAACACAGAGGAGGCGTTTTTGAAACATTTTTTAGCAAAAAGAAAAAGGGTAATTCACTTCAAGGAAATGCCTGTAAACTCCTAATCGTATTCTTCAAAAAAAGAGTAGTTTATGAACCAATCCAACCTGGAATTAGAGAGGCTGAAAGAGGTTCGGAAATTCCTTATTCAAGAAAATCAATTAAAAAAAGAGCTTCAACAATTGGTTAAGCTCGCAGCTAAAATATGCCATGTGCCTATGGCGGCAATTACCCGGATTGACGCGCATACACAATGGTTTGAAGTTGCTTTGGGAATTGAAGAAAAATTTATCCCCCGGACACAGTCATTTTGTAACCGGGTGATAGAGGGGAACTCAATGATGATTGTGGAAGATGTCAGTCAAGATGACCGCTTCAATACCTCTCCCCTATTCTTAAGTCAACAAGCGGTACAATTTTATGCAGGCGTACCACTCGTCACTTCTACAGAGCATGCACTTGGAACCTTATGTGTTTTGGGTCTTCAGCCACAAACACTAAGTGACGATCAACAATGTATTCTTAAGACATTGGCCAAACAGGTGATTTTCCAACTTGAGTTAAAACAAAAAAACGATCTTCTGAAACAAGCTCAACAGGCACTGGATGAGGAAAAAGAATGGCTCAGACAAGCACAAGCCTTGGCCAGTATCGGTAATTTTCTAGGAGATTTTGAAAATCGCTCTTGGAAAGGATCGGATACTACATTGGAGATCCTGGGATTTGAAGAACAACGCCTTTATTCTTGGGAAGAATTCGTTACCGGTATAGATCCGGAAGATTTATCCAAGCTTACTTCTCAATTTCAACGATTACAGACAACACAAAATGAATTTCATTCACAATACCGCTGGTATCACCGGCAAAATGGGAAGACATTACGAATTCATACAATCTATAAAGTCATAAAAAATGCCCAAAACAAACCCTCAAAGGTTTTTGGCGTCATAAAAGATGTCACCCATCAATGGCAAACACAAAAAGACTTACAAGAGAGTAAAACCCGTCTATCAGCTTTGGTTAACAACTTACCGGGCTTGGTATATACTTGTTTGAATGATGTCCATTGGACGATGTTATACATCAGCGAAGGCTCTACAAAACTGACCGGATACGAACCGGATACTTTTTTAAAAGGAACCATTGCATTTAGTGATCTGATTCTTCCATCGTACCGGAACAGACTGCATAAAGAAGTCCAGGAATCCTTCCACAACAACCAGTCTTTCGAGCTTTCTTACCCTATCATGGTGAACGGACAGGTAAAATGGATTTGGGAACGGGGCAAAGCCGTTGGGAAAACCAAGGACAATGTTGAAATATTGGAAGGATTTATGACAGACATCTCGGAGCAAATCGAGACCGAAAAAGCCTTAAAACTAAGCGAGCAACGCTGGCAATTTGCCTTGGAAGGTGCCGGAGACGGCGTTTGGGATTGGAATCTGGAAACTGGACAAGTATTCTTTTCCAAACACTGGAAATACATGTTGGGATATGATGTTGAGGAAATTACGGACCGGGTGGAAGAATGGGCCAACCGGGTGCATCCGGATGATTTGGCACGTTGTTACCAAGACATAAACCGACATATTTCGGGAGAAGCCAGCATGTATGTGAATGAGCATCGCCTGCGAAAAAAAGACGGAACGTACTGTTGGATCTTGGACCGGGGAAAAGTGATAGAATATTCGAAAAATGGCAAAGCCTTACGGATGATCGGCACACATACGGATATCACACATCGCAAACGAACCGAACGTACACTAAAACGGCAAAACGAAGAAATGCTGAAAGCCAATCAGGAGTTGGATAACTTTGTGTACAGAGTATCGCATGATTTACGGGCTCCTATTTCATCGGTTATCGGCATTATAGAGCTGTTAAAAAGCGAACCTAACAATTCTGAATCGGCATCACATTTATTAGAACTGGCTAAAACCAGTTTGAAAAAGCAGGATACCTTTATCCGGGATATTCTGGATTATTCGCGAAACTCCCGCCTGGAAGTAAACCCCGAAGAAATTAATTTTCAGGAATTAATGGATGAAATTTTATCGCATTTTGAATTTTCCGAGGATTTCAAAGAAGTACATCAAAAGGTTCATATCGAACAAAATCATCCCTTTCATTCTGACAAAAAACGATTGGAAATCATCCTGAATAATCTCATATCCAATGCTTTTCGGTATAGAAATGTACTGATACAGGATTCTTTTATACAGATTGATGTAAAAGTGAAGCAACACATTGCCAATATAAAAATCATTGACAATGGTATTGGCATTCAACCTCAATATTTACATAAAATTTTTAATATGTTTTACCGGGCTACAGACAAGAAGCCCGGCTCGGGGTTAGGCTTGTACATCGCCAAAGAAGCCGTTAATAAAATTCAAGGAAATATAGATGTCAGTTCCAAACCCGGTGTGGAAACAAAATTTGTGGTCACCGTTCCCAATTTAGAACCCTGATATTAATTTCCTTTTTATAAATACCCACAAAGTGTAATTGGGAAATTCCTTTGCACTTTGTGTATTTTTGAATCACCAGCCACCTTGCCAAATAGTGGCAAAATACAATTACATCTCTCCCACTTTTTCCTTTTTTACACCCATTCCCTGATTTTACTTGTTCAAACCTCATTTATGCCGGTTAAAAATATAATCCTGCTCATACTGACTTTTGTCATCATTCAGTTCTCAATTATTTATCAATTTCGCGAACCCATTATTAAATCAATTAAAAAACTAACATTTCCATAGATCCATGGTAATTGCCGAAGAGATTGAAACAAGACGTATAAACGAACTTAGAAAGTACAATTCCGATCCTATATTTCACCGGAAAGAACTCACGGATCTGACGCAACTGATTGCACAAATCTGTGAAGCACCAATGGCGGCTATCACTGTAGTGGAAGAAGAAGAGCTTCAAATAAAAACTGCTGTGGGGTTTGATGAGCGCTCTGCCCCTAGAAAAGTCGCTTTTTGCCATTACACGATTCAAGAGGATGAGCCTATGGTTGTCGAAGACACAGAGGACGATTATCGTTTTTGCCATACTCCTATTTTTCTCAAGCATCAACAAGTCCGGTTTTATGCCGGTATGCCTTTGATTTCGCCCAATGGACTTGCTCTTGGGACGCTCTGTGTTTTTGATACCGTTCCCAGGCGACTCAACCAACAACAGCTATTTGCCTTAAAAACATTGGCCAAACAGGTAATGCATGAAATGGAGTTGTCCGTTAAAAACAAAAACCTGATCCGGAGCAACCGGCAACTGTTGAAGGAAAAAGAACTACTGCGTCAATCCCAATACCTGGCGAAAATCGGTAGTTTCGAATGTAATGTTCAGGACAAAACCTGGAGCGGCTCTTCTAATTTTTTAAGGATTTTTGGTTTTCATAAAGAGAAACAATACTCCTGGGAAGATTTCAGAGCAATTATCCACCCTGAAGACAGAGCTAAAGTCGACCTGTCTCTGAGCAATATGCAGCATTCCAAAAACCACCTGGAACTGAACTACCGGTGTATCAACCTTCAAACCAAAGCAGTACTCCATGTACATTCCATCTGCCGGGTAATTAAAAACCTGAACAACCAGGTCGTAAAAATCTTTGGTATTAAACAAGATATTACGGAGAAGGTCCTGTCTGAAAAAGCCTTGGCGAAAAGCGAAAAACGCCTGGCAACCCTGATCAACAACTTGCCGGGGATGGTGTTTCAATGCAAAAATGACGAAGATTGGAGTCTTATGTATTGCAGTGAAGGAAGTCATGATTTGTTTCATTGCTCACCGGAAGCACTTAAAAAGTGCCGCCCAACAATGGCCAAAAGAATTCCGAAGGGTTATCAAGAAAAGGTGAAACAGGCGATCCGGCAAGCACAAAAGCACAACAATCATTACGAAGTCACCTATCCGATCAAAGTAAATCAAGGATTTAAATGGATTTGGGAAAGAGGTAAAGTCGTAGGCAAAGACTCGAACAATATAGAACTGTTGGAAGGGTTTATGACGGATATTACCAGTCAAATACAAACTCAAGTGGCTCTAAAAGAAAGCGAAGCCCGTTGGCAATTCGCCTTGGAGAGCTCCGGTGATGGCATTTGGGATTGGGATTTGCCTCAAAACAAGATGTTTTATTCTCCTCAATGGAAGGCCATTTTGGGATACGGATCTCACGAAGTGGCGGAAAGTATGGAAGAGTGGAAAAAAAGGATACACCCGGAAGATTATACACGATGCATTAGCAAGTTTCAAAGACACCTTCTTCAGAAAACCGATATGTTTCAGCATGAATACAGGATGAAAACCCGGGAAGGAAAATACAAATGGGTATTGACCCGGGGAAAGGTTATCAAATTCAGTTCATTGGGTAAGCCCTTAAGGGTCATCGGTACACAAACGGATATTTCCGACAAAGTCGCTACCGAGAAACGTCTCAAAAAGCAAAACAGCGAGTTGACCAAAGCAAATCAGGAATTGGATAATTTTGTGTACCGGGTATCTCACGATTTACGGGCTCCTATTGCTTCCGTCACTGGCATCATTGAGCTGCTCAAGCAAGACAATACACTGTCTGAGGCATCGGTGAATTTACTGGACTTGGCTAAAACCAGCCTGAATAAACAAGATCATTTCATTAAGGATATCCTGGATTATTCGCGAAATTCCCGATTGGAAATCCAGAAAAACGCCATAGACTTTAAAAGCCTGGTTGCGGAAGTCTTCTCTCATTATGAATACAATCCCGAATACGAAAAGGCAGAAATCAGCTACCAAATAGAGCAAGCAGCCCCTTTTCTCAGTGATAAGAGACGTTTGGAGGTTATCCTGCACAACTTGGTTTCAAATGCATTGCGCTATGCCAAACCGTATTTTCACAATGCAAAAATCCAAGTGGAAGTGATTGCAAATGCCCGGGAAGCCACTATCCGGGTTACAGACAACGGGATAGGCATCGCTCCGGAGCATTTGCCAAATATCTTTAAAATGTTTTACCGCGCTACGGATCACAAACCGGGTTCGGGCCTAGGCTTATACATTGCCAAAGAATCCATTCAGAAGATATACGGGAAAATTCAAGTAGCTTCTACCTTGGACAAAGGCTCTTCGTTTACTTTGAAACTCCCCAATTTACTCCAAAGGTAAACGCAAAGATTCTTTTTTGAACATTGCCTATAGTAAGTAAAAGCCCCCTTGGAAAAATGAATATCCAAGGGGGCTTTTTGTATATATTCCGGAATAAGCTTCCTGTTCTTTTTCAAAGAAGCATAAAAAAAGCCTATGTCATTGCACAGGCTGTCATTTCAACGATTCACATTCTTTAATTCTCTTCAGAATCCTCTTCATTCCACTTTTTCCCGTTTTTGAGTAATTTCTTATCAGCAGTTTTGATTCTTCTTTCCAATTTCTTGATATCTTCTTCGGGAGGAAGCTCCTCTGGCCGTATTCCTTGTTTGATCAGGTAGTCTCTCAAGTCCTGATTACTGCTAATATGTTCTTTGGCTATATTTTCTTCTCCTTGTAAATCCTTTTGCTTCACATTAAAGTTTGTTACTTGTGTAGCCAGACTTTTGGCCGTGATGGTAATTTCCGGTAAAAAGTCGGCCAGTGGTCGATTTTTCGGAATCTGCATTTTCTGCTTCATCTGATCGGTAGAAAAGCCACCAAACAGGGCTTTGTCTCCCAAACTCCGTATACGGGCAAAGCCGATATGGTCTACCCCACGTTCGTAGATATTCTTGGAAAGTTCTTTTTCTACCTGGGTAAGCTTTTTACGGGCTTTCAAGCGTTCATTCAATTTCAAACGCTCTTCGATCAGTTCCTGCTTACGGGTTTGGAGTGCAAAATAACTCTGAGCAAAGGCCACGGTTTCTTTCCGGCTGTCTGCGTTTTGGGCCGTCAAATAACAAGCGTAGCGGGTCAACATATAGTCATCTACTTCGCGTTCGCCTCCGGAACCGATCTCTACCATTCTCCCCACGCGGAGGAAATGGTCGTCTTTGCCTTCCCCACTATTCTCACAGGCGGTCTGTGCTTTTTCCAGAACATTGGTAAACTTGTCCCATTTGGTATAACCCAGAAGACTTTGTAAATCCCGGGCCAACCAAAACTCCACATTATTATGGTGTTGGGCCACGGTTTCGAAGGCTTCCCGCATCTGATTGATTTTTTGAGTATTCATTGGCTGTAGGTTTTGGGTAAATCAAAAAGAAGAACATAAAGGACAATTTGTCCTTTATGCGTTTAACTGTGCTTCAAGGCGGTAAATCTCTTGTTTTAGTTCTTCGCAGGCTGCCCGACTGTTGTCGTCATTGCCTTTGATCCGGCTGGTAAGATTTAGAATTCTCTTCTTCGAAGCTTCCACTTCGGAAAGGTTGTTCTGAGTGGTCTTTTTCGTATTTTTCTTTTCTAATACACCGGAGATATCCTCCACCTTACTCACCTCTACATCATCGTCCAATTTGGAAAGTTCTTGGATCTCTCCTTTCTTCACTTTTATCTTTCCGGACAAAATATCATGTTTCAAACCCTGGTTGAACTTTCCGATTTTATCCAATCCGGCAGCATATTGAGCATCCCGTTTTACGGTTTTTTCACTTACGTTAAATTCTTTTGCCAAACGCTCAGAAGTGCTGATGCCTTCATCATAAGGGTCATTTTGTCCTTTATATTTGTCCCGATCGTATTTCCCTTTTTCCAGCTTTTCCCGGTTGTATTTCAACCCTCGCAAATAAGAGGCTTGTTCCGGAGTCAGGTTTCTACGCCCTAACTGGTTATCGATCATATAATCTTTGACTTCCTGGATATCTGCGAAATGCAGTATTTTAATATTGAAGTCAAGTCCGTGTTTGGAACAAATGGAGTAGCGGTTGTGTCCGTCTACCAATATGTATTGTTCCTCATGTTCCCATACTAACAGTGAATCACGGCAACCGTTTTTAAGGATATTCTCTTCCAGGGCTTCCAGTTCATCGTCTTTCAAGGGGGGAATCAGATTTAACAATTCCGGAATAATGGTGATGTTTTGTTTGATCCCTACCGTTTGTATAATTTTTTTGTCCTTCTTAATTGCCCCTTTGCTAAAATTCTTTAATAAGTTCTTTTTGTTTGCCATGTCCAGTTTGTTTTTTTACTCGAAAAAATAATTACTCCCCTAAAATTTCCTTAGCCAAACTCATATAGTCCCGGGCTCCATGTGTATTTTTATTATAAGTGAAAATATCTTGTTGGGCCGATTGTGACTCGGTAAGGGCCACATTCTCTCGAATCAAAGAATTAAAAATTTTAAAGCCCGGCAAGCTCTCTCTCACATATTCCATATTGGTTTGGTGCACTACCAAACGGGTATTTACTAATGTAAAGACAATTCCTTCTACCCGGAGCTCATCGTTGATTTCTTCCTGGATTTTCTCAATCCGCGTCAAGATTTTATCCAGACCTTTAATTGCGGAAATTTCCGGCTGAAGCGTAATCAGACAACTGGTAGAAGCAACCATGGCACTGGAGGTAATGATGTTTAGAGAAGGAGGGCAGTCAATCAATATATAATCGTAATCTTTATGTACCGGTCTCAATACTTTATTCAGGCGGTTAAACCCTCCGATGGTTTGCACCAGTTCCATATCTGCTTCGGCAAGTTCCAAGTCACTGGGGGCGAGGTCAAGCCCCTTGGCAATATTGTAAATGGGCAAAGGCTTTTCTTGCAACAAAGCATGTACTACTTGCTCTTCGGGTTCGTCCACACCCAATCCTTGGGAAAGGTTGCCTTGTGAATCCATATCAACCAACAACACCCGTTGGCCATTCATCGCAAGTGCTTTTCCAAGGCTAATCGTAGTGGTAGTCTTTCCCACACCTCCTTTGTGATTGACAATACTTATAATTTTGGTTTGGCCATCTTCTTGATGTTCTTTATACCCATATTTCTTTAATACAGGCATGATACTGCGTAAATGGTCTTTGTTGAGTTTGCGGTCGCCACGTAGTACTTTACTCAATAAGCCCACAGGTAAACCGGCTTCTTTTTCTAACACGGCTAAGGAGAACACCGCGTTGTTTTTCAGAAAGTTAATGACAGCTTCGTTGGTCAGTGACATAGTGTGTAGGTTTTATTTTGTCGTAAATATAAGACAAATACTATGCACTTGTCCTAAATTATTCCAAAAAAAATACAATCCCGTAAAATTTATCTCAAAAAGCAGCGCATCGCAGACAAAAAAGTTATCAGGATTGCGAAAACGTATTGCATTAAAAACAATTCATTCCAGGTGTTTTACGCTTCATAGAGTAGGGGAATATACTCTCAAAACCTTACCGGACGGCAATTACTTTCATCCTTTATTTTAAAAATCTTTCTCTAAAAATCAAAACCTACTACACTTCGCTACAAGTAGCAAAAGTTTTTAGAGTATGTTTAAATTTTACTTTTTGGGCTACAAATTCCCATTTCAATAACCTCAGTCTATCATTTTGAGAATCCTACACTGAAAACTTTCATCATCAAAGGGCTACCCTTTCAAAATAGCCCCAGTGGATAGCCCCACAACGAATTTTAAACATGCGCTTATGGTCTTTTATGGGCGAAAAAGTAAAACGACAGTTTTCGGGAACTGACAGGCAGAGCTATCTTCTTTTTTATAGCGACAATTTTCGGGTAAAAGATTCATTTTCTTCTTTTCTGTGCTTTAAACGGGGAAAATGAGCGAAAAAATCAAAACGACAGTTTTCGGGAAGCATGGGCAGTTTGCTTATCAATTGGAGATCAAGTAGTTACATTTAACAACGATAATTTCCGGGAAATGTAAGTAGAATCTATTCCAGATAAAAGACGACAGTTTCCGGGATCGGATTGTCTGTATTTTGAGCCGTTTTATAGAAAAAACCTCTATAAGCGACAAGATTAGGGCAATTGAGCAAGTAAATAAAACGACATTATTCGGGACAAGTGTCTATTGTATTCACTTTTACATTGTTATTGCCATTTAACAGAAATAGCGACAAAATCCGGGAAACTTTTCCTTTTGAAAAGAGACATTTAATCCCTGTTACAATAAGACGACAAGATTCGGGAAAGGGGAATTATTAATGACGACAAATGCCGGGTAATAAGGTTATTATTCTTTTACTAATTGATAATCAATAATTTAAATAAATTTATAAAAGCTCAGATTTTTAATTCTGTTTATATCTTTTTAATCTTTTCTTATTTTTAGGGGGTTATAACTAACTGATAACCATGCTATTACAAGACTAAACAACGACATTTTCCGTTAATGAAGACGACAAAAGAAGGGCGATTTCAGACATTTTTCGGGAAAAAAACGACAAGATTCGGGTAGTAAAGTAGACAAATTTCGGGTATAAAACGACCTTTTCCGGGATAAACAACGACATTTATCGGGGAAGGCGACATTTTTTTACCGCTGTCGTTTTTCTGTAAAATATTTTCTTATATTTGTTCATTCGATTTTTCTTTTGATGAACCAGGACAAAGAAGAGCTCAAATCATACTCAAAGCTTTTTAGCAAGTAAACCAATGAAAAAGAATACCGCAACTGTCGTAAAGGCAAATAATGTCATTGAGGCCAAATATAGGTTGAGTACCCGGGAACAAAAAGTTTTGTTGTTGTTCATTTCCATGCTCAAACCTTCCCACCAAAGAGGCCATGTATACACCACCCATGTCAATGAAATCATGGAGGTCTTAAATACCTCGGATACGAAATGGGGGGACGCTTACACTTCCTTTAAAGAAATTGTGACTTCGCTAAAGAGTAAACCCTTGCATTTGGAAAATGACGAAGAGGTGATTATTTGTAACTGGTTGGGGGCGGTTTCTCTCATTAAAAAATCCGGTGAAATCAAGTTTGCCTTTGAGCCGCAACTCGAACCGTTTTTATTTGAGGTGAAGAAAAATTTTACCATGTATCCTTTGCATAACATTGTACGGCTGAAGAGTTCTTTTAGCATCCGGGTTTACGAATTACTTAAGCAGTATGCTTTGATAGGCAAGCGGAGGTTTGAGCTACAACAGTTGAGGGGGATGTTAGGGATTCAGGATGCATTGTATTCCCGGTATTTTGATTTCAAGAAACGGGTATTGTTGACAGCCCAAAAGGAACTGGCTAAAAAGACGGACATTAGCTTTACTTTTAAAGAAGAAAAGAAGGGGCGCAGGATTGCGTATTTGACATTTTATATCAATCAGAATGAGTCGAAAGGCGCTGTAGAAGGGGAACAGGTATATGAATTGAGCCTGGAAGAAGAACCTCAAAACACAGGCGGTCAACAACTGTCGTTGGAATACGACAAAGAACAGAGGCTTCGCGAGCGGCTTTTGGAATTACAGTTGGACGAGTGGCAAGTAAACCGGGTAGTAGAAAGGGTAGGAGTGAACGGAGAAAGCGGCATTTGGAAATTGATCAATGAAATAAAAATGGACAAAAGAGACGGAAAAGTGAAAGGGGGGATTGCCGGGTATACGGCTAAGCTTTTGGACAAGAGGTATAAATTAGGCTTTTTCAAGGCAGCCGAAGAGGCTTTGAGCTAGTGAGAGTAAACAACGACATTTTAAGGGTTGATTTTATTGAAAAATAAAAGTGGTTTGAGCTTCTGTACATCAAACCACTTTCACAATGAAGTGATTTCAACTTATCGTTTTTGACCGAAGATGGAATCAAAATCGGCTCATCAAGGCACTTTTTGAAGAGAATAGCCAACGCTATTGTGGCAAAAAGGAACACAGAGGAGGCGATTTTGAAACCTTTTTTAGCAAAAAGAAAAAGGTTAATTCACTTTAAGGAATATATAGTTACTTAACAGGACTTATACCCCACTGTAAATACTAAAACCTCCATCGACAGGAATGACCGTTCCCGTTACAAATTTAGAGGCATCGCTGACCAACCATTGTAAGGTACCGTTTAATTCCTCAGCTTCTCCAAAACGACCCATTGGAGTGTGGTCAATAATTTGTTGACCTCTTTGGGTCAGGCTGCCGTCTTCATTGGTCAATAATCTGCGATTTTGGTTACCGATAAAAAATCCGGGGGCAATGGCATTGACACGGATTCCTTCCCCGAATTTTGACGCCATTTCCAGTGCCATCCAACGGGTAAAATTATCAATAGCGGCTTTGGAAGCGGAATATCCTACTACCCGGGTTATGGCACGCATCGCAGCCATAGACGAAATATTGACAATCACGCCACTTTTCTGATCGGCCATGGCTTTCCCAAAAATGATGCTGGGCAGTACGGTTCCGTCCAGGTTCAGTTCGCTTACTTTTCGAAAGTCTGTAAATGACAAATCAAACAGGGTTTGATCGGGACCAATGGTAGCTCCGGGTAAGTTTCCTCCGGCAGCGTTTAAGAGGATATCCAATTTTCCCCACTTGTCCAAAACGGTTTGTCGGGCTTCTTGTAATTGCGCTTCATCCAATACACTGGCTTGTAAACCTATGGCTTCGGCTCCTTTTGCTTGTAATGCACTGACCTTTTCTTCTAATTGTTGTGAACTGCGTCCCAAAATAGCCACATTTACGCCCTCCGTAGCCAAATGTTCTGCCATCTTTCCTCCTAATACCCCATATCCTCCGGTGACAATGGCTACTTTTCCTTCCAGGTTAAATAATTTTTCGTTTTTCATTTTTTGACTAAATAATGTAAGATGGTAGTTGAAATTTTCTGCAATTTGGATATTACACAGAAGAGTTGCAAATGGATTCCCATCAAAAAGACTTTTTCCTCATAACCCGTTTTTTAAAACAAACCATAGCAGTTCCTTTAAGTTAAAAAGGGTTTTCCCTAAAGGGAAGACAAAAGACGATGAAGAAAACGTCCCTACAGTAATCGTTTCAACGAAAATGAAAGAGAACGATTTTCTATGGACTATGGGAACTATAAGTAGCTGTTGGTTTATTGAGAATGTCGATTTATATAAAATCTCATGTCCGCACAAGTTGAAAAGCTTTATTGAAATGCATTTTTGCTATGAAGTGGTTTACACGTATCGTTTTTGACCGAAAATGGAATTAAAACCGGCTCATCAAGGCACTTTTTAAAGAGAATAGCCAACGCTATTGTTGAAAAAAGGAACACAGAGGAGGCCTTTTTGAAACATTTTAAAAAAAAGGGGGGATTTGGAAATGACCGGGCCAGTAAGATTTTTTTTGATTAACAGTGGGAAAGTAAAAATCATGATACTCCTGATGGAGAAGGGTTGGAGTTTATGATGGATTTGGTAAATGAAGAAGAGGGCAGAGGAGGAGGACTCTGTTCGGTAGAAGAATTCCGATACGGTGGTTCAATGGCGACTTAACTTTTCCCAAACCAGATGATAAGATAAAAATAAGCATTTTCCCTACATGGGGAAAATGGTATTGAACCGTTGGAGTTGAAAAAACATCTTAAAACGAAGGCATAGTACCCGAAAAATGTCGCTGGTACTACGCCCTTACTCTTTCAAAGCCTAAATGAACCGCCATTATTCAGGTAAAATCCATGGCAGTTTACACATTGTCAACCTACTATTTACGTCTAATAGGGGAATAATTCCTGAAAACCCACTTCTTTATTTATGCCCCTTGTTATTTCAAAATAAAGGTTAAGCAGATACTTTATATCTGTTTAATGCAATAAAGGAAAAGGAAATAAGACGACAGATTCCGGGTCAATTGCTTGATTTTTGATCCAATGCTTTTTGGATAACAGGCAATATATTTTCCGTGTAACGGGAGTACCCTAAGTCCGTATAATGTATGGCATCCACAGTGGCTTCATGATCAGTCCCGATCAAATCTTCTCCGTTTACATAATACAATTGAGAGTACCCTTCCAGTTTTAACTTCGTAAAAGTTTCTCTCAGGTAGTTGTTTTTTAATTGATTAACCATAGCCGCTTCGTCTTTCACCCACTTTTGTTGACTCCCCGGCTCCCCCACTAAAATAATCGGTACATTGGGTTTTAGCTTTCGCAAATATTTGACGAATGGCAGGCTTCTTTCTTTTACCTGTTCGGGAGTTAAATTAGGCAAGCAATCTACGATATAACAACTTGCCTGAATTTCTGCCATTAATTCGGCCAGTTCCGTTTCCATCCGGCCATTGCCCGAAAAACCCAAGTTGATGGTTTCTGCCGGGAGTTGGCGGTTGATCCGGTTGGTGGAGATCAAGCCGGGACGAGAGGCACAGCAACCCTGCATGATAGAGGTTCCGTAAAAAACCAACGGTTGGTAAGCATATTCAGAAGAATCAAAGGGTTTTATTTCTGTTCCGTTTTCGATACCAATTTCTAAAAAAGCAATTCCGTCATAGCAAGGTAGAAATAATTTATATTCTCTCCATTGAGTGGGGATGTCCCCGATTAAAGTCGTTTCTACATCCTGGGAATAAGGTTTGGAAGCCCCGGCCCACTGCCAGGTTTCGCCCTCTTTGATATACAAATCCACTCCTTTGGTATTGACATCCGTTTGATGTGGCAGGTGGTTGTTAAAGCGAAGTTGGTACTTTACTTTTATAAGCGGACTGTTGGAGTAAAAATGCAAGTACATCCCGGCCGTGCTTTCCGAAAGGTTCCAGACTTTCGTCCTTACCTTTCCCTTGGCATGCTCAGGGAGCCTGTCATAAGGGTGTAATAAGGTTTTCCAACCTTGGCCCTTTACCCCTAATTCGATAGCATCTATCCATTGTACTTCCTGTACTTTTTGGGCAAACAGAGGGGAGTAACTAATCAAAAAAAGTAAAATAACAAAGTGGATACGTATCATTTTCAAAGAATCAATTGAGAATAGTAATTGTATAATTTTAAGAATGTAATTTTTGAAACGGGCCTTTCGAATGGACTTAATTTCCTATAAAGGTTCAATAAAAAAGTGATTTTACAAAAGAAAATTTTGTAAGTACCAAAAAAAAGAAAATATAACTCTTTGTTAATAATTGTTACATATGGATAGGTAAGAACCCGGGAATCTTTGGAATAGTATACTTTTGGGGGCTAATAAACTAACTGTTTAAAAACCAGTGGGATAAAAAATTGTATTTTCCCCTGATTATTGAATCCCAAAGATAATGAGAACATTTATACATCTTTTCACTAGTTTGCTCTATGTATGTATGTTTTGCATGCAAGTTAATGCAAACAATGTAGATTCCTTTACTAAACCGGAACTTGATTATCAAGGAACTGACAAAACAGCTACTATTCAAAGTACCGTTTTGAACCCTAACGATCCGGTGATTGAATACGATCCGGATAACCCACCAGTAAGGCCTGCATACGGACAGATAGGCAAATGGGTAAGAACGACCCGGATTACAAAGAATACGGATGTCTACAAGGCTTATATTTATAAAAATCTGCGCTTCCGTTTGAAATTTCCCAAAGGGATAGACATGCAAGCCAACGATGGAAAACAATATCCCATCATTGTCATGTTTCACGGTTTGGGAGAAGCGGGGGATTTATACGATAATGAAAAACAACTTACCCATGGATGGAGCAAACATAGGAATGCCGTAGAGGATGGTACTTTCAACGGGTTTGTGCTTTATCCACAGTCTTTTGGCGGTTGGTCGGACAGTGAGTTACAAGAAGTAAAAGAGCTAATAGGGCTTTTAACAGAACAGGCAAAAGTGGACCCTTTCCGGGTGAATATTCACGGTTTGTCCAACGGGGGAAAGGCCGTATGGCGCTTTTTGATAGCTAATTCAAAATTAGTGGCCAGTGCCTTGCCTATGAGTGCTACGACCGGGGATCGTTCGGCCGCAACCATTCATAAGATAAAGTTCACACCCATTTGGAATTCTCAAGGGGGAAAAGACACCAATCCCACTCCCTCTGCCAGTGCATCTTTATACGAATTGATTCAAAACTACGGAGGCAATATCAAGTATACTTTGTATGAAGATATAGGCCATTCGGTATGGAATAAACATTATAACGAAGCTGACTTTTTTCCTTTTATGAACCGGGCCAATAGCGTCAACCCTTGGCCACTGTATGAACAAAAAGAATTTTGTCCCGGTGAAAATATCACGCTGACTTTAGGCGTAAATGCGGGCTTTGAAGCATATCAATGGCGAAAAAACGGAATAGTGATACCCGGAGCAACTGCCAATACCTATCAAGTGGCCGAAGTCGGGATGTATGATGTACGGGTCATGCATAAGGGAGCTTGGTCTTATTGGTCACCGGCTCCTGTGGAAGTGAAATGGAAAGAAGCAACTCTGACGCCACCTATTCAGTTATCCGCTCAATACAGCCGGGTGATTCCTTCCCCTGACGGACGGAATCATACCCAATTGGAGTTGCCGGAAGGCCCTGACAATTTGGAAAGTTACGAGGCCTATACATGGAAGAAAGCAGGCTCCAACACAGTGATAGGCACCGGCCGTTTGTTACAAGTATCCGAACCGGGTGAGTACATTGCCTCTGTAAAGGAAAAGTTCGGATGCTCGAGTAATTATGCTCCAGCGTTTAAAGTGATTGATGCCCACGGAACCGGAGCGCCTGATCCTGCCATTGGCTTCAATGCCGTACCTGTTTCGAAAACGGAAATTGAACTGAATTGGAGTGACAATCCGAATGCAACCTATAACGAAACGGGTTTTGAAATTTATCGTAGCGAACGTTCCGGTGAAGCCTATACCTTTGTGGCATTGACTCAGGCGGATGTTTATTCGTTTATGGATACACAGTTGGAATCCGGTAAAAATTATTATTATATCATACGGGCTGTGAACGAGGAGGGAGCTTCTGCAAATTCGGAAGAAGCCACTGCCAGTACTATTGCTGATACTCAGGTGCCGACCACTCCCGGAAATTTAAGAGTGGTAAGAACCACGGATAACAGTGTGACCTTAGCTTGGGAGCCTTCTTCGGATGATGTAGGGATTTATAAATACGATATCTATAAAAACGGATTGAAAGCCGTAGTGACTGAAAATACATCCGTAGTCGTTTACAACCTGAAAAAAGGGGAAACATACAATTTTGTAGTAAAAGCCAGGGACTTTACGGAAAACATCTCTCCTGCCAGTAATCAGGTAACAGCCCTGGCAGGCTTGTCAGGACTGTTCTATTCGTATTATGAAGGAACTTGGTCTAAACTTCCGAATTTTGACAATTTGACCCCGGTAAAAACGGGGAAAATCGACAATTTTGATTTATCTCCTAAAAACCGAAACAACGAATATGCCTTTCGGTTTGAAGGTGTTATCCGTATTGAAACGGCCGGAGAATATACATTCTATACTTCTTCGGACGATGGCAGTAAATTATATATCGATGGCGCCCAGATCGTAAACAATGATGGCTTGCATGCTGCCAGTGAAAAATATGGCAAAGTCAATTTGTCAAAAGGTTTTTATGCGATTAAAGTCACTTTCTTTGAGAAAAGTGGCGATGATGAACTCACCGTGAAATGGAAAGGTCCGGGTATTTATAAACAGGTAATTCCGGATGAAGTCTTGGGGGATGGGTTTACTTTGCCTGACCCTCCGGCCTTGCCCTCTGACCTGGCAACTGAAGTGATATCTTATCAACAAATCAACCTAAGTTGGCAGGACAAGAGTCATGACGAAAGTGGCTTTCAGCTTTTTCGCGCTACGAACCCGGAAGGGCCATATTTGGCTATAGCTACTGTAGAAGCCAATGAAACGCAGTATCAAGATAGAGACTTAGCTCCCGAAACAACCTATTATTATAAAGCTCAAGCCATTGGAAGCAATGGGGAGTCCGGTATGACGGTAGCCATCAGTGCTACTACGGAGGAATTACCTCCGGCACCGTTGGCTCCGGAAAATCTGATTGGAACGGCCTTGTCATCTACTACGATCCGGTTAAACTGGGAGGATAAAAGCACGAACGAAAGCGGGTTTGAAATTTTCCGTTCTACCAATGATAACCTGAATTATCAGAAGATAACAACTACAGCGGCAAATGCCACTGCGTACCAAGACGAGGAGCTTTTTGCCAATGTTACTTATTTCTATAAAATAGTAGCCATTGGGGTAGGAGGGAACACTACTTCCAATGAGGATTCGGTGAAGACGCTTAATAACCTTCCGGTATTGGCTGAAATAGGAAACCGCACGGTGAAATACGGAACGGTTCAACAAATTGCGCTTTCGGCTAGCGACCAAGACGGGGAGCTTTTAACCTTTTCGGCACAAAATCTGCCCGGTTTTGCCAGTTTACAAGCTACGGGCGAAGGAACGGCCCTTTTGGAGCTTCAGCCACAAGCCTCGGATGAAGGTGTTTATACTTTCACGATCCAAGTGGAGGATGAAAACGAAGGGTTTGATTCGGAAGAAATCTCCCTGACAGTGAATGATAACAATGTACCGGTATTGGAGCCGGTACCGGATGTTGCTCTTGCGGAAGGAGACATACTACAATTGCAACTGGCTGCTACCGAAACGGATGTGCAAGATACCTTGAAATGGGAAGTCGGTAATTTACCCGGATTTATCTCATTGACCAAAATCGATCATCAAAATGCCGTATTGGGTATTCAGCCTGGCTATGTACATGCCGGCACATATCCACTGACAGTTAAAGTAACGGATAGCCGGGGAGGAGTGGATGTAAAATCTTTTACGGTGATTGTTACCGAAAAAGACCCGAATGTGAAAGTCATGGTCAATTTTTCCCATACGACTACTGCGCCTTCCCCCTGGAATAACCTAAATTCCGTAAGCTCTTCAAGCCTTTTAAATGATCAAGGAGAAACCACAGGCATTACATTGGATTTACAACCTACAGTTTGGAAGGCTCATTTGGAAGGGGATGTAACAGGCAATAATTCGGGAGTATATTCTGATGCAGTCATCAAAGATTATTATTATTTCGGTATTTTTGGTGCTCCGGAAAGGCCCAGTTTGAATGTGAGTGGCTTGGATGTACAAAGAACTTATTCCTTTACCTTCTTTGCGAGCAGTAAATGGACAGGAGTAGCAGATAATGGTACCACGGAATATACGATAAATGGGGCAAAGGTAGCTCTCTATACACAAAATAACCGGCAAAATACGGTCACGATTCATAACATTAGTCCGGATGCTAACGGGCAAGTGCAGATTACCTTGTCAAAAGCCGAGGATGGCACGGCTGTAGGATATTTGAATGCCTTAGTGATTGAGTCTGCCTTTGACGATGGGAGTAGCCCGGCCGCTCCTGCAGCATTTGCCGTGGAGTATGCAAACAATCAGGTGGAAATGCAATGGAAAGATGTGCCGTTTAATGAGACGGGTTTCGAAATTTTCCGCTCTCAAACGGAAAACGGGCCATATACGCAAATAGGAACAGCTTCAGCCAATGCCACTTCTTTTGCCGATAAAAATGTCAATGGAAATAACACGTATTTCTATAAAGTAAGGGCATTTAATGCCAACGGGCTTTCTGCCTTTTCGGAAGTTGCTTCAGTGGGTATTCCGGCAAATCCTCCGGTCATTACCCCTTTGGAAAATATTGTCGTAGAAGCCAATTCCTCGTTGACCGTACCGGTAAGCATCAGTTCCGTACCTCAAGGAGATGTTTCTTTAAATGTATATAGCTTGCCTTCTTTTGCCCGGTTTACGGATTTTAACAATGGTACGGGGGAAATTACTTTGATGCCCGGATCAGAAGATATTGGTTGGTACTATGGTTTGGAGTTGACCGCAACAGATGACTATGGTTCCCGCTCGGAGTGGTTTGATATTGAAGTGAAAAAGGAAAAACTGTATGCAGTAAATCTGAACTTTACTAAAAATGCACTGGCAGGTACCGGTTGGAACAATACGGCAAAAGCCCCTCAACAAAATGATTTGTTTGCTAACCTGACAGACGAAACCGGTAATACCACCAATGTCAATGTGAAATTCCTCACTGCCTGGGGAGGGGATTATAACCAGGGGGCAACCACAGGAGATAATTCCGGGATGGTGCCGGACAATGTATTGAAAGAATACTATTGGTTTGGCTTAAACAATACCCCACAATCCGTTCAATTTGAAATAAGCGGCTTAGAAATCGATAAATTGTATGCTTTCAAATTTGTGGCAAGTAGTGTGTTCCGCGGCAATGGTATTTCGGATAACGGAGAAACAAAATATACCATTGGTGAGAAATCCGCAACCGTACAGGTAGATGGAAATACCCAAGCATATGCACTGCTCAGTGATATAGAGCCGGATGTGAATGGAAAAGTACTTGTAACGGTGAGTAAAGGCTCCGGTGCACAGGCCGGTTATGTAAACGGAATGGTGATTGAAGCGTTTGACAATCCCAATGCCTCCCCGGGTCCGGCTGCCACCAAAGTAACCGCGTATGGTACATCCCGCTCTACCATGCAAGTTGATTGGGTAGAAGTGCCCCAAGCCACAAGTTACTATTTGTACAAAGCTACCGAAGCTGACGGGCCGTATCATTTGGACTATGTAGGTAGCCAAACAAGCTATACGGATACGGGTTTGAGTATGGGTACGCATTATTTCTATAAAGTAGAAACCGTTTATGGCACGGAAACCTCCATGTCAGAAGTAAGCGTAGGGACGACCCTGTTGAACTCCGTGATGATCAATATGAACGATGATAACCAATACAATGCCCCGGCCCCTTGGAACAATTTGGGGATTTTGCCCGGAAATGGCGATGCCTTTAACGGCTTGGTAGATCAAGATGACTATGCTACAGGCTTGGAGCTGGAATTCGAACAGGCGTTGACAGGAGCAAATGACTGGGGAATGAGTACCGGCAACAATTCCGGAGTGTACCCCGACAAGGTATTAAAGAGTTTTTTCTTTATGGAAACCGATGAAGTGGCTAAAATTGTGGTTCGGGGCTTGGATCAGTCCATGCGTTATAATTTTGTATTTTTCAATTCCATTGAAATGAATTTCACGGTCACTACGGATTTTGCTATAGGGAATAAGACTGTCGTTGCAGATGCCACCAACAATACTACGGGTACGGAAGCTATCAGAGGTGTAAAACCGAATGAGAACAACGAAGTGATCATCACCATTACCAGTCCGCAAAACTGGTCGATTTTCAATGCGATGATTGTGGAAGCTTATCCGTATCATCAGGATGGTTCGGAAGTGACAAGTATCCCTAATGCCCGTATGGCATTTGCCAGTCCGTCTTCTTTGTCATCTAATTATGCCTCAAAAGTAAAAATAGGGGATGAAGTGGAAAAAGTATTGGGCAACCGGGAAATTAAGGCGGGGCCAAATCCATTTGATACCTATCTCAACCTGACGGTAGATGTAGAAGAAGCAACTAAGGAGGTCTATATCCTGATGATGGATGCCAGTGGAAGTATTGTATACAGGAGCAGGGTGACTTTACAAACGGGCGAGAAGGAAGTGACCTTGGATTTTTCAGGAAAGTCCTTAAGAAAAGGTCTGTACCTCTTGAAAATTTCCGATGGAAACTCAATTGATAAAGTGATTAAATTATTAAAAAGGTAATTTAAAATACAGTCACCGGATGGCAATCGAAAAATCATCCGGTGACTCCTTTATTTCATGGAAGGAGAAACGACTACATAGACAAATAATCCAATACCAACATGCACTATATCAGAAGCTTAGACGGACTTAGGGCAGTAGCCATCCTTTTGGTGATCTTTTTTCATTTCTTTTTTGTCCTGGAAGTAGGCTGGATAGGCGTACAATTATTCTTCGTCCTTTCCGGCTTTTTGATCACGTCTATTCTGATGAAAAGCAAGTCCTATACATTTGGACCTTATGTCAAAAGGTTTTATTGGCGGAGGTCCGTACGGATTTTTCCTTTGTATTACTTGTATTTGTTGGGAGTCGCCCTTCTTTTTCTATTGATTCGGCAACCGGATACCTTTCCGCAAAAAGCCCCCTATTTATTCACCTATACCTTTAATCTCGCACCTCTTTTTATTGGCTATGACTTTGATGCCTTTTTTACCCATTTCTGGTCTTTGGCGGTGGAAGAGCAATTCTATATGGTATGGCCTTTTGTCATTTTCTTTCTAAGTCAAAAACAGTTAAAATGGGTGTTACCAGGCATCATGATTGTATCTCCCTTAGCCCGGTATTTCTTCTGTCATTGGATAGAAGCGCAGGGCATTTACCCGGAAGAAGTGATAGGAGAGATCGTCTATCGCTTTACATTAAGCCATCTGGATGCCTTTGCATTCGGGGCCTTAATTCCGGTGTGGGGCCTTCACAAAAAGATTCAAAAACCCGGGAAAGGTTTTCTATGGGCTTTGGGTCTGGTACTTTTGGCAGGGCTGAGTAATTATTATTTTCTAAAACAAGACGGTGTACAATTAGGCATTTCCTCCTTGGGTTTTCCAATCGGCGGAACGGCCAACTATCAGCATGTTTGGTCGTATACTCTCTTGAACTTCTTTTCCATGATGTTCATTTTACTCTTAATCAATCCCTCTGGCTGGGGTGGGAAAGTAGCGAAAGTATTGGAAAATAGCTTTTTAGTAATGATTGGCAAAATTTCCTACGGAATGTATTTGTACCATTGGGTGATTTTTGTCTTTCACAAAAAACTGCTGCATGCCTACATGCCCAATATGTTTCTGTCTTTTCTCGCCTATTTTTTGATAGTACTGTTGGTATCCCTGATGAGTTACCATGCATTTGAAAAAAGGCTACTTCAGTTAAAAGATTATACATTTGCCAAAAAGAAGAAACCGGAAAAAGTTCTGGAAGGATAGGAGGGAGGACTTTTCAATGTTGTTTCATGTTCATAAATAACCAATACGCTTCATGCTGATCCGATATTTATTATTTGCCATCATTGCCACAGTGGTCAACCTATTGTCGCAAAAAGCCTGTTTTGAATTGTATCATGGGCCTTTTCAAATATATTTGGCCATGATGATAGGAACCGGGTCAGGGTTGGTCATCAAATATATCTTAGATAAGAAATTCATCTTCACCGAGCATACGGTAGACAATCTGCAACAAGAAGCCAGTACCTTTACCTTTTACACTTTGATGGGAGGATTAACCACCTTAGTTTTTTGGGGAATAGAGCTCGCATTTGATTATTTTTTACACTACGACTGGGCCAAATACCTGGGTGGGGTCATAGGTTTAGGTATCGGCTATACCATCAAGTTTTTCCTCGACCGTAAGTTTGTCTTCCGGTAAGCGCTTTTCCTTATTAAATAATAAGGATTGGAAGATATATTTTATACTCCTGAAAAGAGGATAAACGACAAAATTCAGAAGCCTGGAATGAGAAGGTGGGTACTGATTTATTGAAAAAAGCTATACGCAAGGTGGTAAAAGATATTAAAGAAGAGCATTTGGATAAAACTAAAGCAACTTCGGAGAATTAAGACCTAAAATGAAAATAATTAATGAAAATAGCACTGTCATAGGGTTACTACTATTTGCCTCGGTAAGTTGTTTATACGGATATTATATAAAAATTCCTCTTGAAAAAAATGAGTTAAAAACAATAATAAGAACTCTCCGGGAAAAGCCATTTCTTGGAGAAACCGGTGGTGATATGCCGAGCCAGTTTATTAGGGTTAGGGTTCAAGAAGATGATAAGAATTATGATCTTATAGACTGTTCATTTGATGCATGCAAGGCCGCGGAAGTTTTAAAATTGAATCCGGGAAAACAGATAAATATTAGCATAAAACATAGTGATGTTCATCGAAGAACCGTTGATGTTTTTGCCTTGTCCACAAATCACAATTTCTTATTAAAATTAGAAGATTATAATAAATGTAATGCTAATAGATGGAGAATGTTTGTTCCATTTATTATTATAACAGCATTGATATTATTGTATCGAATACTCAGGCCTTGGATTAAGGGGCTTAGGTAAAATAGATGTAGATAAACAAATGATTGAAGAGTTTGGTGAATTTATTTATAGCTTACGCCATAGCCATTATCAATCTGGGTTAGTTCCTATCACCCCAATAAAAAAGAAGGAAAAACAAAGTGATAGTAATTAAATTAATCAACTTTGACAAAAACAGATAAATCAATAAAATTATGTATAAGTAAAAAATATAAAGAGTTAATATTTACCGACTATGAGGTATACTTAATAGGCGTTCGAACGGGGTTGACTATTGAAAGGTTAAAAAAACATTTGATTGAGTTAGCTAAGAAAAATACAGTCATACAATTTTAAAGACTACTTGTTCGATCATTTATAAAAGCTATATGAATATAAGTAAATACTATCCATTACTATTGAAAGTAGTTTGTTGGATTCTTTTTGCGAATTACTTTTTCGGGATTTTTACTACTATATATGTTGATTATTTATCCTTTCCGGAGTTAATAGGTGAATATTACTTACCTGTAGATTTCTTTTCAGAAGTAATGCTGTCAATATATTTAATACTTACTTTTATACTGTTTTTTTCTACTGGTATAATAGGGGTACTTTTATCAAAAAAATGGGGGTGGTATCTAATGAATGTTTTATATGTAGGAAATTTGTTATACTACCTTTATCATGGTTTGCTTTATAAACTACAAGAGGTTTATATTACCAATTGGGTGACCTATATAATTGAATTAGCTATTTCCGCTACCATTATATTGCTCTTAAACAGCAAAGAAGTAAGAAGTACATTTAATCTCAAAGCTCCATTTGGGCTTAAGTTTTTAGGGAAATCTTAATAACTAAGGTTACTGAGGGGGCATAACTCAAATTGAACAACCGGAGTATGGCAGTGGGTGTTCAAACGCCCCATCCAGCCCTGCTTAGCATACTAATTTTGGTTAGTCCTCATGGGTGCTTCCTGTCGTATCTTAACCATATGGGACATATCCAGTACAGGGAAGAGGATAAATACCCTTTGTCTCCTATTAAAATGTCTAATACATTGTAGTGAAGCTCTTTTCCCGAAGTGTAGAGAGACGGAATGCAGTGGAATGGACTTTACAGAATTTTCAATGAAAGCTTGTAGGTATTTAGGGAATTCCCTAAATTCGCAGCTATGGAATTGTTGGCAATCATTAAGTCTTTATCAAACGAAACACGTTTAAATATTCTTAAATGGTTAAAAGACCCCTTTGCACATTTTCCTGAAGAGGAACTGAGCGAAGACACGCCAGCATTAGGTGTATGTGTATCCGATATTGCCGAAAAGGCCGGCATGTCCGTGCCTACCGTTTCTGATTATTTAAAAACTATGTCGGCCGCGAATATTTTGATTGCCACAAGAAAGGGACAATGGACATATTATAAAAGAAATGAAAAATCTATCCAAGAGTTAGCAATATATATAAAAGAGAAACTGTAGATATTTTTTTAATTTATCATTTAGGTATTTACCTAATTTACTAAATATATTAATCATGAAAGCAGTAATGTTAAAAGAGTTCGGCTCTGTTGAAAATTTCGAAATGGTAGACATACCAATGCCGCAACCTAAGTTCAGGGAAGTTTTAGTCAAGGTCTTTGCCACTTCTGTGAATCCTTTGGACTACCAAGTGCGCCGGGGGGATTATAAAAATGAATTGGACTTGCCTGTCATCACGGGCCATGATGTCTCTGGTGAGATCGTAGAACTTGGCCCGGGAGTAGAAAACTTCAAAGTCGGTGATGAAGTGTACTACACCCCTGAGATTTTTAAGGGGCAAGGAAGTTATGCGCAATATCACTGTGCCCACGAGTCTATCATTGGCCTGAAGCCAAAAAGTCTTAGCCATCTGGAAGCCGCAACGCTTCCCTTAGCAGCAGGCACCGCTTGGGAGATGCTAGTTACCAGGGCACAACTCAAAATCAACCAGACTATTTTGATTCACGGGGGTGCCGGAGGTGTAGGCATACCAACCATTCAAATTGCCAAGGCTATGGGAGGAATTGTGTTTACTACAGCAAGAAAAGTGCATCATGACTTTCTTATGGAATTAGGTGCCGATTATGTGATTGACTACGAAAATGAAAATTACATCAATGCTATTCGGCAAATGACAGGCAATAAAGGAGTGGATGTAATAATTGACACCATAGGAGGCACTACCCTTGCTGATAGCGGGAAAATACTCAGTCAGATGGGGCAGGTAGTTACATTGGTTGATATTGAGAAACCTCAGAACCTTATTGAGGCCTGGGGGAAAAATGCCACCTACCATTTTGTCTTTAATCGACAGAATAGAAAAAAATTGGATGAACTGACCCAATTGGTAGAAAGCAAAAAGCTAAAACCGATTTTAAACAAGGTCTTTTCATTGTCAGAGATCGGTAAAGCTCATAGTTTATTGGAAACCAAAGCTGGGAATGAAGATTTCTATGGCAAAGTCGGAATAGAGATTGAAAAAGAAATATAAAAAGCTCCTTAACACGGTTGAATCCATCGTTTAAAACGGACTCAATCCCTGGTTTTGGTTTGGAAATGAAACGTCCCTTCCCAATACATCGGAAAGGCTTAACGTAATGGAAAGGTGAAATTTGGGATGAGGCCCAAGACTTTTACAAATAAGCCGGTGGCTGACTACCGTTAAGCTAGCCCGGAAACTTATTGAGTGCATGCCTAACACCAGCCTGTAAATATTACGGCTACACTCCTAAAAGTGGCGGCAGTCGCAGCAGCGGCTGCCGCCAATGATCTACTGTTGGCAAGAAAGTGGAAATATTCTGCAACAAGTATTCTTGAAAAAATTAAGAAAAATACTAGATTAGAGGTAGAATATAGTGCGGATAAACGTCAGTAATGGTGTTTATTCGGTTGTTAGCATTACTGATTTATTGATGTCGAAATATAGTTTTATAGTAATCATCTGCCTAGTTCTAACTTCTTGTTCGAACCCGTGGAAAGAACCAACAACATGGAAGAGCAAATTGAAGAGCTTGATATTCACCGGAAGAATGAATTAATCAGCAAGACCCTTTATGATAAGTTGAAAGAATATTTTGAATCAGGAGGATCATTGGACACTGATGATTGGTTGTTTTACGTAGAGCATAAATTTGAAGATGAATCACTTTTAGATATCCCTCAACTTCAACAAGAGCGGAATTCCCAATTCGACTTTAACGAATCCCGGATATTTAAAATTTTAAAGGAAAATGGCTTTTTTGAGAATCAAGAATATGCTCCTTCTCAAGAGTCTAGAAAAATCTTAAACAAACGTTTTGTTGAAGAGACAGTAAGTATTGCCTCCCTGGACAACTCAAAAATGATGCATTTCGATTTAGAAGGCGATGTGATGAAAGAGAATAACTCTTATACAGTCTTCCTTGAAGAAATGGAAGTATTCACAAAGGGTATCTTTTCTCCAACTAACATCATTGAAAAGTGGAAATCATCTGAAGGCCCAATTGAAGTACAATTTGTTTGTGGTGAAGATGAATATAATTTCAAACCATCATACTATGATGATTGGTACGACCTTGGCCAACCATTAACTCAAATAAACGGCATGGCATCTATACAATAACCGCTGAATACACAACAGGATAAGACGTTTTTGAGTGAAGCTCAACATAAATCTCTGAAAACAGAACTTGGTTGGCAACTCGAACTATTGAACTAAAAAGAAAATGCTAAAATAAAAGTAGCTGTAAGAAATAAGCTAACGGAATGTGAATGTAGAAAACCCATGGCATTCACCCAAAATTACCCTGGTTCTGTAAACTCAAATCGCATATTGAAAATATTATTAATTGCTGGCAACGTTCCGGGCTATGTGTAGTTTATGAAGTGGTTTAAACTTATAGTTTTTGACCGAAGATGGAATCAAAATCGGCTCATCAAGGCACTTTTTGAAGAGAATAGCCAAAGCTATTGTTGAAAAAAGTAACACAGAGGAGGCGTTTTTGAAACATTTTTCAGGAAAAAGAAAAAGGTTAATTCACTTCTATTTCATTAAATATGAAAAGCGGAATATTTAATAAATTATTGGGTTTCTCAAATTACGGCTAACGGTCGCACAGGTAGCCGGTAGTGGTTTTAAAGCTTGTAAGGATAAACTAGGCTAAGATCGAAAATGCTTGAAAGCATAATAGCATTTACTATAAGTTACAGGCAACGTTGTGTCTGGTTTTTCAGGTTTACATGGTTTTTTATTTTACTTAAGTCTATATCCTGATTTTTTGGAATTGGTATAAAAATATGAGCCGTTCTTTTTATTACCGAACCAAAACCACCTCCATCAGGGCTCGCTGGGGAGTAAAATGCCTTTTTTACAACAAACTTCAAACAACTGGTGTTGTATAAATTAAGTTTTTCAATATCCACTAAACGAAGATTGTTATTACTATTTAGGTAATGATTATACGGGTAATACGCCTCATTTATAGTTAGTCCATTCTTGTAAATTTTTACTTCATATTTGTTTTGAAATAATTGATTTTTTAGTTGATGAATGAACTTACCCAGCGTAAAGGGAATCATAGGTATTGTTAAAATCAGAATTAGTAATAATAGAACAATGGAAACCATAGGTTCTACTTCTTTGTAAAGAAAAAACAAAAAAGACCCGATAGGTACCCATATTAATAAGATTTTTAGAAAATATAAAAGCCCTTTTTTCTGAAATTCTTTGGTTTTGAAACTCTGCCAGTATCGCGTTTCATAATTCCAATGAAAAATGGGTTCGGTTTCGTATAATCTGGCCCTACTTTTATTTACTCTAAATCTTAAATTAAAATAAATAAAAAACATAGCACTTAAAGAGCTGATAACCATGGCTAAATGAAGTTCTATTCCATATTTTTTGCGAATCTTGTCAAAATCATTACTCGGTAAATATTCTATCCCAAAGGACACAAAAAACATCATTAACAATGCCACAAATAGCAATGTTAGAAATACTTGAAGTAAAGGGTGTAATTCTTTATTTTTCATAATTCGGCACTCTTATTCACTATTTTTTATCGTTGGCTATATGGAGTTTTAGCTGTTTTTATTATGTCGTATAGTTTCTCTTCTAAAATCAAAAGAACGGATTATTAAAGAAGTCTATACTATTCCAAATACTTCCTGTGCCACTCATAAGTAGTTTTTTAGTTTTCCCCTAAACTTAGTTATTTCTATAAAAAATCCAATAAAGTGAACTTTCATCTCTTATATGACCACACCTTTACTGATTGTGTAGGCGGGCGTTGAATTGCTGGCCGGTGGTGTCCAAAGTGATGAAAGGAGAAAACTGTACTGAATGCCGCTTCGATACTTTGAGCAATGTAGTGATCTACTTCCCTCGCGGCAAACAAGTGACTGACCGGAAGTATTCGGATGAAGCCTACCGTTGTGGCTTTAACGGGAAGGAAAACGACAAAGACTTCGGCAATCAGCACCTGATCCAGGATTACGGTTTCCGCTTGTACAACCCGGAGATTGGGAAGTTTTTGTCCGTGGATCCGTTGACTAGTTCTTATCCTTGGTATACGCCGATTGCAGCAGTTGATTTGGACGGACTGGAAGACCAATATTATTTATCATCCAAGTGCATTCCCTGCACATGAAAATGCAATGAGGTTGGGGGTAGATATTGCTGATGGTTATATGGCCGGCAAACAATTGTTTACTTGGGGGTAAAGGGTGTTAAGGCATTAAAAACCTTAAAGGTTGAGGTTCCAAGAGATGAGATTTTTTCTGGGTTTAGGCTAAAAGTTGGTATTGCAAATTCCAGTTATGAGAATGTAAGTGTTGCCGCTAAGTCGGTGACAGGTGATGCAACAAGGATTAATCTTGCAAATGGCCAAACTAGATTTACACCTTTAAGACCTTCAACAGGACAACCTGTATCGGAAGGATGGAACCATGTTGTCAATGGTCATTTTAATAGAGCCTTAGGTAATAATAGATCTGTATTTAGTATTTCTCAAACAGAGTTAAGGGGAATACTACAAAGTGAGTCTGTGATAAATTCTCCGTTATCAGCAGTTGAAGGGGGGGCAGTTCGTTAGGACTGTAAATGTAGGTAAAACCATAGGTAATGCCAGCTTAAAACAAGGGGGCGGAACCACATCATGGTTGAAAGTGCTTACAGATTCCAAAGGAAATTTAATAACAACGTACCCAGTAGCTGCGCCATGAGTCATATTGTTTTAGAAAAATGGAATGAATTACAATTAAAAATAGAACAGCAAAGAGATGAATTAAATAGAGAATCTTTGTTAATCATTTTATTCGATTGGATTCGAGGAATAAAAAAGATTAAAGATTCTAAGGTTCAAAATTTATATCATGAATATTTGGCATATTTTGAAGAAGTCAGTGACCTGGATGGCATCTTAAATATAAAACCTTGGTACTCTTTGCAAGAACTGATTGAGTATGATATACTAAAATCGACAGAACTATCATTTGAAAGGCCTATTGTTAAAGTTCGTGATGTTCTTTGGGAACTTTTAGTTTTTAAATCCGATAAGGAGTGTCCTTGTTGCGGAGATGATAATCTTCGAGCAATGACCTATAAAGGGCAGAAAGAATTATTTTTTTGCTGTGATATATGTGGATGTATTGTTGATGAAGATGGAGGCAGAAAAGAAGTCGATGATAAACTTTATCCAGCCCCATTCGAATTAGTAGAATTAAAAAAAATAGGGGTCAGTTCTATTGATAATTAAAAATATAGCTATCATTCGTGGTGTCTTTTTTTACATCAAGTTGATTTTAGCGGCCTTGATGAAATTATCAATGGTCATTAACAGACTGTCTCTTTCCTTTTCTGGTAGGTTATAAATTATATAAATGCCAAAATTTGGGTAATTTACTAAAGATAAGAATGGATTTTTTGCCAATTTGTCAAGATTATAGTGGTAGAGGAAATACCAGATAGCCAGCCAATGGTTTTCCCAAGTTTTGGAAAAAGCCAGGTTTTTCCGCACTAACCTTGCGCAGCGTTGCCGCAGGGTATTGTTCAGGCGTTCGATCTTGGTGGTTTGTTTTTTTCCTTCGGACTTGATGTTGACCTGGGGCAAAGATGGCTTCATAAGCCGCCAAACCATCGGTGAACACCAAGGCCTTTTCGCGTAACGCTTCCGGAAGACTCAGCCATAAGCCCCATGCCCCAGCCTCATCCCGACTGCCCAAATGGAAATCCACCACCAAGCCTGTCCGCCTATCTACAGCCAACCACAGCCATTCCGGACAATCTTTCGCCCCTACAAAGCTCCACATCTCATCTGCTTCCAGACAATAAAGGCTTACTGCCGGCAGCAGATCTTTCACTTTTTGCCAACAGCACCGGGCCTTCTGCTTCACCCAGTGGAGACTGACTTTCAGAATGCGGGCAAGTTTTCATGTAGTTAGATTTTGTTCAATCACCATACTACAAAATTCTTCTCCATTGCCAAATTTTTAATAATACCATCCTTATTTCGAGTGCACTACTGTCGAGTGTACTACCGAATTCCGGTCAAAAATTTAAAATAAAAATATTGCCATTTGAGGAAATCTATGACCCTACTTTAGTATGGGAAGTTGAAAATTTGAAAGAGGTTGTTGTGCCAAAAAAAGAAGTAACAGTTAAGGTTTTAAATGTTTTAGTTAATGGTGAGGTCAGAGATTTTGAGTATAAGGTGAATTTTTTCAGGTACTCAGATGAAGTTTAATGAGTTTTGATGGAAACTGTGTCACTTATCCCGTTGTTCGGAATTACAAATTCCGAAGTTCTATCGTAGGATTTGAAATCCGATATTTACGTTTGGCTCGGTCCGTTCCTAGTTCACAGTTGTTCCTGGCTGGCAGTTGGCTCAACCCGTAAGAATACAGCTCGGGCAACCGGGTATACAAGGGAGTGAAAGTAGGCACAATCACCAAGATGACCCACTATGTACGGGGTGCTTCGGATGAAATATCGGGCAATGTGCTGGCGATTTATAAAGACCAGCAGGTAAGCGAGCAACCTGTGTACGGCAGCAGCCGGGTAGGGCTGTTCAGACGCTCTATCCAACCGGAAGGACAAGCAGAAGAGAGCCAACCCCAGGCCGGAGAGCTGGCTTTGGGCCATCGGCAGTACGAACTGAGCAACCACCTTGGGGCAGACGCCTAGTCAAATGTCTTGGCGACTATCACCGACCGGGTGAAATACAAGGACAACCGCCGGGCCTCCGAAGTGTTAAGTGCCTCGGACTATTTCCAACTAGCCGTCCGCCCTTTGGCAAACAAATGGCCGGTCGGAACTACTCGGATGAGAGCTACCGTTACGGCTTTAACGGGAAGGAAAACGACAAAGACTTCGGCAACCAGCACCTGATCCAGGATTACGGCTTCCGCTTGTACAACCCGGAGGTTGGGAAGTTTTTGTCGGTGGATCCGTTGGCCCCGGATTATCCATGGTATACACCTTATCAGTTTGCGGGGAATACGCCAATACAAACGATTGATTTGGATGGAGCGGAGGAGTATTATTATTCCGATGAAATGTTCATGCGTAAATATGGGATAATGGCAGATCAAATGTGGAATGGTGCAGTAGATGGTCTAAGCAATATCGTAATAATACCCATTCTTTTTAACCAAGAATTACGCTATCAATTAATCAGTATAGTAGCAGAGCGAGAAGGGTATGATATATCGGATATACCATATAATGTCGTAAATGAAACCTTTACGGTTGTGAAGGAAAACAGGGAGTTTAAGCTAAAAACGAAACAAACTGCTTTTCAAGGGAGTGTACAACTGCTTTCCGATGTACTAGCAAGTTACAGCCGTATTAAAACCAGGTAATACAACAGGTTTTCTTGCAAAAGCCCCTACTGCATCTGCATTGTCCAAAATAATTAAAGGTTTAAAGATAAATTCTAGAAGGAAAGAAATAGAAAAGCTTGTTGATCCTGATGGAGGTAATCTTGACAAATTTGAAGCTGATGGGCTAGCTATTTTTGAACAATCGATAGGAGGGAAAGTCTCTGAATCCCTAGAAAAGGGTGTGGATGCATATATTTTTGGAAATAAAAGGGTATCTCATTTTGGAACAGGAGGAAGGGCTCTTGATGAAAAAAGCTTTAATAAATGGATGGAAGGTGCCTTCAAAAAGCATTTTAGAGATAAGTCAATTGACTATTATCTAATTGATATAAGGAAGATGACACAAAAGCAAAAAGAAACTGTTCAAAATGCAGTTAATAACATGGGTGAAGAGGTTGCAAAAAAGACTTATATAATTAAATAACTCATATAATTAAAAAAATATGGCACACTCTTATATTTCAACAAAAAAAGGCGGATACGAAAGAACAGTATGTGTAACAGATTCTATTCTTCATGTTTTTATTTACTTTTTCATTGTTTCTTCAAATGATTGCCCTAGCCGAGGAGTGTTAAAGCCAACTATTAATAGTTATTTAGAGGAATTATCTGGGAATAATATTTCTTTTATGGATTTGTACCTAGAAGAATTTATTGATGAAAAATCAATTAGAAAAAGTTACCTAGAAGTTTTGGGTTTAATGAAGAGGAGAATAGAGAGTTATGGGGAATCAATACAAAACGAGATTTTAAATAACTTAAGTGAAATGAAAAAAGTCTTTAATAAACCGGTTCCAACGAAAAAAATCTTTGATTTAATTAACGATGTAAGTTGGTTGTTACATAAGGAAAGTGTTCATCCCTCAGATAGTTTTAAATGGTTTGAAGACAAGCTATAAATCCCACTCGCTTGGCACAATTGGATTACGGGCTAGCCGTGTGGGGGCATTTGCAAACCTCACTAACGCTCGTTTGCCACGCGTGAAACATATACTTACATCATGGGATCAGCGTCACGCAGAAGAAGCGTAGGCCAAAGCCGTTCGGCATAAGAAATCCCATCGCCCAAAACTAACGGACGGTTGGGTTTTGGGTTTTTAAGGATGGGGTTATTGTTAGGAGGTGTAAGCCTGTTTGATCTTGCTGTCCTGAATGTATGCGTTCATGATGGAGAGTATGGTTTCCTTTTCGACCAGCTTCTGTAACTCACTGAGGCCTCGGACAGCCGGTAGCCAACCCCAAGCCGGAGAACTGGCCTTGGGCCACCGCCAGTACGAGCTAAGCAACCACCTTGGGGCAGACGCCTAGTCAAATGTTTTAGCCACGATCACCGACCGGGTGAAATACAAGGACAACAGCCGGGCCTCCGAAGTGTTAAGCGCTTCCGACTATTTCGACAAGCTGTCCGCGACTGGCCGTCCGCCCTTCGGCAAACAAATGGCCGGTCGGAACTACTCGGATGAGAGCTACCGTTACGGGTTTAACGGGAAGGAAAACGACAAGGACTTCGGCAACCAGCACCTGATCCAGGATTACGGTTTCCGCTTGTACAACCCGGAGATTGGGAAGTTTTTGTCGGTGGATCCGTTGGCCCCGGATTATCCATGGAATAGTACTTATGCCTTTGCTGAAAATCGCGTAATTGATGGAATAGACCTGGAGGGAGCTGAAAGGAAATCTACCATAGGCAAATTCAGTGTAGATTTTGGCTATACACATGGAAGTGACCATGTTCCCTATACTCAACATACAGAGAACATAGAGTATGCATTAAAAGTAGCTCCTGAACTTGAACAACAAGAGGCCTATAGGATAGCATATGAGCGATGGAGGAATAGCCCTGCTTATAAAATTTATATGAAGAAACGGGGTTATCATGAATACGATGGGCAGTGGTATCCAAACGGGAGTATAGTACCTGTTAATATTGAATACGAAGCCATAGAATTGGCCGCATCGTTCGGGCTTGGCAAGGCCGTTCGAAAAGGCGTCCAGTGGGGTTTAACAAGGACAGGGAATGAAATGCTGGAATACGCAGTGAGAAAAGGAGTACCCGAAAAACTTCAAAAAAGACTTGCTTTATCCATTGTTGACCCTGAGGATGGAAATTCTCCTTCATTTGGTAAGTGGCCATGGAAGAAGACAACAGCATCTGTAGCTGATCTAACTGTTGGTGGAGGTAATTGCAAGATGTGTGCAGATAAAATACAAAAGGTATTGGGTGGAGATATAATTAAAATAAAAGATAAGTATGGAGCCCCAGGTATTGGGCCCGTTTATACAAAAAAGGTGAACTTATTTCAAGCGAATTTGTAGAACATTATGCTGTCAGAAAAGGTGATATGATTTATGATCGAATTACAGGTCCAACAAGTATGAAAGTTAGTGAATATCAGAAGTTATTCGACTATGGAGAATATTTAGACTTCAAAAATGTAGTAAAATGATATATCTTAAATTTAAAGTACTTATTCTAAATCTTAGAAATAGAAGAGGAATATACCTTTTTGATAATACCTATAAAGGGTTGACATCTTTTTTGATGGGTTACCAACTAGGAATAGAAAACAGTTCAGAAATACAACTATCTGACGAATTTCAAAATTGGTTGAGAGGAAAGTTTAATAGTCATTTTAGTATTCATTGGTCAAGTTTTATATTTCAGGAACTGGCAGAAAAAAATGAACAAAAAGCATCAGTTTTATTACTTGATTTATTAGATGAGTTTTTGGAATGTAAAATATAAAAACACTTGTCACTCATCCTATTTTGTCTTAAAGTGTTGTGTATATGCTTTAGATGACGCTAATCATGACGTTTTTTAGATTCTTAAGCATCTGGTCGACTACTTTAAAGTATCTGAAAGGCATAACCCAAATCGAGCAACCCGTGTACGGCCGCAGCCGGGTAGGGCTATTTAGACGCTCTATCCAACCGGAAGGACAAGCAGAAGAGAGCCAACCCCAGGCCGGAGAGCTGGGTCAGTACGAGTTAAGCAACCACCTTGGGGCAGACGCCTAGTCCAATGTTTTAGCCAGTATCACCGACCGGGTGAAATACAAGGACAACCGCCGGGCCTCCGAAGTGTTAAGTGCTTCAGATTACTTCGACAAGCTGTCCGAGACTAGCCGTCCGCCCTTCGGCAAGCAAATGGCCGGGCGGAACTACTCGGATGAGAGCTATCGTTACGGCTTTAACGGGAAGGAAAACGACAAGGACTTCGGCAACCAGCACCTGATCCAGGATTACGGCTTCCGCCTGTACAACCCAGAGATTGGGAAGTTTTTGTCGGTGGATCCGCTGTTTAAGTCT